>NZ_JBITXI010000011.1:105324-320718 GCF_044544605.1 Streptomyces sp. NPDC053560 | reverse complement strand
TTGGCACGCTGTTGAGTTCTCAAGGAACGGACGCTTCCTTTGTACTCACCCTCTCGGGCTTTCCTCCGGGCGCTTCCCTTCGGTCTTGCGTTTCCGACTCTATCAGATCCTTGCGGTTCCGATTTTCGCCGGTGCGTTTCGGCCTTTCGGCTTCTTCGCGGTTCCAACCTTACCAGATCCGCTTGGCGTTTCCGGCCCCCCGTTGGAGCGGGGTTGCTTTCCGGTTCGGCCCTTGCGGGCTTTCCCTTTCGGCGTTTCCGACTCTATCAGATCCTTTTTCGCTTCCCGCTTCTGCGAAGCGGTTTTCGAATTAGGTCCCGATCCCTGTCGGAGGGGGTTTCGCGCCTTCCGGCGTGATCACTACTTTAGCGGTTTTCCGGGCCGGCTCATAATCGAGCCGATCGGTTGAATTTCGGCATGCCGAAATTGTTCCCGAAGGAAGGCCGTGCAGTAATGGGTTGCCGCCGGTGCGGCGTGAGTGGCTGCCGGGAGCCGATGACTCCGTGGCAACTCGGAGGACAGTACACGACGCCCCGGGTTCGTTCAAACCCGCTCATCGGGGCCCTTCTCGGCGTACCTTGGGGCCATGCATACGCGTGCGCTCGTACAGCAGTGGTGGCCCGCCTGACGGCGGCCGACCACAGCGCATGCATGATCACGGCCGCCGCCTCCGGCGGCCGTTCACGTATCTCCCTCCCGTGACCCGGCCGGTCGGCTCGGTGCGGCGGTCTCCACGTAATCGATCGCTCCACGCAATGGAGCGACTGAGCAGGCAAGGGGACCGGAATGACGCGGATCTTCAGCGGTGTGCAGCCCACGGGGCACCTGACGCTGGGCAATTACCTCGGCGCTATGCGGCGGTGGGCCGCGGAGGACCAGTACCGGGCGGACGCGCTGTTCTGCGTGGTCGACCTGCACGCGCTGACCGTCGACCACGATCCGGCGCGGGTGCGGCGGCTCAGTCGGCAGGCGGCGACGCTGCTGCTGGCGTGTGGGCTGGATCCGGAGCGGTGCACGCTGTTCGTGCAGAGCAGGGTGGACGAGCACACGCGGCTCTCGTACCTGATGGAGTGCACGGCCACGGACGGCGAGATGCGGCGCATGATCCAGTACAAGGAGAAGGCGGCGCGGGAACGGGAGCGGGGCGGGAGCGTCCGGTTGTCCTTGCTCACCTATCCGGCGCTGATGGCGGCCGATGTTCTGGCGTACGGGACGGATGAGGTGCCTGTGGGTGAGGACCAGGCGCAGCACGTGGAGCTGGCGCGGGACCTGGCGGTCCGGTTCAACCAGCGGTACGGGCAGACGTTCGTGGTGCCGAGGGCGACGCTGCCGGCGGTGGGCGCGCGGGTGATGGACCTGCAGGAGCCCACGCGGAAGATGGGGAAGTCGCACGTCCGTACGGCGGGAATCGTCTATCTGCTGGACGAGCCGGACGTGGTGCGGAAGAAGGTCATGCGTGCGGTGACGGACGCGGGCAGCGAGGTGGTCTACGACCGGGCGGAGCGGCCCGGGGTCGCGAACCTGCTCGATGTGCTGGCGGCCTGTACGGGCGAGGATCCGCGGGCGCTGGCCGACGGGTACGACTCCTACGGCGCCTTGAAGAAGGACACGGCGGAGGCCGTGGTGGAGACGGTGCGGCCGGTGCGCGAGCGCCATGCGGAGCTGGCCGCTGATCCGGCGTACGTCGACGAGGTGCTGAGCGCCGGGGCCGAGCGGGCCCGGCGGATGGCCCGGCCGCGGGTGGACGCGGCCTACCGGGCGGTGGGGCTGCTGGCTTGAGGGCCCGGCTCGGCTCGGCGGCTGCCAGGAAGGGCAGCCGCCGGGTGGGGTCAGCCGTTGCCGGAGGCCAGGGCGCGGCTGCGGTCCCGCGCTGCTTCGAGAGCGGCGATGAGGGCGGCCCGTACGCCGTGGTTCTCCAGCTCGCGGATGGCGTTGATGGTGGTGCCGGCCGGCGAGGTGACGTTCTCGCGCAGCTTGACCGGGTGCTCGCCGCTGTCGCGGAGCATCACGGCGGCGCCGATGGCGGCCTGGACGATCAGGTCGTGCGCCTTGTCGCGGGGCAGACCGAGCAGGATGCCGGCGTCGGTCATGGCCTCGACGAGGAAGTAGAAGTAGGCCGGGCCGGAGCCGGAGAGGGCGGTGGCAGCGTCCTGCTGGTTCTCGGGGACGCGGAGCGTCTTGCCGACGCCGCCGAAGATCTCCTCGGCGTGCGCGAGGTGCGCGTCGGTGGCGTGGGTGCCGGCGGAGATGACGGACATGGCCTCGTCGACGAGGGCGGGGGTGTTCGTCATGACCCGTACGACGGGGGTCTCCGGGGCCAGCCGCTCCTCGAAGAAGGCGGTGGGGATGCCGGCGGCGCCGCTGATGACGAGACGGTCTGCGGGGACGTGCGGGGCGAGCTCGTCGAGGAGCGCGCCCATGTCCTGCGGCTTGACGGTGAGGATGAGCGTGTCGGCGGCCTTGGCGGCGTCGGCGTTGCTGACGGCCTCGACGCCGTAGCGCTCGCGGAGCTGCGCCGCGCGCTCGGGACGGCGGGCGGTGACCAGCAGGTCGGACGGGGACCAGCCACCGCGGATCATGCCGCTGAGCAGGGCCTCGCCGATCTTTCCTGTGCCTAGGACGGCGACCTTGTGGGACATGCGGTTCACCTCGCCGGTGGGACTTCGTGGTGCGCGCCGGGCGCTCGGTACCGCGTCATCCTCGCATTGGGTGGTGCCAGGTCGCCTGGGCGTTTCACGTTGTGAACCGTGGCGGACCGGGTGCGGCTGCGCCGGGCTGTTCCGGGGCTAGTGCGTGCGGCGGCGGAGGGTGGCGGCGCCGAGGGAGAGGACGAGCAGGGCGCAGCCGGCGACGACGGCGATGTCGCGGAGGAAGCCGGTGGTGACGTCGGGGTGGCGGAGCACTTCGTTCATGGCGTCGGCCGCGTAGGACATCGGGAGGACGTCGGAGAGGGCGGAGAGCACCGGCTGCATGGCGTCGCGCGGGGCGAAGAGGCCGCAGAGCAGGAGCTGCGGCATCAGGACCGCCGGCATGAACTGGACGGCCTGGAACTCGGACGCCGCGAAGGCCGACACGAAGAGGCCGAGGGCCGTGCCGAGGAGGGCGTCCAGGACGGCCACCAGGAGGAGGAGCCAGGGCGAGCCGGCGACGTCCAGGTCCAGCACCCACAGGGCCAGGCCGGTGGCGACGGCCGACTGCACGACGGCGAGCGCGCCGAAGGCGAGGGCGTAGCCCGAGATCAGGTCGGCCTTGCCGAGCGGCATGGCGAGGAGGCGTTCGAGCGTGCCCGAGGCGCGTTCGCGGAGGGTGGCGATGGAGGTCACCAGGAACATGGTGATCATCGGGAAGATGCCGAGGAGGGCGGCGCCGATGGGGTCGAAGGTGCCGGTGCCGGTGGCGCTGTCGAAGACGTAGCGGAGCAGGGTGATCATCACGCTCGGTACGACGAGGAGGAGCGCGATGGTGCGGGGGTCGTGGCGGAGCTGGTGGAGGACGCGGGCGGTGGTGGCCAGGGTGCGGGCCGTGGAGGCCCGGGGTGCGGGGCGCGGCTCGCCGTCGGGGTGCGTGGGGGGCCGGCCGGCTGCCCGCTCACGACTGCTTGCAGCCGTGGTGGCTTCGGGGTCTTCGACCAGTGCGAGGAACGCCGCTTCCACTGTTGGGGTCGTGGGGTCCGTGGTGAGGGCCGCCGGAGTCGTGTCGGCCAGGACGTGGCCCTCGCGCATCAGGAGGAGGCGGTCGCAGCGTTCGGCCTCGTCCATGACGTGGGACGAGACGAGCAGCGTCACGCCGCGGTCGGCGGCGAGGGTGTGGAAGAGGTGCCACAGGTCGCGGCGGAGTACGGGGTCGAGGCCGACGGTCGGCTCGTCCAGGACCAGGAGTTCGGGGTCGCCGAGCAGGGCGACCGCGAGGGAGGCGCGGCTGCGCTGGCCGCCGGAGAGGTTTCCGGCGAGGACGTCGGCGTGCGGGGCCAGGGCGACGTCGGCGAGGACCCGGTCGACGGCCTCCCGGCGGGCGGCGTGGGCGGCCCGGCCCGGGAGCAGGACCTCGGCGAAGTACGCGAGGTTCTGGCGGACGGTGAGGTCGTCGTACACGGACGGCGCCTGGGTGACGTAACCGGTCCGGGGGCGGAGGGACGCGTCGCCGGCGGGCCGGCCGAGGACGTCGAGCGCGCCGTCGACGTGGGCCTGGGTGCCGGCGATGGCGCGCATGAGCGTGGTCTTGCCGCAGCCGGAGGGACCGAGCAGGCCGGTGACGCGGCCGCGCTCGACGTCGAAGTCGAGGGCGGCCAGGACGGTGCGGCCGCCGCGTACCACGGAGAGGCCGCGGGCCCGTACGGCAGGAGCGGGGTCGTTGCCGGGTACATCGGACGCATCCGGTCCGCCCGGCGCGCTCGCCGCACGTAGTGCGCTCCGCGCCGCCCGGCTCTCCTCGGACCCGCTCGCCGCGTCCGGCCCGTGCGTGCCGCCCGACCCACAATTCATCACATGTTGAATAATGCGCCGGGCGGAATCAAGGCGTCAAGGATCGAGGGCGAGGGAACCTGCCGGGGGAGGGCAACCGTTCAGTGAAGACGCATGTGCATGCACATGCGTCGTGTCCTGACCCGTGAGAACCGGACGTTCGGATCGCCCGGTGTGCGGGGGTTCGGTATGCACTCCCGGCGGCCGCCGGAGCGATCGGAGGAGATCGTTCCTCTCCGATAACTCCGCGTTAACTTGACGGTTACACGCGGGCTTGCCGTAGAGGGGTTGCCTTTGGACACAATGGAAGTGACTGTCCACGGACGCCGGAGGGGGCGACGATGGGGAAGCCGGGTACCGCGATACGCCCTGCCCTGGTCATCTTCATTGCCGCACTGCTGACTCTGCTGTCCACGGCCGGTTTTGCCTTTGCCGAGCCCGCCGAGGGCGTAGGCACCCATACCGCCGCGCCCAAGAACAGCGGCTCCGCGCCGGCCGCCGAGACCGTCAAGGCCGCTGTCGAAGGCAGCGGCAAGGGCGAGATCGGGCCCGAGACCTGTCACCTGCGACGGGCCGTCCGCACCTCTGCCGGACCGCCCACGCCGCCCGATCCGCGTGCCTACTGCGTATGCTGCCGCACCGCGCCGGTCGACGATCACGAACCGACCCTCCCGTTGGCGCGTTCGCGCGCCAAATCACTGCAGAGAATCGGTCAAATTCCCCTCACTCTCTGTGTTTTTCGCTGCTGAGGGATGTCAACACGGGCTTCCCCCTTGCCCGCGCACCGCACAACACGGGCGTGACCACGCCAATCACATCTGACCGGAACCGACCGCTGACCGGAACCGACCGCCAGAAACACCGCCCTACTGACGGCTGACGGCGACCGGCCGCGCGGCCCGGCACTTCCGGCCGGCCCGGCGTGCCCACGTCCGCTCCGTACGGGTCCAGCAATCCATCCGCAACAGCTCCTGCCGCAGCACGCACTGCCGGCGGGTACCAGCTGGAGGCATCCTCATGCGCAATTTCGTCGAACGGATCTTCAACTCCCGTCTCGGCCCCCCGGGCACCGACGCACCGCCGGGCTCCCCCGCCCCCCGACGCGGCACCCTCCGCGCCGACTTCACCGCCTCACTGGTGGTCTTCCTCGTCGCCGTGCCGCTCTGCGTCGGCGTCGCCGTGGCCTCCGGCGTGCCCGCCGAACTCGGCCTGGTCACCGGCATCGTGGGCGGTCTGCTCACCGGCCTCCTGCCCGGCTCCAGCCTCCAGGTCAGCGGCCCGGCCGCCGGTCTGACCGTGCTGGTCTTCGAAGCCGTGAAGGAGTACGGCGTCGGCGCGCTCGGCATCCTCGTCCTCGTCGCCGGCCTGCTCCAACTGCTGATGGGCGCGCTGAAGCTCGGCCGGTGGTTCCGCGCCATCTCGGTCGCGGTCGTCCAGGGCATGCTGGCCGGCATCGGCCTCGTACTGATCGCGGGCCAGCTGTACGCCCTCGCCGACGCGAAGGCGCCCGGCAGCGGCCTCGCCAACCTGGGCGGACTGCCCGACCTGTTCATCGACACCGTCGGCTCGAACTCCGCACTGGCCGCGGTGGCGATCGGCGCCGGAACAATAGCCGTACTCGTCCTGTGGCCGCGCTGGAAGAAGGCGGCGAAGGTCCTGCCCGCGCCGCTCGCCGCGGTGGCCCTCGCCACGGTCGCCGTCTTCGCCTTCGACCTGCCCGTCGCCCGCGTCGAGGTACAGGGCCTGCTGGGCGCCATCCAGCCGCCGGGCGCCGACGACTTCTCGCGCGTCGCGGAGTTCGGCGTCATCGGCACCGTCCTCGCCTTCACCCTCATCGCCTCCGCCGAGTCGCTGTTCAGCGCGGCGGCCGTGGACCGGCTGCACGACGGGCCGAAGACGGACTACGACAAGGAACTGATGGCCCAGGGCGCGGGCAACACCGTGTGCGGTGTGCTCGGCGCGCTCCCGATGACCGCGGTGATCGTGCGCAGCTCCGCCAATGTGTCGGCCGGCGCCAAGACCAAGGCCTCGCGCGTGCTGCACGGTGTGTGGCTGCTGGTGTTCGCCGCCGCCTTCCCGGCCGCGCTGGGCGTCATCCCGGTGGCCGCGCTGGCCGGTGTCCTGGTGCACGCGGGCTGGAAGCTGATGCCGCTGAAGGAGATCGGTCCGCTGTGGCGGGAGCACCGCGGCGAGGCCATCGTGCTCGCGTCGACCGCGATCGCCATCGTGGTCACCAACATGTTCGAAGGCGTGCTGATCGGTCTGCTCATGGCGGTCGCGAAGACGGCCTGGGAGACCTCGCACGTGCACCTGGAGGTGTCCGGCGACGGCATCGACGGCGGCGCCCGCGAGCAGCAGAGCCTCGTGGTGGCCAAGTCGGTGCCCGGTGGCGGTTCCGTGGCGACCGGGGGCGTGGCGACCTCCACGATCGAGGACGCCGAGCCCACCACCGCCACGGCCGCGGGGCCGGTCCGCGTACGCGCCGTCGGCAACGCCACCTTCCTGCGGCTGCCGCGCCTCCTCGACCAGCTGGAGGAGCTGCCCGCCGACCGGGAGATCCAGCTGGACCTCTCGGGCCTGCGCCACCTCGACCACGCCTGCGAGGCGGCCCTCCTCTCGTGGGCCGAACAGCGCCGCCGCCAGCTCGCCGAGCCGGCCGGTGTGAGCATCGATCACATGCCGGTGCGCGGCGCGGTCTCCTGACCCGCCGCCCCTGAAGCAGGGCGCTCGTCCTGGGAGATCCCCCTGGTGGCGGAACAGGTCCCCGTCACCGGGGGGATACAGGAATCCGTACGACCCCATAAGGTCAGCGCGATCTCCCCCGTCCCCCACACCCCAGGACTCTCCCGTGAAACGCCGGCCCCTGCGCGCCTGCGGCGCGACCGCCGCTCTGTCCGTGGCACTTCTGCTGTCCTCCTGCACCTCCGAGGTCACGGCCGGCACCGCCGGTACCGCGGCCGTGGACGGCCGGGACACTCTCGACGATCCGCTCTTCCCCGCCCTCGGCAACGGCGGCTACGACGTACACCACTACGCCCTGGGCCTGGACTACGACGTGCGGCACGGCACGCTCGACGCCACCGCCCGCCTCACCTCCCGGGCCCGGCAGCGCCTGGCGTCCTTCTCCCTCGATCTGCACGGCCTGAAGGTGACGCGCGTTCAGGTCGACGGTGCGCGCGCCGACTTCTCCCGGCGGGGCGACAAGCTGCGGGTACGCCCCGCCGAGCCGCTCGCGAAGGGGCGCACCTTCCGCACCACCATCGCGTACGAGGGCCGCCCCTCGGACTTCGCCGATCCCGACGGGTCGACGGAGGGGTGGGTGCGCACGGCGGACGGGGCGTTCGTCGTCGGCGAGCCGGCCGGGTCGCAGACCTGGTTCCCCGGCAACCACCACCCGAGCGACAAGGCGTCGTACGACATCACCGTCACCGTTCCCGAGGGGTACACCGCCGTCGCCAACGGCGAGCTGCGGAGCCGGAAGCAGGCATCGGGCGGGCGTACCACGTTCCGCTGGCACAGCGCCGAGCCGATGGCGTCGTACCTCGCCACCGCCACCGTCGGGAAGTTCCGGGTCCGGACGGGCCGGACGGCGGAGGGCCTGCCGCTGTACATGGCCGTCGACCCCAAGGAGGCGCGGAAGAGCGCCGCGCCGCTGGGCCGCCTGGCGGAGATCGTGTCCTGGGAGTCGAAGGTCTTCGGCCGCTATCCCTTCTCCTCCGCCGGGGCCATCGTCGACCACCCGCCCAAGAGCGTGGACTACGCCCTGGAGACGCAGACCAAGCCGATCTACTCCGGTGCCCCCGACGAGCTGACGGTGGTGCACGAGATGGCGCACCAGTGGTTCGGCGACTCGGTGACGCCGGAGACCTGGCAGGACATCTGGCTCAACGAGGGCTTCGCGACGTACACGGAGTGGCTGTGGGCGGAGCGGCACGGCGGCCGGTCGCCGCAGCAGGAGTTCGACCGGCATTACCGGCAGCCGGGCGAAGCGCCGCTGTGGGAGTTCCCGCCCGGCCGCCCGGGCAAGGCGGAGAACGTGATGGAGACGCCGGTGTACGAGCGCGGCGCGATGGTCCTCCAGCAGCTGCGGAACGCGGTGGGCGACCGGACGTTCTTCCGCATCCTGAAGGAGTGGCCCGCCGAGTACCGGCACCGCACGGCCGGGACGAAGGACTTCATCGCGTTCTGCGAGAAGCGCGCGCACAAGGACCTGTCGGGCCTGTTCGACACCTGGCTGTACGGGGCGGGGAAGCCGGACCGGACGTACTGAGCCCGGCCCCGCCCGCGCTCAGCCGACCCAGGGCAGCAGCCGCGCCGCGCCCGGCCGACGGCGGGCCAGCCGGAGGACGGCGTACGCGCTGCGCACGACGGTCTCCTTGGTGCGGGCGGCCGCGCGACCGGTGAGGATCCGCTCGTACGGGGTGTCGTCGGCGCGTACCGCTTGGATCAGGCCGTCGCGCCGGCCGAGGCTGACGCACTGGACGAAGAACCGGTAGGTCAGCGGCGGCGGTTCGGTGCCGCGGGCCTCGGCGAGGAGTGCGGTGGCCACGTGCGAGCCGGTCGGCAGGGCGGTGGCGCAGGCCATGCGGAGCGCGCCGGCGGCCGGGGCGTGGGCGGCGGCAGCGTCGCCCGCGACGTAGATGTCCGGGTGGCTGCGGGAGCGCAGCGCCGCGTCCACGGCGATCCGGCCCGACTCCTCGACCGCGAGCCCCGCCGCGCGCGCGAGGCCGGTGGCGGGCACCATCGCGCCGGCCCACACCAGCACGTCGGCGTCGGTGCCGTCGGTCACCCGGTGGCCCTCCTCGGTGTGTACGCCGAGCCGGCCGAGCACCGCACGTACGTGGTCCCGGCCGCGTGCGGACAGTCCGGCGCCGAGCACGCCGGCGGTCAGCAGCCGCACCCGCCAGCCGGGCCGGGCCTCGGCCAGCTCGGCGGCCAGCTCGATGCCGGTGAGGCCGCCGCCGGCGACGGCCAGCGTGCCGGGCCCGTCCTGGAGCCGTTTGTGCAGCTCGGCGGCGGTTTCCGGGGTGAAGGCCCGAGGGTCGGGCGCGGGGGCCGTACGGCTGCCGAGGGCGTACACCAGGCGGTCGTAGCCGAGGGTGCGGCCGTCGTCCGTGGCGACCGTACGGGCCTCGGGGTCGAGCGCGGTGGCGCGGGCGGTGACCGCACGGACGCCGGTGCCGCGCAGCAGGGCGGTACGGGAGTGGGTGATGTCGGGGCGGCCGGCGGCGAGCTCGTGCCGGCGGACGCGTTCGGTGAAGCGGTCGGCCGGGTCGACGAGGGTGACCCGGGCGTGCGGGGCGAGGCGGAGCGCCGCGAGGGTGCCGGCGTATCCCCCGCCGAGCACCACGACCCGCGGCGCGGTCAGCTGTCGCTGCTTCTGCATGGTGTCCTCCTGGTGTTCCGGCCGGTGTGCCGGTGACACCAGGGGGACGGGACGGGCGGGCGAAGTGTGACGGGGCGGGGAGGGGCGTGCGTCACAGCGTGTCGAAGTCCAGGTGCGCGAGCTTCTCCGGGTTGACCACGGCGGCCACCTCGGTGATCCGTCCCGCGTGGACGGTGAAGCCGAAGACGGCGGCCCGCCCGTGCGGCGGGTCGACGAAGACCAGGCCGGTGGCGCCGTTGACCTCGCGCAGCGAGACCCGCATGGTCCGCCGGTCGAAGCCGCGGACCAGGCCCTGTGCGAAGCGGGCGACCTTCTCGCGGCCGAGCACCGGCTTGCGGGCAGCGGGCAGCTTGCCGCCGCCGTCCGAGCGCCACACCACGTCGGGGTCCAGCACGCCCAGCAGCGTCTCCAGGCCGCCGCCCATCACGGCGGCGAGGAACGCCTCCACCGTGCGGCGGTGTTCGGCGCGGTCGACGGTGCGGCGCGGCGCCTCGGCCCGGACCCGGCGGCGGGCACGCGCGGCCAGTTGCCGTACGGACTCCGGAGTGCGGCCGACGACCTCGGCGATCTCCGGGAAGGGCACGGCGAAGACGTCGTGCAGGACGAAGGCGGTGCGTTCGGCGGGGGTGAGCCGCTCCAGGACGGTGAGCAGGGCGAGGCCCACCGACTCGTCCAGGGTGATCCGGTCCTCTGGCAGCCCGGGCGGCTCCGGGGCCGCGCCGTCGGTGACCACCGGCTCCGGGAGCCAGGGGCCGACGTAGGTCTCGCGGCGGGCGCGGGCCGAGCCCAGCTGGTCGTAGCAGATGCGGCTGACGGTCGTGGTCAGGTACGCGCGGGGGTTGGCCACCTCCCCGGCGGGGCGGGACTGCCAGCGCAGCCAGGCCTCCTGGACCGCGTCGTCGGCATCGCTGACCGTGCCCATGATCCGGTACGCGACGGCCCACAGCCGGGGCCGGTGCGCCTCGAACTCGGCGAGCGGGTCGGTGTCCATCTGCTCCTCCTGGTGCCGGCTCCGTACGGGACGCGTGTGGCCCCGTACTGCGGACGAAACGGCGCCGGGAGGTGTGACACCCTGGAGGTCAGCGGCGCTTCTTGCCCTTGCCGCCGGTCTTGGCGCCGCTCTTGGCACCGCTCTTCGCGCCCGCCTTGCGCGCCGCCGGGTTGCCCGTGCGGGCGGTGCGCCGGCGGGCGTGGCGCTCGCGGGCCGCCTCGTACTCCGCGCGGTGCAGCTTCTCGCCGGGCGCCTCGATCAGCGCGCGGCAGAAATAGGCCAGCAGCGAGCCGATGAAACCGATCATCATCAGGCTCTGCGCGGACTTCTCGGCCTTCTCGGCGGCGCGGTCGGCGGCCGGCTCGCGGTGCCGGACGAACCCCTCCCACGTACGGCGGAAGGCGAGCACGCTGCACACCGCGAAGCAGACCACGATCAGGACGTTCACCAGCGAGCCGACCTCGGCGACCGCCAGGCCCTCGAAGGCGAAGCGCAGCACGAACGCGCCGAGCACGGCCAGCACGAGCGCGCCGAGGGCCACGCCCGCGCGGCGCAGCGCGTAGCCGCCGTCGTGGTGGACCCAGGTCGTCCCGAAGAACCGGAGGGCGACCGGCTCGGGCCCGGCCGGATCGTCGGCCGGACTCTTGTGCTCCTCGCTCATGCCGTCGATTATCCCCGGCCGTCGCCGCCGCCCCCGGTCGGCCCGGCGCGGCGCCCGCCGGTCAGCTCCCGCAGACCGGGGCGACCAGACCGCTGCTCCCGGTGTACACGTACGCGTCGGAGACGTACTGGCCGCTGCCGATGCAGTCCCAGATGTCACTGGTGCCGTACGGGCCGATGACGCGCTGGCCGTGGCGCTGGCAGCGGATCGGGACCGAGGAGCCGGCCGGCAGGGTACGGACGACCGCGGCGCCGGTGCTCGGGCCGCTGCGGACGTTGAGGCGGTAGCCCGGGGCGACCGGGTAACTGCGGTAGGCCGATACGGTGCCGGCCGCTTCGGCCGCGCTGTCGACGGTGTTCTCCTGCGTGCTCATCTCGCACTCCCCCGTGGAATGTCGTGTAAATGTCCGCCCGGCCGCGGGGCCGATTTTCGGTCACCCGCGCCGAACCGCTCGACGACTCGAACGAGAGCAGGCTAGCAAGCGGTGTCCGGGCCGCAGCCGTTATCCACTAGGCTCCGAGCGTCGCATCTGCGGCCGTTTGCGCGGCCGAATACACGGGGGTGGGGAGATGCCGCCGCTGCGGAGTTCCGGCGTCGGACCGGAAGCGGAGCATCCGGAATACGCGGGGAACTACCGGCTGGAAAAGCTGCTCGGTTCGGGCGGTATGGGCGTGGTGCACCTGGCGCGTTCGGCGTCCGGGCTGCGGCTCGCCGTGAAGGTGGTGCACGGGGAATTCGCGCAGGACCCGGAGTTCCGCGGCCGGTTCCGCCAGGAGGTGGCGGCGGCGCGGCGGGTCAGCGGCGCGTTCACGGCGCCGGTCGTGGACGCCGATCCCGACAGCGAACGCCCGTGGATGGCGACGCTCTACATTCCCGGCCCCACGCTTTCCTCCCATGTGAAGCGGAACGGCCCGCTGGCCCTGGACGAGATACGGAAGCTGGGCGCCGGACTGGCGGAGGCGCTCCGCGACATCCACCGTGCGGGCGTGGTGCACCGCGATCTGAAGCCGAGCAATGTCCTGCTGGCGCCGGACGGCCCGAAAGTCATCGATTTCGGCATTTCCCGACCGTCCGACAGCGAAATGCGGACGGAAACCGGCAAATTGATCGGGACGCCGCCTTTCATGGCGCCCGAACAGTTCCAGCGGCCGCGCGAAGTGGGACCGGCGGCGGATGTGTTCGCGCTGGGTTCGGTACTGGTGCACGCCGCGACCGGGAGCGGCCCGTTCGACTCGGAGAGCCCGTACCTCGTCGCGTACCAGGTGGTCCACGACGAGGCGGACCTCGCGGGCGTGCCGGAGGAGCTGGCGCCGCTGCTGCGCAGCTGCCTGGCGAAGGACCCGGCGGACCGGCCGACGCCGAGCCAGCTGATGGCCCGGCTCCGCGTCGACCTGCCGACGGAGCTGAACCTCGACCCGCTGCACGAGCCGCCCGCCACCGCGCTCGCCACCGGCCCCTGCTCCGGTCCTGGCTCCCTCTACGGCCCGGAGTCGCTCCTGGAGCCCGACTCGACCCTCGACGCGCCCGAGCCGGTGGCCGCGGCGGCCGTACCCGAAGCGGCCGTACACGAAGCGCGGGCCGCCGCCGCGGACGCGGCCCCGCGCATACCGGCCCAGCGCGCCCCCTCCGAGGCCGTCCCCACCCATGTGCGGGCCAGGCCGCCGGCGACGCCGCCCCCTGCGGACGCCTCCCCGGTCGCCGGCTCCCCCGCGCCGCGCCGGCCGCGTCGCTGGGCGGCCTGGGCGGCGGTCGCCGCTGTGATCGTCGGCGGGGGCGGCTTCCTCGGCGTACGGGCGCTGCTCCCGGCGGACGTCCCGCAGGTGAGGGCCGGCGCGACGGGCACGGCCGAACCGTTCCACCCGTGGCGCACCGCGCTGCTCGAACGGCCGGCCGGCCACGCCGCCGAGATGCCGTTCTGCTCCTTCGCGCCGCGCACCGCGCCCTCCGCCACGGAGGCCGTACCGGGGCTCTTCTGTGCCCAGCGGGACGTGCGGGCCGCGCGGCTGGAGCCGGAGCACGGCGCCGTGACGTGGCGGCTGCCCGCGGGGCCCGCCGCCGACACCGACCTGCCGCCGGCCGCGCCGGTGTTCTCCGGCGGGCTGCTGTACGCCCTGTCCGCCGACGGCAAGCGGCTCGACGCCTTCGATCCCTCGGCGGACGGCAAGGGCGCCCGGCGCTGGACCAAGGACGTCTCCGCGTACCACGGGCAGGTCGCCGTCGTGGGCGACGCCGTGCTGCTCACGGCGGCCGACGGCACCGTCACCGCGCTGGACAGCCGGACGCACGAGGAGCGGTGGAGCCGCGCGTTCCCGGGGCACGCGCTGCCCCGTTTCCGTACCTACGGGGGCGGGTCCACCGCGTACACGGCCACCGTGCAGGACGGCGGGCGCACCCTCGTCACGGCGATCGGCCTCGCCAAGGGGGCCGTCCGGTGGGAGAAGGCGCTGCCCGGGGCGCTCACCCCGGCAGGGCCGGGCAGCGGCGGCGCGCTCTTCCTGACCGCGGCCGCGCCGGATTCCCGTACGGAGGCGGTGGTGCGGTACGACCCGGAGCGCGGCGCGGTGCGCAAGTACCGCCTGGAGGCGCCGCTGGACGACGCGCTCACCGTGGTGCGCGGCGGCACTGTCTACCTGCTGGCCTACGGGGGCACGCTGCAGGCGGTGGGCGCGCGTACCTGGTCGGTGGAGACCTCCGTCAGCCGCGGTTCGCAGCCGGTGGTGGCCGGTGACCGGCTGTACTTCAGCGCGCCCGACGGGCGGCTGCTGGCGGTGGACACCCGGCGCGGGGCGATGCTCGGGCAGACCGAGCCGCGGCTGGCCACGGGGCGCGGCGGCTTCCTGGAGACGGTGCCGTCGCCGGTGCTGGACCCGGCCGCGCGCCGGATCTTCGCCTCGGCCCCGGACGGCACGGTCTTCGGCGTGGACGCGGCGCAGCCCGGCCGCTGGTAGCCGGTACGCGAACGCCCCCGGCATACGGAGGCCCGTGTGCCGGGGGCGCGTGCGGCGTGGGGTCAGCCGAGCTTGCTGACGTCCCGGACCGCGCCGCGGTCGGCGCTGGTGGCCATCGCGGCGTAGGCGCGCAGGGCCTGCGAGACCTTGCGCTCGCGGTTCTTCGGCGCGTAGACGCCGTTCAGGGCCTCGCGGCGGGCGGCCAGCGTGGCCTCGTCGACGGCCAGCTCGATCGAGCGCTCCGGGATGTTGATCTTGATCAGGTCGCCGTCCTCGACCAGCGCGATGGTGCCGCCGGCCGCCGCCTCCGGGGAGGCGTGGCCGATGGACAGGCCGGACGTGCCGCCGGAGAAGCGGCCGTCGGTGACCAGCGCGCAGGCCTTGCCCAGGCCGCGGCCCTTGAGGAAGGAGGTCGGGTACAGCATCTCCTGCATGCCAGGGCCGCCCTTGGGGCCCTCGTAGCGGATGACGACCACGTCGCCCTCCTTGACCTCCTTGTTCAGGATGCGCTCGACGGCCTCCTCCTGGGACTCGCAGACCACGGCGGGGCCCTCGAAGACCAGGATCGACTCGTCGACGCCGGCGGTCTTCACGACGCAGCCGTCCTCGGCGATGTTGCCGCGCAGCACCGCCAGGCCGCCGTCCTTGGAGTAGGCCTCCGCCACGGAGCGGATGCAGCCGTTCGCCGCGTCGGTGTCCAGCGAGTCCCAGCGCTCGGACTGGGAGAACGCCGTCGCCGAGCGCTTGCAGCCGGGCGCCGCGTGGAACAGCTCGACGGCCTCCGGGGAGGGCGAGCCGCCGCGGATGTCCCACTCCTTGAGCCAGTCGGCCAGGGAGTCGGCGTGCACGGAGGACACGTCCTCGTTGAGCAGCCCGCCGCGGAACAGCTCGCCCAGGATGGCCGGGATGCCCCCCGCGCGGTGCACGTCCTCCATGTAGTACGTGCCCTGCGGCGCGACGTTCGGCGCGACCTTGGAGAGGCAGGGGACGCGGCGGGAGACCGCGTCGATGTCGGTCAGGCCGAAGTCCTGGCCCGCCTCCTGGGCCGCGGCCAGCAGGTGCAGGATCGTGTTGGTCGAGCCGCCCATGGCGATGTCCAGCGCCATGGCGTTCTCGAAGGCCGCGCGGGAGCCGACGTTACGGGGCAGGACGGTCTCGTCGTCCTGCTCGTAGTAGCGCTTGGTGATGTCCACGACCGTCTGCCCGGCACGCTCGTACAGCGCCTTGCGGGCGGTGTGGGTGGCGAGCACGGAGCCGTTGCCCGGCAGGGCCAGGCCCATGGCCTCGGTCAGGCAGTTCATCGAGTTGGCGGTGAACATGCCGGAACAGGAGCCGCAGGTCGGGCAGGCGTTGTTCTCGATCCGGAGGATGTCCTCGTCGGAGACGTTCTCGTTGACCGCGTCGGAGATCGCGTCGATCAGGTCCAGCTTGCGGACCGTGCCGTTGACCAGCGTGGCCCGGCCGGCCTCCATCGGGCCGCCGGAGACGAAGACCGTGGGGATGTTCAGCCGCATCGCGGCCATCAGCATGCCCGGGGTGATCTTGTCGCAGTTGGAGATGCAGATCAGGGCGTCGGCGCAGTGCGCCTCGACCATGTACTCCACGGAGTCGGCGATCAGGTCGCGGGAGGGCAGCGAGTAGAGCATGCCGCCGTGGCCCATCGCGATGCCGTCGTCCACGGCGATGGTGTTGAACTCCCGGGCGATGCCGCCCGCCTCCTGGATCGCCTCGGAGACGATCCGGCCGATCGGCGCGAGGTGGGTGTGGCCCGGCACGAACTCGGTGAAGCTGTTGGCCACCGCGATGATCGGCTTCCGGCCGATGTCCGCGCCCGCTACGCCCGAGGCCTGCATAAGGGCACGGGCGCCCGCCATGTTGCGGCCGTGGGTAACGGTGCGGGACCTCAGCTCAGGCACGATGGTCACTCCCTTGGGATTCGGTGGACTCGCCGCCACGCAGGCGCCTCGCGGGGCCCTTCGCCGGGCCTCCGGCCTGCGGCGCAGTCACGTCACGGCAGTCACATATCAGCTGATCCGAGACTACGCCTCCGATCCAAGATCTGGACAGCCCCTCCGGAATGTGAGACGCGCGGTCGCCATGCGGACGGGACGGAACACAACCGGCCACGACCCGTGGCGCAGCGCGCCCGCTCACGCCTCCGCGAGGTACCGCTGCAGCGTCGGCGCGACCATCCGGACGATCTCCTCGGGATCGGCCGAGGCCAGCGGCTCGACCCGGATGACGTACCGCAGCATCGCGATGCCGACCAGCTGGGAGGCGGCCAGCTCGGCCCGGAAGCGCGGCTCCGGCACGGCCAGCTCCCCCGCCACCCGCTCCAGCATCCGCCGCAGCACCAGGCCGCGCAGCACCTTCGCCGCCGCCTCGTGGGTCACGGCGGACCGGACCACGGCGAGCAGCGGGGCGCGGGTCGCCGGGTTCTCCCAGATGCTCAGGAAGTACCGAGCGAACCGCTCGCCGATGCCGTCGGCGCCCTGCGCCAGCACGTCGGGGAGGTGCAGCGCGGGCTCCATGGACACCTCAATGGCGGCGCCGAAGACCTGCTCCTTCGTGCCGAAGTAGTGGTGCACCAGCGCCGGGTCCACCTCCGCCGCCTTGGCGATCCCGCGGATGGAGGTCTTGTCGTACCCGCGCTCGGAGAATTCCGTACGGGCCGCGGCGAGGATCCGCTCCCGTGCGCCGGGGCCCGTCGTGCCCTCCGTACGGGAGGGGCGGCCGCGCCGCCGCGGCGCTGCCCCGGAAGCGCCCGTATGGGGCGCGGTCACGAGCCGTACACCCGGTTCGGCGAGGCCAGGTGGAGCCGGGTGAAGGCGAGGGCCTCGGCGAGGTCGGCCTCGCGTTCGGCGGCGGAGAGCGCGCGGCGGGTGTTGACCTCGATGACGATGTGCCCGTCGTAGCCGGTGGCGGCCAGCCGCTCCAGCAGTTCGGCGCAGGGCTGCTTGCCGCGCCCCGGGACCAGGTGCTCGTCCTTGTTGGAGCCGCTGCCGTCGGCGAGGTGGATGTGGGCCAGCCGGTCGCCCATCCGGTCCACCATGTGCAGCGCGTCGCTCCGGGCGGTCGAGGTGTGCGACAGGTCGACCGTGAAGTGCCGGTAGTCGTCCTTGGTGGGGTCCCAGTCCGGCGCGTACGCCAGCATCTCGCGGTCGCGGTAGCGCCAGGGGTACATGTTCTCGACGGCGAACTTCACGTCCGTCTCGTTCTCCATCCGCCACACCCCGCGCACGAAGTCCCGGGCGTAGTTGCGCTGCCAACGGAAGGGCGGGTGCACGACGACCGTCGAGGCGCCGAGCTTCTCCGCCGCGTTGCGGGCCCGCTGGAGCTTGGTCCACGGGTCGGTGGACCACACGCGCTGAGTGATCAGCAGGCACGGCGCGTGGACAGCCAGCACCGGCACGCCGTGGTAGTCGGACAGCCGGCGCAGCGCCTCGATGTCCTGGCTGACCGGATCGGTCCAGACCATGACCTCGATGCCGTCGTACCCCAGGCGTGCGGCGATCTCGAAGGCCGTCGCGGTCGACTCCGGATACACCGACGCCGTGGACAGGGCGACCTTCGCATCCGGGATGCGCACCACTGGCTCCGTCACGAGGGACAGGGTACGGGCCCGTGCCGTACCGGGGGCAGGCGGTCCGCTATGTCGCACGACACCATGACGCGCCCATGACGCCTTTTTGGCGGTCCGGGGCCGCGCGGGCGGGGCCTCTCCGGGGCTCAGCCCGGCTCGCCGTTCGGCAGATGGTCCAGCCGCCGCAGGATGACGCCCTCGCGCAGCGCCCACGGGCAGATCTCCAGCTCGTCCACCTTGAAGAGGTCCATCGCGGCCTCCGCGACCAGCGCCCCGGCCAGCAGTTGGCGGGCCCGCCCCTCGGAGACCCCGGGCAGTCCGGCGCGCTTGTCGGCGGTCATCGTGGCCAGCTGGGGCACCCACTCCTCCAGCGTCGCCCGGCTCAGCCCGCGCTGGACGTACAGGCCGTCCGCCGAGCGGGCCGCGCCGGCGAGTCTGGCCAGCTGCTTGAAGGTCTTGGAGGTGGCCACGACGTGGTCCGGCGCCCCGAAGCGTGTGAAGTCGCTCACCACCCGCGCGATTTCGGCGCGCACCCGGCGCCGCAGCGCCCGTACGGCCTCCGGGTCCGGCGGGTCGCCGGGCAGGTCGCTGTTGGTGAGCCGGCCCGCGCCGAGCGGCAGCGAGACCGCCGCGTCCGGGTCCTCGTCCAGGCCGTACGCGATCTCCAGCGAGCCGCCGCCGATGTCCAGGAGCAGTAGCCGCCCGGCCGACCAGCCGAACCAGCGGCGGGCCGCGAGGAACGTGAGCCGCGCCTCGTCCTCGCCGGAGAGCACCCGCAGCGTGACGCCGGTCTCCTCGGCGACGCGCGCGAGCACGTCCTCGCCGTTGGGTGCGTCACGTATCGCGGAGGTCGCGAACGGCAGCACGTCCTCGACGCCCTTGTCCTCCGCGACCTGCATCGCCTCACGGACCGTCGCGACGAGCAGGTCGATGCCCGCGGCGGCGACGTTCCCGCCCTCGTCGAGGAGTTCGGCCAGCCGCAGTTCCGCCTTGTGGGACCAGGCGGGCAGCGGGCGCGCGCCGGGGTGCGCGTCCACCACCAGCAGATGCACCGTATTGGAACCCACGTCGAGAACACCGAGTCGCATACACAGAAAGCTACTGCGGGCCCGTGACGCCTTTAGGCTGGGGATGTGGCGAAGACGAAAAAGGCGAAGCAGGAAAAAGCCCTCAAGAAGCTCGAAAAGCAGCAGGCGCGCGGGGCGGCGTCCGACGAGGTGACCGACGAGGTCGGCCTCGACTTCGCCCGTGCCTGGGTCACCTTCCCGGACCCGGCCGACGACGAGCAGGTCTTCAAGTGCGACCTGACCTGGCTCACCTCGCGCTGGAACTGCGTTTTCGGCGGCGGCTGCCAGGGCATCGAGGCGGGCCGCGCCGACGACGGCTGCTGCACGCTCGGCGCGCACTTCTCCGACGAGGAGGACGAGGAACGGGTCGCCGGGCACGTGGCGCGGCTCACGCCGGACATCTGGCAGTTCCACGACGTGGGCAGCACGACCGGCTGGGTCGAGGAGGACGAGGACGACGGCGAGCGCCAGACCCGGCGCTGGAAGGGCTCCTGCATCTTCCAGAACCGCCCCGGCTTCCCCGGCGGCGCCGGCTGCTCGCTGCACATCCTGGCCCTCCAGGAGGGCCGCGAGCCGCTGGAGACCAAGCCGGACGTCTGCTGGCAGCTCCCGGTCCGCCGCACCTACGAGTGGATCGACCGGCCCGACGACACCCGCGTCCTCGAAATCACCATCGGCGAGTACGACCGCCGCGGCTGGGGCCCCGGCGGCCACGACCTGAACTGGTGGTGCACCTCGGCGACGTCCGCGCACGGCGCGTCGAAGGCGGTGTACCAGTCGTACGCCCCCGAACTCATCGAGCTGATGGGCAAGGAGGGCTACGACCGCCTCGCGGAACTCTGCGAGGAACGCCTGGCCTCGGAAAGCCCGGTGGCCCCGCACCCGGCCGACCCGGTGCTGCTGCCTATGCCGGTGGTGCCGAAGGCCTGACGGCGGCGGTGCCCGGGCCCGACGGCGCTCGGCCCCGGGCTCCGGCCCTCAGCCCGCCGGGCTGCCGCTGTCCGACGGCGGCGGCGTCGTGCTGGGCGGCGGCTCGCTCGGCGACGGGTCGGACGGTGCCGGATCCGTCGGCGTCGGGGACGGCGGCGGGTCGCTCGGCGACGGGTCGGACGGCGTCGGATCGGGCGGCCCGGGTGTCGGGTCCGTCGGCGGATGCGTCGGCGTCGGCCGCGGCCCTCCGGGGTCCGGCCGCGTCGCGCCGCGCCCCTCGATCGTGATCACCGCCCCCGCCGGGTCCACGGTGATCCGGGCCCGCCAGTAGCCCGCCGGCTCCCGGTCGTGGTCGACGTACACCCTGACCGTCGTCGTCTCCCCCGGCTGCAGCACCCCCGCCGTCGTACTGAACTGGAGCCACGGCGCGCCGGTGTGCGCCGCCCACCGCACGGGCGTCCCGCCGGAGGCGGACAGCGTGATGAGGGTGAGGTCGCCGCTCGGCTGCGCCGCGACGGTCAGCCGTCCCGGCCCGGTGCGGGACCGCGAAGGGCTCGGCACGGCCTCCCCCAGCCGCTCGCCCTGCGCGCCGATGACCTCCACCGACACGTCCGGCGAGTGAGTGCCGGCACCGAACCGGGGATCGGGCGTGGTCTGCGCGCTGCCCGCCTTCTCGTACGGGCGCGCGCCCAGCCGGTCGCCCTCGGTGTCGCCGGCGGTGACGGACGTGCCGTCGGTCTCGCCGGTCAGCGGCGCGCCCCGGTACGCGGCCCAGAGGGCGAGCACCGGCGCCGCCAGGACCGTGGCCACGACGGTCGTGGTGAGCGCGCGGCTGCGCAGCCGGGCGTTGCGGGCCGCCCGGTCCTTGGGCCCGAGGGGGAAGCCGTCGCGGTCGTAGCGGGGTGCAGAACCGTTTACGCCGGCCGCCCGTTTCGTGCGCCCCTGCGCCCCCTTCTCCAGCGGCTCCACCGCCCGCCCGGTCCGCGACCGCAGGGCCGCGCGCATCGCGACGCGGGCCGCGGCGCGCGGCGCCGTGACCATCGGCAGCGGCCCCTGCGCCACCGGCTCGGCCCCGGGCCAGGGCCCGCCCGCCGTCGCCCGCTCGGCCGTCCGGCGGCACTCCTCGCAGGCGTCGACGTGCCGTACGAGCTCCCGCCGCAGCGCCGTGCCCAGCAGCGTCCGGGTGTCCCCGGCCAGCCGGGCCACGTCGGGGCAGCGGCCGAACTCGACGACGGCGAGCGCCGCGCGGGTGCGCTCCACCTCGCAGGCGGCGGTGGAGAGCAGGGCCCGGGCCGTGACCGGCTCCATGCCGAGCACGGCGGCCAGTTCGCGGGAGCCGAGCCCGTGCCGTACGGACAGCTCCAGCGCCTCGCGCTGCTCCGGTGTCGTACCGGCCGCTTCCGGCCAGGCCAGCGCGGCCAGTTCGCGCCGCTGATCGGTCTCGTCGCCGGCCGCGGGCTCCGGGCGCGCGTCCGGGTCGGCGAGCCGCCGCTGACACGCCCAGCGGGCCAGCGCGTACAGCCACGGGCGGTACAGCGCGGGGTCGGACGGGCGGCGCCCGTGCTGCCGCTCGGCGAGCGCGAGCACCTCGCCGAGCACCTCGGTCGCCGCGCCGTGCTCGCACAGCACGGAGAGGCAGTACGTGAACAGTCCGTCCACGTAGGGCTCGTAGCGCTCGGTGGAGAGGTCGTGCCGGTCGTGTCGGTCGGACCGGGCGGCACGGCCGGCCCGGCCCTGCCGCCGGTCCCGCTCCGCCCGGGGCGCGCGGAGCGGTGCGGCAGTGGTCTGTGTCGGATGTCCGGGCCTGCTGCTCATCACCCGGCGACCGTAGACAGGCGACGGTGACCGGTCGGGGCCGGTTGGCGGCTTTTAATTCTTTCGGGTGACGTTCTCCCTCAAAAGGGGACAGGCGTCCGGTCCGCCCCGTCCCCCACACGCGTATCCATGGCCACTGCCACCCGGAACGTGTCATTCGCCGCCACCCGCCTCCTGCCCCTCACCGGACGTCGTCCGTACCGCGCCCGGCCGCGTTGTCGGACCCCACGGCTACGGTGGCTCCCATGGCAACCCGCAAATCCCCGGCCAAGGACCGCCCTTCCTACCGCTGCACCGAGTGCGGCTGGACCACCGCGAAGTGGCTCGGCCGCTGCCCCGAGTGCCAGGCGTGGGGCACGGTCGAGGAGGCCGGCGGCAGCCCGGCCGTCCGCACGACGGCGCCGGGCCGGGTGACGACGGCCGCGCTGCCCATCGGGCAGGTCGACGGCCGGCAGGCCACGGCCCGCTCCACCGGCGTGGCCGAGCTGGACCGCGTACTCGGCGGCGGCCTCGTCCCCGGCGCCGTGGTGCTGCTCGCCGGCGAGCCCGGCGTCGGCAAGTCCACGCTGCTGCTGGACGTCGCCGCCAAGGCCGCGAGCGAGGACCACCGCACGCTCTACGTCACGGGTGAGGAGTCCGCGAGCCAGGTGCGGCTGCGCGCCGACCGCATCGGCGCCATCGACGACCACCTCTACCTCGCCGCAGAGACCGACCTCTCCACCGTCCTCGGCCACCTCGACTCGGTAAAGCCCTCCCTGCTCGTCCTGGACTCCGTCCAGACCGTCGCCTCGCCCGAGATCGACGGCGCGCCCGGGGGCATGGCCCAGGTCCGCGAGGTGGCCGGGGCGCTGATCCGCGCCTCGAAGGAGCGCGGGATGTCCACGCTCCTCGTCGGCCACGTCACCAAGGACGGCAACATCGCGGGCCCCCGCCTGCTGGAGCACCTCGTCGACGTCGTGCTGAGCTTCGAGGGCGACCGGCACGCCCGCCTCCGCCTCGTACGGGGCGTCAAGAACCGGTACGGAGCCACCGACGAGGTCGGCTGCTTCGAGCTGCACGACGAGGGGATCACCGGCCTGGCCGACCCCTCGGGCCTCTTCCTGACCCGCCGCGACGAGCCCGTGCCGGGCACCTGCCTCACCGTCACCCTGGAGGGCCGCCGCCCGCTGGTCGCCGAGGTCCAGGCGCTCACGGTCGACTCCCAGATCCCGTCCCCCCGGCGGACGACCTCCGGCCTGGAGACCTCCCGGGTCTCGATGATGCTGGCCGTGCTGGAGCAGCGCGGCCGGATCTCCGCGCTCGGCAAGCGGGACATCTACAGCGCGACGGTCGGCGGCGTGAAGCTGTCCGAGCCGGCCGCCGACCTGGCCGTGGCGCTCGCGCTGGCCAGTGCGGCGTCCGACACGCCCCTGCCGAAGAACCTCGTGGCGATCGGCGAGGTCGGCCTCGCGGGCGAGGTCCGCCGGGTCACGGGCGTGCAGCGCAGGCTCGCCGAGGCGGCGCGGCTGGGTTTCACCCACGCCCTGGTGCCGGCCGATCCGGGCAAGATCCCGGCGGGCATGCGGGTCCGGGAGGTCGCGGACGTCGGCGAAGCGCTGCGCGTGCTGCCCCGCCGCCCACCCCGCGAGTCCGCGCGGAAGCAGGGCGCGCCGGAGGAGGCGGAGGCGTCCCCACTGAGCGGCCGCTGAGCCGCGGAGGCCGCCTCCGGTGCGCCGGGCGGGTGCCGCCCCGCGCCGCCCGGACGGGACTCCCCTAGGTAAACGGCGCGTCGCCGGTAGACTTTGCCCTGGTCTCGCCCGTCAACGCAGTCCTGCCGCAGATCGCGCCCGCGACGTACTCACGCGGCCACGGCGGCTCCGGGCGGGCTGCGGCACCGACAGACCTTGCGACGGAGGAGTGCAGTGGCAGCCAACGACCGGGCGTCGTCCCCCGGAAGGTCCGGCGGTAGCTCCGGCGGTGACAGTCTGATGCGTGCCTCGCTGAGCGCGGTCGCACCGGGCACGGCACTGCGTGACGGACTGGAGCGCATCCTCCGCGGCAACACCGGCGGTCTCATCGTGCTCGGCTTCGACAAGACCGTCGAGTCGATGTGCACCGGCGGTTTCGTCCTCGACGTCGAGTTCAGCGCCACCCGCCTGCGCGAGCTGTGCAAGCTCGACGGCGCGCTGGTGCTCGACAAGGACATCACCAAGATCTTGCGGGCCGGCGTCCAGCTCGTCCCCGACGCCTCCATCGCCACCGAGGAGACCGGCACCCGGCACCGTACGGCGCAGCGGGTCTCCATCCAGGCCGGCTTCCCGGTCGTCTCGGTCAGCCAGTCCATGCGCCTGATCGCCCTCTACGTGGACGGCGAGCGCCGCGTCCTCGAAGAGTCCGCCGCGATCCTCTCCCGCGCGAACCAGGCGCTCGCGACCCTGGAGCGGTACAAGCTGCGCCTGGACGAGGTCGCCGGCACGCTCTCCGCGCTGGAGATCGAGGACCTGGTGACGGTCCGCGACGTGACCGCCGTGGCCCAGCGCCTGGAGATGGTCCGCCGGATCGCGACCGAGATCGCCGAGTACGTCGTCGAGCTGGGCACGGACGGCCGGCTGCTCTCCCTCCAGCTGGACGAGCTGATCGCGGGCGTCGAGCCGGAGCGGGAGCTGGTCGTACGCGACTACGTACCCCAGCCGACGGCCAAGCGGTCCCGCACGGTGGCCGAGGCGCTCGCCGAGCTGGACGCGCTCTCCCACACCGAGCTGCTCGAACTCCCGATCGTGGCCCGCGCCCTCGGCTACAGCGGCTCGCCCGAGACCCTGGACTCCGCGGTCTCCCCGCGCGGCTTCCGCCTGCTGGCCAAGGTCCCCCGCCTCCCCGGCGCGGTCATCGACCGCCTCGTCGACCACTTCGGCGGCCTGCAGAAGCTCCTCGCCGCCAGCGTCGACGACCTCCAGACGGTGGACGGCGTCGGCGAGGCCCGCGCCCGCTCGGTCCGCGAGGGCCTCAGCCGCCTCGCGGAATCCTCGATCCTGGAACGCTACGTCTGACCCGCTCGGGCCCGCCGGCCGGTACGGCTGCGGGCCCGTCGTCGGCGGTCGCGGACCGTCGGGCGGTTCGGAAGAGGCGGGCCCGCTCCTCCCCTTCCGCCCCCGTCAGTCCTTCGCGAGCACGAAGGACGTGCTGTCCGGCTTCAGGCCGTCGACCGTGAGCTCGGCGAGGTAGGTACCCGCCTTGGCCGTCTTGGCGTTGGGCGTCGCGCACTGCGGGGCCGTGGGCTTGCGGTCCCACTCGACGGTCCGGGTGAGGGTCGCGCCGGCGGGCACCTTCAGCGGCGCGGGGCCGGTGCTCGGCGGGCAGTCGTCCGAGGCGTACAGGTGGTCGTCACTGTCGGTGTGACTGATCGTCAGTACGGCGGACTTGTGGCCGAGGTCGACCTTGCAGTCCTGGTCCGAGGAGTTCTTGACGGTCAGTTCGAACTTCGGGCGGTCGTCAGGGCCGTAGGAGTTCTTGCTGCTGCGCAGCTTCAACTCGACGTCGGAACCCTGGCAGTCGGCGAGCGCGGAGCCACCCGGCACCAGGACGCCGCCACCGCTGCCGGCACCCGCGCCGGAGCCGCTACCGCCGCCCTCACCGATGGGCGTACCACCGCCCGTACCGCCGCCGGAGCCGCCCGAACCGCCGCTCCCGGCCCCGCCGGAGCCCGCGTCGGCATCACCGTCGCCGCCGCCGTCGCCCGCCTCGTCGCGGCCGCCCGGCTTCTGGCTGATGCCGGAGTCGGTGGCGTTGGGGCCGGGCGTGATGGACGTGGCGGGACCGCCGGCCGACCCCTTGTTGTTCGAGCCGCCATCACCACTGGTGTTGCTCATGCTGACGGCCCACACCACCAGCAGCACGAGGAGCGCGAGGATCGCGAGCGCGACCGCCCTCCGTCGCCAGTAGATGGAGGAGGGAAGCGGCCCGATCGGATTGCGCAGAGATCCCACGCGGAAACTGTACGAGAAGTCAGCCCCGATGCCAGCCAGTACCCGCCGACGCACCCCCGACTTTTCCCATCATCAGCCTGGTTCTCCCTGGTCAACTCCCGCGATTCCCCTCCGCGCGACCATGCGGCGCGAGCCCGAGGGCGACCGTCCAGGCACCCTATGCCGCAACGTCGGACATACGTACGATGCGAACCGGGTGTGAGGAAACGTTCACTCGACATGGACCGCACGCGACTGAGGAGTACACCTGTGAAGACTCCGACCGGCCTGTCCCTGACCAACTGGCGCAAGAGCAGCTACAGCAATCCGCAGAGCAACTGCGTGGAGGTCGCCGACCACACGCCCCACGGCGTCCCCGTCCGCGACAGCAAGGATCCGCAGGGCCCGGCCCTCTTCTTCCCGGCCGACGCCTGGTCCGCCTTTGTCGCGCACATAGGCCGCTGACGCGGCGATCCGCGAGACGCGGAGCCCGTCACCGGCCCCAGCGCCGAGCGGAGTTCGCCTGCTGGGCCTGCTAGGCCCCCGGCTTCTCCGGCTTCCCCGACTCCTCCGCGGCGAGGGCCGGGATCACGCCGCCGGCGCGTACGGCGGCGCGGCGGCCGGGTGGGAGGTTGTGTCGCAGGCGGTAGCGCTCGTCCCGGGTGACGTTGACCGCCGTGAGGACCGGCTCGGCGTCCGGGGCGAGCGCCTCGTGCACGTGTTCCAGGCGGAGTTCGTCGTCCTGGTGGATGCGGTCGTAGTCGGCGGGGTCGTCGAACTCCAGGGCGAGAACGCCGAAGTTGGCCAGGTTCTGCCAGTGGATGCGGGCGTAGGACTTGGCGAGGACGGCGCGCAGGCCCAGGTAGCGCGGGGTCAGGGCGGCGTGTTCGCGGGAGGAGCCCTGGCCGTAGTTGTCGCCCGCCACGACCAGGTGCCCGCCGTCCTGCCCGTCCCGCTCCGCGCGGTCCCGGTGCTCCGCCGCGCGCCGCGGGTACTCCGGGTCGAGGCGGGTGAAGGTGAAGTCGGCCAGCCGCGGGATGTCGGACCGGAAGGGCAGGGCCTTGGCGCCCGCGGGCGAGATCTCGTCCGTGGACACGTCGTCGCCGGCCTTCAGCAGGACCGGGCCGCACAGTGTGTCGGGCATGGGGGCGAGTTCGGGCAGCGCCGAGACGCCGGGGCCGCGCTCCAGCTCGACGCGGGCTGCTTCGTCCGGGGGCAGCGGCGGTTCCAGCATGGCCTTGTTGACCGGCTCGCGGCGGAGGGTGGGGAGGCCGGCGGGGTGGTCGGCGCCCACCTCCGCGGCCCAGTCGCGCGGGTCGGTGATGACGCCGGTCAGCGCGGACGCGGTGGCGGTCTCCGGCGAGCAGAGCCAGACCCGGTCGTCCTCGGTGCCCGAGCGGCCGGGGAAGTTGCGCGGGAACGTACGCAGGGAGTTGCGGCCGGCGGCGGGCGCCTGGCCCATGCCGATGCAGCCCAGGCAGCCCGCCTGGTGAATGCGGGCCCCGGCGGCGACCAGGTCCGACACCGCGCCCGACCGGGTGAGGTCCAGCAGCGTCTCGCGCGAGGTGGGGTTCACGTCGAAGCTCACCCCGGGAGCGGTCTGGCGCCCCCGGACCATCGCCGCGGCGACCGCGTAGTCGCGCAGCCCGGGGTTGGCGGAGGAGCCGAGGACCGCCTGGTCGGCTCGCTCGCCGGCGACCTCGCGCACCGGGACCACGTTGCCGGGTGACGTGGGGCGGGCGATCAGCGGTTCGAGGGCGCTCAGGTCGATCTCGTCCGCCCGGTCGTAGCGCGCGTCCGGGTCCGCGGCGAGCGGCCGGTACGCGTCCTCCCGGCCCTCGCTGCGCAGGAAGTCCCGTACGGCCTCGTCGGCGGGGAAGACGGTCGTGGTCGCGCCCAGTTCGGCCCCCATGTTGGCGATCACATGGCGGTCCATCGCGGACAGCCCGGCCAGACCGGGGCCGTGGTACTCGATGATCCGGTTCACGCCGCCCTTCACGCCGTGCCGCCGCAGCATCTCCAGCACCACGTCCTTGGCGCTCACCCACTCCGGCAGCGCACCGGTCAGCCGGATGCCCCAGATCTCCGGCATGGTGAGGCGCAGCGGACGGCCCGCCATGGCGAGCGCGACCTCCAGTCCGCCCGTCCCGATGGCGAGCATGCCGAGCGCGCCCGCTGCGCAGGTGTGCGAGTCGGATCCGGCCAGCGACCGGCCGGGGATCCCGAACCGCTGCATGTGCACCGGGTGCGACACGCCGTTGCCCGCCTTGGAGTACCAGACCCCGAAGCGGCGGGCCGCCGAGCGGAGGAAGGCGTGGTCCTCGGCGTTGCGCCCGTCGGCCTGGAGGATGTTGTGGTCGACGTACTGGACGCTCAGCTCGGTGCGTACCCGGTCCAGGCCGATGGCCTCCAGCTCCTGCATGACCAGCGTGCCCGTGGCGTCCTGCGTCAGGGTCTGGTCGATGCGCAGGCCGATCTCGCTGCCCGGCTCCGGTTCGCCGTCCACCAGGTGGTCCGCGATGAGCCGGTGCGCGAGGCTGCCGTTCGTCGCGTGGCCGCTCGCCGCCATGCCCGCCTCCCTCAGTGCGCGCGCTTTTCGTTCGCTTTCGCACCCTGAGTACCCGTTCGTCCCGAGGCGACCCTCGTACGGGAGCGGCGCGCCCCTACTGGCCGAATCCGGCGGCGCCGGTCCATTCCTCCTTGTGGCCGAAGCCCCGGGCGTTGTCGATCAGGCGGAGCCAGGTGGGGCGGAGTTCCCAGAAGGCGGTGTGGTCCATGGCGCTGCGCAGCTTGGGGCTGAGCGCGACGTACGGGAAGCGGTCGGCGTACGCGCGCCACGCCCGGCGGCGTTCCGCACCCTCCAGACGGCGGCATGTGCCGCGCCCCTGAATTCCCGTCAGGCCCGACCACTCCTGGTCGTCGCGCTGGGCGGTGAAGGCGACCGGGGCCGCCGGGTGCGCGGCGGCCAGGGCCCGGCCGTGCCGGGTGGACTCCGACGTGACGAAGAGGAGGACGGGGTCCGGGCCGTCGGTCGCGGCGTACAGGACGGCGCAGGCCTGCGGCCCGTCCTCGTCCGTGTAGGCGAGCGTCATGGTGGTGTGGTCGGCCAGGGCCAGCAGGATCTCGGGCGGGCAGGGACGGTCCGGGTGCGTGCTCTGGTTCATGGGAGCATCCTCGCTCGCCGGCCGGGCGGCGGAAACGGCACCCCGCGCCCCCTGCCGGCCGCACCCACGGCCGCCACGTCCGGCGGTCCCGCGCACGCCCCGTTGCAGCAGTCGGCGTACCACGTGCAGGTGCACAACGGGCGGCACGGGGCCGGGTCGTTTCACCGCCGCGCGGCACCGTGTCAGGATCGACGGTGCCATGACTTCCACTCCTGCCCCCGCCCAGCCCGCCGGCGAGGCCGCCGTGGAGCCCGGCAACGGACGCACCGCCGGAACCCCGGCACCGCGCCCCGCCGAGCCCGCCGCCGCCTCCGCCTCCGCCACCGGCATCGCCACGGATGCCGCCGACGCCGCCGACAGGGCCGGCCGGCGGCTGCACGAGCCGGTCAACGACTGGTTCGACGAGCACGCCCGCGATCTGCCGTGGCGCCGCCCCGAGGCGGGTGCCTGGGGCGTGATGGTCAGCGAGTTCATGCTGCAGCAGACGCCCGTCAACCGGGTGCTGCCCATCTACGAGCAGTGGCTCGCCCGCTGGCCCCGCCCGGCCGACCTGGCCGCCGAGCCGTCCGGTGAGGCGGTGCGCGCCTGGGGCCGGCTCGGCTACCCGCGGCGCGCCCTGCGGCTGCACGCCGCCGCCTCCGCGATAAAGGAGCGGCACGGCGGCGACGTGCCGCGCGAGCACGCCCAGCTGCTGGCGCTGCCCGGCGTCGGCGAGTACACCGCCGCGGCGGTGGCCTCCTTCGCGTACGGGCAGCGGCACGCGGTACTCGACACCAATGTCCGCCGTGTGTTCGCCCGCGCGGTCACCGGCCGCCAGTACCCGCCGAACGCCACCACCGCCGCCGAACGCAAGCTCGCCCGCGCGCTGCTGCCCGAGGACGAGGCGACCGCCGCCAAGTGGGCCGCGGCCACGATGGAGCTGGGCGCACTGGTGTGCACGGCGCGCAGCCCCGAGTGCGTGCGCTGCCCGGTCGCCGCGCAGTGCGCCTGGCGGCTGGCCGGTTGCCCCGAGCACGAGGGCCCGCCGCGGCGCGTCCAGACGTACGCGGGCACCGACCGCCAGGTCCGCGGCAAGCTGCTGGCCGTGCTGCGCGAGGCCGTCGCACCGGTGCCGCAGGCGCGGCTGGACGCGGTGTGGCACGAGCCGGTCCAGCGGGCGCGTGCCCTGGACGGGCTGGTCGCCGACGGCCTGGTGGAGCCCCTCCCGGACGGCCTGTACCGGCTCCCGCTGACCTGATCCGTTCCGGATCTCCTTTCCGGTACGACGCGGCCCGGACCGGGGTGCTCCGCCGGTCCGGGCGATCCGGCCGGTCCTGCTGGTCCGGTCGGCCTGGTCGGCCTGGTCGGTCCTGTCAGCCCGGGCCGCACCGGGCCGCACCGAGCTGCACCGGACTCGGCCGGACTGCACCGGATTACCGGCGAATGCCGAAGAATGCCGCTTTCCGTGGAACCCGCCGCCCGGCGGGCCCGTCCTCCCTCTGGGGGATGACGTTCCGGCGGCTTCCGTCCCCCGCGAGGAGGAGCCCCGCGCCGCTGTTACACAACCGACGGATTCCCGTGCGTTCGCCGTGGGGCAGTCGCGCATGACGCCGCAACACCCCCTCCGTAGCGTCCCTTCCGTGCTGGAGATGAGGGCCGCGCCGACAGACGTACGGCGCCCGGCCCGCGACCACCGGCACACACAACGTGGGGAACGCAGGCGGAGGAACGGAGGCGTCGGTATGGCGACCAGCGGCGGCAAGGTACTGGACTTTGAAGAGTACGTACGCACTCGGCAGGATGCCCTGCTGCGGAGCGCCCGGCGTCTGGTGCCCGACCCGGTCGACGCCCAGGACCTGCTCCAGACGGCACTCGTGCGGACGTACGGCCGCTGGGACGGCATCGCCGACAAGTCCCTCGCCGACGCCTACCTGCGCCGCGTCATGATCAACACGCGGACCGAGTGGTGGCGGGCGCGCAAGCTGGAGGAGGTGCCCACCGAGCAGCTCCCGGACGCGAGCGTGGACGACGGCGCCGAGCAGCGCGCCGACCGCGCCCTGCTGATGGACATCCTCTCGGTACTGGCTCCCAAGCAGCGCAGCGTCGTCGTGCTGCGACACTGGGAGCAGATGAGTACGGAGGAGACCGCGGCGGCGCTGGGCATGTCCACGGGGACGGTCAAGAGCACGCTGCACCGGGCGCTGGCCCGGCTGCGCCAGGAACTGGTGAACCGTGAGGTCGACGCGCGCGTACTGGAGCGTGACGGCCGGGGGCGGGAGCGGTGCGCGGCCTGACCGGCGGCGGCACCGCCGGTCAGTGGGCCGGCGACGGGTGACAGGCACATGGTGAGCAGGAGCGGTGTGACCAGAGGCGGCGGAGCCGACGGCGGACCGGCCGGGAAGCGGCCGGCCGCTTCTTCGCGCCTGCCCGCGACCTTGTGGCGCGCGACCGGCACGGCCCTCGCGGGGGTCGCCGCGATCGCTCTGCTGCTGGCCGGGTGCGAGACGACCGGCGACGGGGTGCGGTCCGAGGGTTCGGCCGCCGACTCGCCGGTGCCGTCCCGGGCCCGCGGCGATGCGCCGTCGCCCTCCCCCTCGTCGTCGGTGACGTACAAGAAGGTCGACGCGCGGGCGCTGCTGCGCGAGGACCCCAAGGTCGGCGCCGAGGTGAAGAAGACGCTGGCCAAGCCGTGCACGGCCGACGAATACCCGATCGACGTCACCTACGCGCCGCTGACCGGCAACAAGACGGCGGACGTCATCGTCAACGTGATGACCTGCGCGGACTCCGTCGGCATCGGGTCGTACGTGTACCGCAAGGGCGCCAAGGGCTACGAGAACGTCTTCACCAGCGAGGAGCCGCCGGTCTACGCCGCGGTCAGCAAGGGCGAGCTGGAGATCACCAAGCAGACGTACAAGACCGACGACGCGGTCTGCTGCCCCACGGGTGAGGATGTGATGACGTACCACTGGAAGAGCGACCGCTTCCGTGAGTACTCCCACTACTACACCGACTACAGCAAGACCGGCGACGGAACCGGGCCCAGCGCGACACCATCGGAGGATTGAGAACCCGCATGGCCGAGACCCATGTGCTCTTCGTCGAGGACGACGACGTCATCCGCGAGGCCACCCAACTCGCGCTGGAGCGGGACGGCTTCACGGTGACGGCCATGCCCGACGGGCTCTCGGGCCTGGAGGCGTTCCGTGCCGACCGGCCCGACATCGCCCTGCTGGACGTCATGGTGCCGGGCCTGGACGGGGTCAGCCTGTGCCGGCGGATCCGGGACGAGTCCACGGTCCCGGTGATCATGCTGTCCGCGCGCGCCGACTCCATCGACGTGGTGCTCGGCCTGGAAGCGGGCGCCGACGATTACGTCACCAAGCCCTTCGACGGCGCGGTACTGGTCGCCCGGATACGGGCGGTGCTGCGACGCTTCGGGCACGCGAGCGGCCCCGACGGCCGGAGCGGCGCGGGCAAGGAGACCGCCTCCGCGGCGGACGACGGGCTGCTGCGCTTCGGTGACCTGGAGGTGGACACCGAGGGCATGGAGGTGCGGCGGGCCGGCGAGCCGGTCGCGCTGACGCCGACCGAGATGCGGCTGCTGCTGGAGTTCTCCGACGCGCCGGGCACGGTGCTCTCCCGCGACCGGCTGCTGGAGCGCGTGTGGGACTACGGCTGGGGCGGCGACACCCGGGTCGTGGACGTCCACGTGCAGCGGCTGCGCGGCAAGATCGGCCAGGACCGCATCGAGACGGTCCGCGGCTTCGGCTACAAGCTGAGAGGCTGACCGCGGCGTGGTCGGACTCCCTCTGCGTACGGGACTGCGCTGGAAGCTCAGTGCGGCGATCGCGCTCGTCGGAGCGCTGGTCGCGATCGCACTGAGCCTCGTCGTGCACAACGCCGCCCGGGTCTCCATGCTCGACAACAGCCGCGACGTGCAGATCGAGCGGCTGAACTTCACCCAGCGGATCTACGAGACCACCAGCCGGCTGCAGTTCGGCGCCCGGCTGGACGACCCGAAGCTGCCCAAGGACCTGCGCGCCGAGGTCGCCGAGGGCCGGCGCGCCACCTTCCTGGAGGACAACGGCGAGGCCGCGCCGGAGGTGTGGGCCGCGGCACCGCTGGACGACGGCCGGGTGCTCTCCCTCCACAACGACTTCCCCGACCGTTTCACCGTCCTGGACGACCTGGACCAGGCGCTGTTCATCGGGTCCATCTCGGTGGTGGCGGCCGGCTGCGCGCTGGGCGTCCTGGTCGGCGGCCGGCTCTCCAAACGGCTCCGGAAGGCGGCAGCGGCGGCCCGCAAGCTCGCCGAGGGCGACACGTCCGTCCGGGTACGGGACCAGCTCCCCGGCCGGGTACGGGACGAGACGGACGAGCTGGCGCACGCCATGGACGCCATGTCGGACGCGCTGCAGACCCGTATCGAGGCCGAGCGGCGGGTGACGGCGGACATCGCGCACGAGCTGCGCACGCCGGTCACGGGACTGCTCACCGCGGCGGAGCTGCTGCCCCCCGGCCGCCCGACCGAGCTGGTCCGGGACCGGGCGCAGGCCATGCGCACGCTGGTCGAGGACGTGCTGGAGGTGGCCCGCCTGGACGGTTACGCCGAGCGCGCCGAGCTGCAGGACGTCGACCTCGGGGAGTTCGTCCGCCGGCGGGTGCGGGCGCTCGGCCCGGACATCCGGATCGAGGTGCTGCGGGACGCCGAGGTCAGCACCGACCCGCGCCGCCTGGAACGGATCCTCGGCAACCTCATCGCCAACGCCTCCCGGCACGGCAAACCGCCGGTCGAGGTCACGGTCGAGGGCCGCGTCATCCGCGTCCGCGACCACGGGCCCGGCTTCCCCGAGGCACTGCTCCGCGAGGGACCGAGCCGCTTCCGTACGGGCAGCAGCGACCGGGCGGGCCGCGGCCACGGCCTGGGCCTGACCATCGCGGCCGGCCAGGCCCGGGTCCTCGGCGCCCGGCTGACCTTCCGCAACGCGGAGGCCGCCGTGGACGGCACGAGCGGCGCCGTCGCCGTCCTCTGGCTGCCCGAGAACGCCCCGACCGCCACCGGCAGCTTCCCCGTGATCCAGCTGCCCGGCACGGAGGACTGACCCCAGGCTGGTGAAGCCGGCCAGGGTGCAGGTCTCCGTGCCGGACAAGTCGGCCGTCCGCAGCAGCTGCTCCGCGCGCTCGATGCGGCGCCTGCTGAGGTACTGGCCGGGGGTGCGGCCGTAGACCGCCTTGAAGGCGCGGACGAAGTGGTGGCGGGAGTAGCCGGCGTGCGCGGCCACCGCGTCCAGGTCGAGCGGCTCGGCCCAGTCACGGTCCGTCGCGTCCTTGGCGAGGCGCAGCTGCCGCAGATGGGCGAGGTGCGCCGTGCCGGGTGCGTGGTCCTCGTTCCGATGCTGACACGCACCACTGACAACGGCCCCGGCACCGTTTGCCGGTGCCGGGGCCGTTCTTCGCGTCGTGCCAGGTCAGACGCCCTGCGGAAGCTGTTCCTCGGCGACCGGGGCGGCGTCCTGCGACTCCTCGGCGGCCGGCTTGTCCGCCGGGCCGCCGCGCAGCGGCACCTCCTTGAGGAACCAGGCCGCGAGGAAGCCGATGACGCTGATGGCGGCGCCGCACAGGAAGACCAGGTGGGTGCCGTCCGCGACCGCGTGCAGATACGCGTCCTTCAGCGGGGCCGGGAGCTGCGCCAGGCCGCCGGGGTCGAGCTGCGAGCCGCCCTCCATGGCCTTGCCTGCGGCCGCGCCGCCCCGCTCGGTCATGGTGTTCTGCACCTGGTGGGTGAAGAGGGCGCCGAAGATCGCCACACCGAAGGAGCCGCCGATGGTGCGGAAGAGCGTGGCGGAGGAGGAGCCGACGCCCATGTCCTTCATCTCGACGCTGTTCTGCGCGATCAGCATGGTCGTCTGCATCAGGAAGCCCATGCCTGCGCCGAGCACGGCCATGTAGGCGCCCGAGGTGAAGCGGCTGGTGCCGGTGTCCATCAGGGACAGCAGGAAGAGACCCGCGGTGATCAGCGCGCCGCCGCCCACCACGAAGATCTTGTACCGGCCGCTGGTCGTGGTGATCCGGCCCGCGACCAGCGAGACGGCCATCATCGCCAGCAGCATCGGCAGGAGCAGCAGGCCCGAGTTGGTGGCCGAGGCGCCCTGGACGGACTGCTGGAAGAGCGGCAGGAAGGTCATCGACCCGAACATCACGAAGCCGACCAGGAAGCCGATCAGGGTGACGAGCGAGAAGTTGCCGTTGCGGAAGATGTGCAGCGGCAGGACGGGCTCGCTGACCTTGCGCTCGACGAACACGAAGGCGACGAGGGAGACCAGGCCGAGCGCGCCGAGGCCGACGATCTGCGCCGACAGCCAGTCGTACTCGGTACCGCCCCAGGTGGTGATCAGGACGAGCGCGGTGATGCCGATGGTGAGCAGCGCGGCGCCCACGTAGTCGATACGGGCCTGTGTGCGCTTCTTCGGCAGGTGCAGCACGGCCGTGACCATGACCAGGGCTATCGCGCCGAGCGGCAGGTTGATGTAGAAGCTCCAGCGCCAGCCGAGGTGGTCGGTGATGGTGCCGCCGACGAGCGGGCCGCCGATCATGGCGACGGCCATGACGCCGGCCATCATGCCCTGGTACTTGCCGCGCTCCCGGGGCGGGATCAGGTCACCGATGATCGCCATGACGCCGACCATCAGGCCGCCGGCGCCCAGGCCCTGGACCGCGCGGAAGGCGATGAGCTGGCCCATGTCCTGGGCCATGCCGGAGAGCGCCGAGCCGATCAGGAACAGCACGATGGACGCGAGGAAGACGCCCTTGCGGCCGTACATGTCGCCGAGCTTGCCCCAGATGGGCGTGGAGGCGGCGGTGGCGAGGGTGTAGGCGGTGACCACCCACGAGAGGTGTTCGAGGCCGCCCAGCTCGCCCACGATCGTCGGCATGGCCGTGCCCACGATCATGTTGTCGAGCATCGCGAGCAGCATCGCGATCATCAGTGCGAAGAGCACCACACGGACGCTCGCGGGCTGTCTGCCACCGGTGTCCGTCGGCGCGGCGGCCTGGGTTGCGGCCATCACTCCCCCGTTCAAGGTACTTACTTGCCGCCCGGCAAGTTTGCTTACGATGAGGACGGTAAGAGAGAAACTAGCCGGGCGTCAAGTAAGTTTTGCCCCGCCCCGCCTGACCAGGGATAGCCTGCGAGACCGGCACCGACGAGGTAGGAGAGCACCATGGGCACAGGACACGCGCGCAGGGGCAACACCCGGCAGCGCATTCAGGACGTGGCCCTGGACCTCTTCGCCCAGCAGGGGTACGAGAAGACCTCGCTGCGGGAGATCGCCGAGCGGCTGGAGGTCACCAAGGCCGCCCTGTACTACCACTTCAAGACCAAGGAAGACATCGTCATCAGCCTCTTCGAGGACCTGGCCAGGCCCTGCGACGAGCTGATCGAATGGGCCGCCGGCCGGCCGCGGACGCTGGAGACGAAGCAGGAGGTCGTCCGCCGCTACAGCGAGGCGCTGCGCGACGCCGCACCGCTCTTCCGCTTCATGCAGGAGAACCAGGCCACCGTCCGCGACCTCAGCATCGGCGAGTCGTTCAAGGAACGCATGCTGACGATGGTCGGCCTCCTCAAGGAGCCGGAGGCCGAGCTGACGGACCAGGCGCGCTGCATCACCGCACTGGTGTCGCTGCACGCCGGCATGTTCGCCATGCAGAACGTCGAGGGCGACCCCGAGGAGAAGCGCAAGGCCATCCTCGAGGTCGCCCTCGAATTGGTCACCGCGGCGAATCATCCCGCGGCATCTTGAGTTCTGCTCTTCCGGCGGCTCAGAGGTTCACGTGCTCGCCGCGCAGGAAGTCCACCGGCTCGACACCGGAGCCGTAGTTCGGGCCGGTACGGACCTCGAAGTGCAGGTGCGGACCGGTGGAATTACCGGTGCTGCCGGAAAGCCCGATCTGCGTACCGGCGGAGACCTTCTGGCCCACCTGGACCTGGATCTTCGAAAGGTGCGCGTACTGGGTGTACGTGCGGTCACCGTGCTTGATCACAATGGCATTGCCGTACGCGGGACCGTCACCGCCGCCGTTCGGGCCCGCCTTCACGACGGTGCCTTCGTGCGCGGCCTTCACCTCGGTACCGGTGGGCACCACGAAGTCCTGGCCGCTGTGGCCGTGCGACCAGTGGCTGCCGGCCAGACCGAACTTCTCGCCGATGCCGTACTTGTCCACCGGCTTCTCCCAGCCGTTGGTCTTCTGCAGCTGGCGCTGGGCACGCTCGTGCCGGTCAGCGGCCGCCTTGGCGCGGTCGGCCTTGGCCTTCTTCTCCGCGTCGATCGCCTTCTTCTGCGCGTCGGCCTGCGCGCTCACCGTGCTCCCCACGTCCGTGGAGAGGCCCTGGAGCGAAACCGCGCCGCCGTCCATCGCCGAAGCAGCACCGGCACCCAGCGCGAGGGAGGCGCCCATGCCCGCCACCAGAACAGTGGCGCGGGTACGCAGGGCGGGCTTCTTCGAATACCGGGTGAGGGAGAACTTCGACATGCGGGAATTACCTCCGAAAGAAAAGACTCCCGGCCGGGACCAACCGGGATCGCCATTCCTTGGTAACCCCCACCCGCAGACCTGCCAAGGGCCCTTTCTACTACCCGATGCCGTATCAGCAGCTGCGGGAATCAGCCCCTTGCGCTACCCCCTCCATTCGCTTCAAAACATCCCCGCCGACTTCTTTCTGGGCCCGCTCCCCGTCGTCGAATTCGGCTCCCACCAGCGGTTCCCTTGATCCTCGACTTCCCTGCCGCAGAACCCTGCCACCCCCCTGCCGAAAGTCCCACGGCGCTGAGGAACTACGCCCCACGAAACCGGCCGCCGCCTTTCCTATCTCCTTTAGTAGGCCCGAAATCCGCTGTGCGTCATGTCACCGAACCCCCCGTTGTGCGCGCTTTGCGCGAGGCCCTTGGTATGTCCGTTTCGGGACCAAGGGCCTGTGACCCCGGTAACCTGAAAGGCACATTCGGCCGGCACAGGAGGGGGAGCCCGGCATGGAACCGGCGGCACTGGGGGCCCGGCTGGCGTCGTCCGCCGTGGCGCCGCTCATGAAGAAGCTCTTCGTGAAGGAGGGGCCCGGCGCGGGGCTCGTGGAGCGGCCGGTACGGGTGTCGGCGCTGGTGTCGTTCACGGGCGAGAAGCGCACACTCACCGAGGGCGATCTGCGGAAGATCGCCGAGGAGCTGGTGGCCCGCGCGGTACGGGCCGCGGGGCCCGGCGAGCGGCCCGTACCCGCCGATGAGGAGGCCGCCGTCGCCGACGCGCTCGCGCGGACCCTGTACGGCCTCGGCACGCTGGACATGGACGACGTGCAGGCCGTGCGGCTCGGCGCCCCGGCGCTCGCCGGCCGGCTGCGGCAAAAGACGGGCCAGGTGCCGCTGAGCGCCCTCTCGCGGGACGCGGAGCAGCTGTACGACGCCCTGCTGGGCGCCGCCTGCCTGCACATCGTGCACTTTTTCAGCCGGCGGTCGACGTTCGTCGCACGCACCCTCGTCGACCAGAGCCGCAGCCTGGACCGGCTCATCGCACTGACGGACGAGCTGATCGCACGGAACCCGACCCAGCTGGCCGCGGACACCGCCTTCGAGCGGGACTACCTCGCGTACCTCGGGAAGAAGCACGGCCGGCTGACGATCTACGGCATCGACCTGGCGCATTCGCCGGACCGGTGGCCGCTGGACGCGGCGTATCTGAGCCTGCGCGCGACGTACGCGCCGCAGGGCCCCGGCCGGGACGCCGAGGACGCGTACGACGGCCTGCCGGACGTCCCCGCGCCGCCCGCCCCGCCGGTCCGCGCCGACCACGCGCTGGCCGGGCGCGACCGGATCCTGCTGCGCGGCGTCGCCGGGTCGGGCAAGAGCACGCTGGTGCAGTGGCTCGCGGTCACCTGCACCCCGGCGGGCGACGCCACCGCCCTGCCGCACCTCTACGGCCGCGTCCCCTTCGTCCTCCCCCTGCGGACCCTCCAGCGCGCCGGGGGCGGCCTCCCCACGCCGGACGGCTTCCTCGCGGCCGTCGGCTGCCCGGTGTCCGGCGCGCAGCCGGCCGGCTGGGCGCACCGGGTGCTGGCGAGCGGCCGCGGGCTGGTCCTCGTGGACGGGCTGGACGAGATACCGGAGCGGGAGCGCGACCGGGCCCGGCAGTGGCTGCGCGACCTCCTCGACGCGTTCCCCCACAACCTGTGGATGGTGACCTCGCGCCCCTCCGCCGTCCGCGAGGACTGGCTCGCGGCCGAGGGCTTCACCGAACTGACGCTCGCCCCGATGGGCCGGGACGAGGTGGCCGCGTTCATCGGGCGCTGGCACGCCGCAGCGCGCGCCGACGCGCCCGCGGACGAGGACCGGCTCGCCGCGTACGAGCAGTCACTGCTGCACGCCGTACGCACCAAGCAGGACCTGGGACGGCTGGCGACCAACCCGCTGATGTGCGGACTCGTCTGCGCCCTTCACCGCGACCGGCGCGGCTACCTGCCGCACGGGCGCAAGGAGCTGTACGACGCGGCGCTCACGATGCTGCTGTCGCGCCGCGATCGGGAACGCGACATGAACGGCCCGGACGGCATCGAGCTGAGCGACGAACCGCAGATCCAGCTGCTCCAGCGGCTCGCGTACTGGCTCATCCGGAACGGCCGCGCCGAGCTGGACCGGGAGCACGCCGAGCGCATCGTCGCGGACGCGCTGCCCGCCGTACCGGCGGCGGCCGCCCAGGGGGACGCCGGCGCGGTCTTCCGGCACCTGCTGCTCCGCAGTGGCCTGCTGCGCGAACCCACACCCGGCGCCGTCGACTTCGTGCACCGCACGTTCCAGGACTACCTGGGCGCGCGGGCCGCCGTCGAGGAGTGGGACATCGGCCTCCTGATCGCCCACGCGCACGACTCCCAGTGGGAGGACGTGATCCGGATGGCGGTCGCACACGGACGGCCGCGCGAACGGGCTGAGATCCTCAGCGAGTTGCTGGCCCGCGCGGACGCGGCGAACGGCGAGGACGAGCGCCCGGTACGCATCCGCATCCTGCTCCTCGCCCTGGCCTGCCTGGAACACGCCTCCGAACTGGACCCGGCGGTCCGCAGAGCCGTGGAGGACCGCACGGCGGAACTCCTGCCGCCCCGCTCGGCGGAGGAGGCCCGTGAACTGGCGGCCGCCGGGCCCCTGGTATTGGAACTCCTGCCGGGACCCGAGGGGTTGACCGAGGACGAGGCCGTCGCCGTCACGGTCGCGGCCTCGAACGTGGAGTCGGAGCGGGCGATGGCGGTACTGACCCGATTCCGGGACCACCCGGCGCTGCGGGTCCGCTCACAACTGGTGTGGGCCTGGCACCGGTTTCCCGCGGAGCGGTACGCGGAGGAGGTGGTCCGGCACCTGACCCCGGACGATCTGATGTTCTCGGTCCACACCGACGAACATCTCCGGCTGCTGCGGGAGGCCGGGGGCCGGGAGCAGTTCGACATCCGCAGCAGGGTCACCCAGGAGGCGCTGGCGTCCTACGCCCGTGAGTTCGGCGCCCGTTTCCTCCGGATCGAGGCGAACGACATCCACGACCTCGGGTTCCTGCGCGACACCCCCCGGCTCGCCGAGCTGATCCTCTACGACGCCCCGCGCATCAGCGACCTCTCGCCGCTCGCCGGCTTGCCGTTGAAGCGCCTCGGCCTGTTTCACCTCCCCGGGCTCCGGGAGCTGCGCCCCCTCGCCTCGCTGTCCGGACTCACCAACCTGACGGTCCACCTGCCGGACATCGCCTGGAGCCCCGACGACCTGCCGAAGGACGCTCCGCTCGAGCGTCTGCGGCTGGGCGGCACCGCTTCCCGCGACTGGTCGGGGCCGCTCGTCGTACGGGCGTGGCCAGGGCTGCGGCGGCTCCTGCTCGACTCCCGGGCCTGCCCCCGGGACGCCGCGGGCTGGGAGGCGATCGCGGCACTGGACTCGCTGACGCACCTCAGCATGGGCGTCGACGGCCTCGCCACCTGCCCGGCCGGGCTCACGCTCCCCGGCCTGGTCACTCTCCGGCTCTTCGATCCCACGGGAGCGTTCATCGACCGGGAAGCCGTCGCGCGCCACTTCCCGGGCCTGGAAACGCTCGACGTCGTCGGACCGCCCGGTGCTGCCCCGGCCCCCTCACAATCCCGCCCCGCTCCCCTACCCTGAGCCCCAACCGCGTTGCAAACGCCCACCAGTTACCGGGGGACACCACCTCATGGATCCCACGACCGCCGCCTCCCGCCTCGTGCCCGGACACGTCGGGCCGCTCGTCAGAACGCTGTTCGTGAGCGCGGACGAGGATCCGGCGGCGGGGGTGGCGGACGACCGGCCGGTTCCCGTGGCGCGGCTCGTCGTCTTCCGCGGGGAGAAGCCCGCGCTCACCGACGAGGACCTCGAACGCCTGGCGGAGCGGCTCCTGGAGCCCGCCGAGCCCGACGAGGCGGCGCGCATGCCCGTGGCCGGCGCGCTGGCCCGTACGCTCGCCGCGCTCGCCGCGTCCGAGCTGGACGACTGGCAGGCCGTACGGCTGCGGCCCGGCGACTTCGCGCAGCGGATGCGGGCCGCCGTGCCGGACGTGGAGCACGGGCTGAGCGACGACCGCCGCGCGCTGTACCGGGCCGTGCTCGACACCGTGGCGGTGCACATCCTGCACTTCTTCACCCGGCGGTCGGACTTTGTGGCGCGCACCCTCGTGGAGGAGACGCGGCGGCTGGCGGAGCTGGCGGCGGGCCAGGACGGCCCCGGCGCGGGTGCGGAGCCCGTACTCCACGAGGCCCTTCGCGACGACGGGCCCCTCCCGGCCGGGGCGGCCCCGGACGAGGCCGCCTTCGAGGCGCGGTACGCACGGGACGTCGCCGTGCTCCACAACCACCTCACGATCTTCGGCATCGACCTCGCGCACTCCCCGGACAGCTGGCCGCTGGACGCCGCGTATCTGGGCCTCCAGTGCGAGCGCGGCCAGCCGGAGATGTCGGGTCCGCCCGCCCGCGAGCGGCAGGATCCCGGCCCGCAGGCCCCGCCCGTCCCCGCCGAACAGGCGCTGGCCGGGCTGGACAGGGTGCTCGTACGGGGCGTCGCGGGGTCCGGCAAGACGACCCTGCTGCAGTGGCTCGCGGTCGGCACGGCCCGCGACGAGCTGCCGCCGGCGCTGAGCGCCGAGCTGGCCGGCCGGGTGCCGTTCCTGCTGCCCGTACGGCGGTTCGCCTCGCGCTCCGGCATACCGTCACCGGACGGCTTCCTGGACGCCATGGGACATCCGGGCGCGGACGCGCAGCCGGCCGGCTGGGCGGAGCGGGTGCTGCGCGCCGGCCGCGGGCTGCTGCTCGTGGACGGGGTGGACGAGGCCCAGGAGGACGACCGCGAGCTGCTGCGGACGCGGCTGCGGGAGTGGACGTCCCGGTACCCCGGCAATGTGTGGCTGGTGACCTCCCGGCCGTCCGCCGTACCGGAGGACTGGCTGGCCTCCGACGGCTTCACCGAGCTGCGGCTGGCACCGATGAGCCGGGAGGACGTCGCGGCGTTCATCCAGCGCTGGCACCGGGCCGCCGCCCAGCAGTCGCCCGCCGACCTGGACCGGCTCGGCCACTACGAACGCACACTGCTGAACGCCGTACGCATCACCCGGGACCTGGGGCGGCTGGCGACCAATCCGCTGATGTGCGGCCTGCTGTGCGCGCTCCACCGGGACCGGCGCGGCTATCTGCCCAACGGCCGCAAGGAGCTGTACGACGCGGGCCTGTCGATGCTGCTGGAGCGGCGGGACCGGGAACGGGCGATGGTCCCCACCGACGCCATCGACCTGCCGCGCCGGCCGAAGGTCCAGCTGCTGCAGAAGCTGGCCCACTGGATGCTGGTCAACGGACGGTCCGAGATCGGCCGGGACGTGGCCGTCGAGACCCTCGCCCGGCATCTGCCCGCCATCCCCGACGCGTCCCGGCAGGGCGACGCCGAGGACGTCTACCGGCATCTGCTGAACCGTACGGGGCTGCTGCGCGAGACGACGCCCGGCACGGTGGACTTCGTGCACCGCACGTTCCAGGACTATCTGGCCGCGCGGGCCACCGTGCAGCAGCACGACTTCGCGCTGCTGCTGGACCACGCGCACCACACGGAGTGGGAGGACGTCATCCGGATGGCCGTCGCCCTCGCCCGGCCCGACGAGTGCGCCCAGCTGCTGAACGGCCTGCTGGCCCCGCACCCGGGCGTACGGGCCGCGGAGGCCCGGCACCGCAAGCTGCTGGCCGCCGCCTGCCTGGAGCACGCCACCGAGCTGGACCCGGAGGTCCGGTGGCGGGTGCAGCGCTTCACCCGCGACATGATGCGGCCGACCACGCCCGCCGGGGCGCGTGCGCTGGGCTGGATCGGGCCGATCGTCCTGGAGATGCTGCCGGATCCGGCCTCGGCCACCGACGCGGAGGCGTACCTCCTCGCGCTCACCGCCACCTCCATCGGCGACGACATGGCCATCGACTACCTCACGGCGCTGCGCGAACGGCCGCACCTGGACGTACGGGCGCAGCTGGCGAGCGCCTGGCGGAAGTACGACACCGAGCGGTACGCCCGCGAGATCATCGCCCACCTCGACGACACCGAGCTGTACTTCCCGGTCTCCGACCTGGAGGAGCTGCACGCGCTGCGCCGGCTGGGCGGCCGGCCGCACCTCCAGATCGCCGGCCGGTTCACGCCCGACCAGCTCATCGAGGGCATCGTCGCCGGGCCGCTCACCCGGCTGTGGCTCTCCTACGACCTGGGCGTCCCGATGGACTGGCTGACCGCCTTTCCGCACCTGGACACGCTGCTGATCGGCAGCCGCCTCCCCCGCCCGTCCGGCGTCCCCGAAGGCATCGAGGTCGTGGAGCTGTAGAGCCCGTACGGCGCCCGACTGCCGATCTTCGGCCGGCGGCCGAGGGCGGTCCCGAAAACGCCGCTGCCCCGGAACCACCTGGTGGTTCCGGGGCAGCGGACGGGGCTCGCGCTTACGCGTCCTTGTTCAGGTTCGGGCCCGAGCCGCCGGTGGCGGACTCGATCGGCGGGGCATCGGGCAGGGCCGACTTCTCCTCGCCGCGGAAGGTGAACTTGGCGTTCTCCCCCTCGCCCTCGACATCGACGACCACGATGTGGCCCGGACGCAGGTCGCTGAAGAGGATCTTCTCCGACAGGGCGTCCTCGATCTCGCGCTGGATCGTCCGGCGCAGCGGGCGGGCGCCCAGCACCGGGTCGTATCCGCGCTTGGCGAGCAGCGACTTGGCCTCGGTGCTGAGCTCGATGCCCATGTCCCGGTCCTTGAGGCGCTCGTCCACCTTGGCGATCATCAGGTCGACGATCTGGATGATGTCTTCCTCGGTGAGCTGGTGGAAGACGACCGTGTCGTCGACACGGTTGAGGAACTCCGGCCGGAAGTGCTGCTTCAGCTCTTCGTTGACCTTGTTCTTCATCCGCTCGTAGCCGGTCTTCACATCGCCCTGGGCGGCGAAGCCCAGGTTGAAGCCCTTGGAGATGTCCCGGGTGCCGAGGTTCGTCGTCATGATGATGACGGTGTTCTTGAAGTCCACGACCCGGCCCTGGGAGTCGGTCAGACGACCGTCCTCCAGGATCTGCAGCAGGGAGTTGAAGATGTCCGGGTGCGCCTTCTCGACCTCGTCGAAGAGGACCACGGAGAACGGCTTGCGGCGGACCTTCTCGGTCAGCTGGCCGCCCTCTTCGTAGCCCACGTAGCCGGGGGGCGAACCGAAGAGCCGGGAGACCGTGTGCTTCTCGCTGAACTCCGACATGTCGAGGGAGATCAGCGCGTCCTCGTCGCCGAAGAGGAACTCGGCGAGCGTCTTGGACAGCTCGGTCTTACCGACACCGGACGGGCCCGCGAAGATGAACGAGCCGCCGGGGCGCTTCGGGTCCTTCAGGCCGGCACGCGTACGCCGGATGGCCTGCGAGAGCGCCTTGATGGCGTCCTTCTGGCCGATGACGCGCTTGTGCAGCTCGTCCTCCATGCGCAGCAGACGCGAGGACTCCTCCTCGGTGAGCTTGAAGACCGGGATGCCCGTGGCCGTGGCCAGCACCTCGGCGATCAGCTCGCCGTCCACCTCGGCGACGACGTCCATGTCGCCGGCCTTCCACTCCTTCTCCCGCTTCGCCTTCGCGGCCAGGAGCTGCTTCTCCTTGTCGCGCAGGCCCGCGGCCATCTCGAAGTCCTGCGAGTCGATCGCGGACTCCTTCTCCCGGCGCACGTCGGCGATCTTCTCGTCGAACTCGCGGAGGTCCGGCGGCGCGGTCATCCGGCGGATGCGCATCCGGGAGCCGGCCTCGTCGATCAGGTCGATCGCCTTGTCCGGCAGGAAGCGGTCGGAGATGTACCGGTCGGCCAGCTGAGCGGCCTGGACCAGCGCCTCGTCCGTGATCGAGACCCGGTGGTGCGCCTCGTAGCGGTCGCGCAGGCCCTTGAGGATCTCGATGGTGTGCGGCAGCGACGGCTCCGCTACCTGGATCGGCTGGAAGCGGCGCTCCAGGGCCGCGTCCTTCTCCAGGTGCTTGCGGTACTCGTCGAGCGTGGTCGCACCGATGGTCTGCAGCTCACCGCGGGCCAGCATCGGCTTCAGGATGCTGGCGGCGTCGATCGCGCCCTCGGCGGCACCCGCACCCACCAGGGTGTGGAGCTCGTCGATGAACAGGATGATGTCGCCGCGGGTGCGGATCTCCTTGAGCACCTTCTTCAGGCGCTCCTCGAAGTCACCGCGGTACCGGGAGCCGGCGACCAGGGCGCCCAGGTCGAGGGTGTAGAGGTGCTTGTCCTTGAGGGTCTCGGGCACCTCGCCCTTGACGATGGCCTGGGCCAGGCCCTCGACGACCGCCGTCTTGCCGACGCCGGGCTCGCCGATGAGGACCGGGTTGTTCTTCGTACGCCGGGACAGCACCTGCATGACCCGCTCGATCTCCTTCTCGCGCCCGATGACCGGGTCGAGCTTGGACTCACGAGCGGCCTGCGTGAGGTTGCGGCCGAACTGGTCCAGGACGAGGGAGGTCGAGGGCGTGCCCTCGGCGGGGCCGCCGGCGGCGGCCGTCTCCTTGCCCTGGTAGCCGGAGAGCAGCTGGATGACCTGCTGCCGCACCCGGTTCAGATCGGCGCCCAGCTTCACGAGGACCTGGGCGGCGACGCCCTCGCCCTCGCGGATCAGGCCGAGCAGGATGTGCTCGGTGCCGATGTAGTTGTGGCCGAGCTGGAGGGCCTCGCGGAGCGACAGCTCCAGGACCTTCTTGGCACGGGGAGTGAAGGGAATGTGACCGGACGGGGCCTGCTGGCCCTGGCCAATGATCTCCTCCACCTGCTGGCGGACCGCCTCGAGCGAAATCCCGAGGCTCTCCAGGGCCTTAGCGGCGACACCCTCACCCTCATGGATCAGGCCCAGGAGAATGTGCTCGGTGCCGATGTAGTTGTGGTTGAGCATCCGGGCTTCTTCCTGAGCCAGGACGACAACCCGCCGCGCGCGGTCGGTGAACCTCTCGAACATCGTTAATCGCTCCTCAGAGCGGTCAGGCAGTTAGGGGTCGGTCCCCTCCCTGTCCTTCCGCATGCTAGTCCCGCGGGGCGGGACAGCTCATTCCAACTGCCGACACCCGTCCTTGGCCTCCTGCCCCGAACAGCCGACATCTGCTCCAACCCGATGGTGCGAGACGATGTTCCCGCAGGCCAGGCATATACGCCCCATGCCAGTACGCCCATGGCGAACGCCGCAGCTCCCGACACGCCCGCGCCCATGGCGCGCGTATCGCGAACATCCCGCTCATCGCTGCGTTTCATCGTCCCTCCCCTCGCGAAAAGTCTTACCCGCTGCCTCTGACAGTCCATCCGCGCGGCCCGCCCTGCTCCGCTACGGGCGAACACCCTTGCGCCGTTTAGCGCGTCCGCACGCCCGTCCTATACCCACCCGGCGAGCACGGTACGTATCCGAGGCTCAACCCAGCGTAACTTCTGAGCATTTAGGCAGTTGCACCGGTCATGGCCATCGCGCTCCCGCGCCCCCGCGAACCGCTGCACGCCGCAGACTCCGGCGCGCGGCGGTGGTACGAGCAGACGCTCGGCTGGCCGACGGACGGCGGCACGCGGCTCGGGCTGCGCACGGGGATCCGCTTCGACGTCCTGGAGATGCCCGCGGACGCCGGCTTCGCCACGCTGCGCCGTGCGGGCCGTACGGGCCCCGTCGCGCTCGGCGGGAGCGAGAAGCCCGCAGACGGCTCCCAGCGGTCCGGAGAACCGGTCCTGCGCTTCCTGGTGGCCGCAGACGCGGCGGAGGAGCTGCCAGGGGTACTGGAGTGGCTGGAGTGGGGCTCGGTGGACCTTGAGCTGACCGCTCTCGGCTCCGGTGACCTGATGCCCGCGCCCCCGCCCGTTGCGCCGTGGACGCCGGCCGCGCACGGCGGGGCGGCGCCGGTACCGGCAGCGGGGCCCGGGCTGCCTGCGGGGATCGGTCCGCGAGGAGCGTGGGTGCGGCCTCCGGAGCCGGGCTGCGATGTCGAGGCGACGCTGCCCTCCACGGGGAGCGGGGCAGGCCTCGGGGGCGGTGGTGGGGTTCCCCGTACGTCACGTATGGGGCGCGCCCCCGACCTCGTACGGCTCGTGAGCGTGGCGGCAACGGAATGCCACCGGGCCCGGTTGCTGCGCGCAGGAAAAGGTCGAACGGACAGCTTCCGCTGTGATCAGCCGTTGGCCTTCTCGTACGCCTCACGGACCGTCGCGGGGACGCGGCCGCGGTCGTTGACCTCGTAACCGTTCTCCTTGGCCCACTTACGGATCTCAGCGGTGTCCTTGTTGCCGGAGGAAGCGGCACGCGCCTTGCCACGGCCGCTCGCGGCACGGCCGGTACGGCGGCCGGCCTTCACGAACGTCTCAAGGGCGTCGCGCAGCTTCTCCGCGTTGCCGGTGCTGAGGTCGATCTCATAGGACTTACCGTCGAGCGCGAACGTCACGGTCTCGTCCGCCTCGCCACCGTCGAGGTCGTCGACAAGAAGAACCTGAACCTTCTGTGCCACCGGTTTCCCTTTCATCGAATGTGGATTACGACGGAAAGCAAACCGCTTTTCCGGGAAAAACACAAACCCCCGGGTCGGGTTCAGTTGCGGCAGCTCCGGGGAACGTCGGGTTCGACAGCTATGAGATAGGGGCGCGATTCGGACATAGAACGCTGATCACAGGTGCAGAAGCATGCGGCTGTTGCCTAGGGTGTTGGGCTTCACTCGTTCGAGACCGAGGAACTCCGCGACACCCTCGTCATAGGAACGCAGCAGCTCGCTGTAGACATCACCGTCGACCGGAGTCTCGCCGATCTCCACGAAGCCGTGCTTGGCGAAGAAGTCGACTTCGAAGGTCAGACAGAAAATACGGCGCACTCCCAGCCAGCTTGCTGTACGGAGCAGCTTGTCCAGGACCTGATGGCCCACTCCGGCGCCCTTGAGCTGCGGGGCCACGGCGAGGGTACGGACCTCCGCGAGGTCTTCCCACATGACGTGCAGTGCGCCGCAGCCCACCACCTCGGCGTCCTCGTCGCGCTCGGCCACCCAGAACTCCTGGATGCTCTCGTAAAGCGTGACGGTCGCTTTGTCGAGCAGGATCCCGTCACGCGAGTAGGAGTCGATGAGGCGGCGTACGGCGGGCACATCAGCGGTCCGGGCCCGGCGGACGGTGACGCCATTCGATAGTGGTGGCATGCAAGGACGCTATCGTTCCGACTCCGGGGGTCCCGCGCCGGGTTCCGAGACTTCCTCGGGCCCTACCGCCTGTACGACGCGCATCGCATCGCGGAGGGCCTGTCGCTGTTCCTGCGACATCATCCCGAAGAAGGCGACGAGGGCGGCGGCGGGGTTGTCGCTGACCGACCACGCTTCGTTCATCAGTGCGGCCGAGTAGGCAGCGCGAGTGGAGACCGCCTCATATCTATAGGCGCGGCCTTCCGCTTCTCGCCGCACCCAGCCCTTCTGGTGAAGGTTGTCCAATACGGTCATCACGGTGGTGTACGCGATCGACCGTTCCTGCTGCAGATCTTCCAGGACTTCCCGAACGGTTACCGGCCGGTTCCACTGCCAGACCCGCGTCATGACGGCATCTTCCAGTTCACCCAAACGTCTCGGCACACGAGAACAATAGTGGGAGATGTCCAGAATGCCGCGTGTTGACAGGGGCGCGGGACCGATTCCTCGCAGAAAAAGGCGTATGGCCCGGGATGCGCTATCCCAGGCCATACGTCGGTATTCGTGAGGCCCGCGGGCCGGGGCGGACCGCCGCGGGTCCGCGCGTGTCTCAGGCGCCGTGTGCCTTCGGCTCCTGGCGGGCGGCCTCGGCGCTCTGGAGCACCGCGTCCACGGCCGCGTCCTCCTTGGCCTTGTTCGCGCCGCCCTGGCTCTTGACGATCGTCACGATGACCCCGGTGAAGGCGACGGCCATCACGACGGGGGGAAGCAGAGCTGACACGTAATCCATGACGAAGGCCTCCTTGTGCGACGAGGCTTCCAGAGTACGCGGCGGGCTCAGGCGGTCCGGGCCGCGGGGGGCGGAGTGGGCCTGCGGCGCGGCGGGAAGACCTCGCCCGGCGTGGGCACGGGCCGGTCGCGGCGGTCGGGCCGCGGTCCCGCAGGGCCGGGCCGGCCGGGCTTCGGGGCCGGCTGCGGCTGCGGCTCCGCCGGGCGCTCCGGTTCGTCGGCCGACCGGCCTCCCGGGAGCGCGCGCAGCGGGGTCCGTACGGAGTGCCCGGCGGCCTGCTCGCAGCGGCGCAGCAGGGCAGTGCGACGGTCCCGCTCGGCCGGGCCGACGGCCAGCGAGCGCAGCACCCGGAGCGCGGCGAGGTCGTCCGGGTCCGGCACATAACCGGCGGCCAGGGCCTCCTGGAGGCGTCCCAGATAGCCGTACGCGGAGCCCGGGAGGGCCTCGCGATGCCGGGCGAGGTCGGCGAGCTGGAAGGCGCGCAGCCGGGCGCCCTCGTGCACCGCCTCGTCCAGTGCCTCGGTGAGCCGGAGGCATTCCTGGACCTCTTCGGTGCGCCGCGGGTCGCGGGACACGGGTACGGAGCCGGCCGGAGCGTGGCCGGGGGCGGGGAGGGGCTGAAGGGCGGTGGCGAGGGCGCGGCGGAGCACGCGCAGTTCGTCCGCGCTGAACGCCATGCCGCCGCGGAATCCGTAAGGCGTGGGCATAGCCCGACTTTAATTACTAAACGGACAAAATCCCCGTTATTTGAAATTCCCGGGTGCGGCGCCCGGGGCGTATGCGCGACGCCCCTTCCAGAGCGCCGCACATACGCGGGGCGTCACTGCCGCCCGACGTTCCGCTCGTACACCAGGCGCAGCCCGATGAGGGTGAGCCAGGGCTCGTGCATGTCGATCGTGGAGGACTCGCCGAGCACCATCGGGGCCAGCCCGCCGGTGGCGATGACCGTCACGTCCTCGGGGTCCTCGGCCAGCTCCCGCGCCATCCGCTGCACGACGCCGTCGACCTGGCCGGCGAAGCCGTAGAGGATGCCGGACTGCATGGCCTCGACGGTGTTCTTGCCGATGATGCTGCGCGGCCGGGCCAGCTCGATCTTGCGCAGCTGCGCGCCCTTGACGCCGAGGGCGTCCACCGAGATCTCGATGCCCGGGGCGATCACGCCGCCGACGTACTCGCCGCGCGCGCTGACCGCGTCGAAGGTCGTGGCCGTACCGAAGTCCACCACCACCGCGGGGCCGCCGTACAGCTCCACGGCCGCGAGCGAGTTGATGATCCGGTCGGCGCCGACCTCCTTGGGGTTGTCCATGAGGATCGGCACGCCGGTCTTCACGCCGGGCTCGACGAGCACCGCCGGCACGTCGCCGTAGTAGCGGCGGGTGACCTCGCGCAGCTCGTGCAGGACCGAGGGGACGGTGGAGCAGATGGAGATGCCCTCGATGCCGTCGCCCAGCTCCTCACCGAGCAGCGGGTGCATGCCCATCAGGCCGTTGAGCAGCACGGCCAGTTCGTCGGCGGTGCGGCGGGCGTCGGTGGAGATCCGCCAGTGCTCGACGATCTCCTCGCCGTCGAAGAGGCCCAACACCGTATGGGTGTTACCCACGTCGATGGTCAGGAGCATGTTCCGCACCGCCTCGGGGTCACGTCGCGCGCGCAGCCGCCGATCGGGGTGGTGGGTGGGGCGACGGGAGGGCGGGTGTTGCCGACGTCGATGGTCAGGAGCATCAGGCCCGCGCCTCCCCGGCGGACTCGGCGGGGGTCTCCTCGCGCAGGTCGAGGCCGATGTCGAGGATCGGCGAGGAGTGGGTGAGGCTGCCGACGGCGAGGTAGTCCACGCCGGTCTCCCCGTAGACGCGTGCGTTGTCGAGGGTGAGGCGGCCGGAGGACTCCAGGAACGCGCGGCCCGCGACCAGTTCCACCGCCTCCCGGGTCTGCTCGGGCGTGAAGTTGTCCAGCAGGATCAGGTCGGCGCCCTCGGCGAGGATCGGCGGGATCTGGTCCAGCCGGTCCACCTCGACCTCGATCGGCACGCCCGGGAACTCGTTCCGTACGGCCTTGAACGCCTCGGCGACGCCGCCCGCCGCCACGACGTGGTTGTCCTTGATGAGCGCCGCGTCCGAGAGGGACATGCGGTGGTTGACGCCGCCACCGCAGCGCACGGCGAACTTCTCCAGCGCGCGGAGCCCCGGCGTCGTCTTCCGGGTGTCGCGCACGCCGGCCTTCGTGCCCTCCAGGGCGTCCGCCCAGGCGCGGGTGGCGGTGGCGATGCCGGAGAGCCGGCAGAGCAGGTTCAGCGCGCTGCGCTCGCCGGTCAGCAGGTCACGGGTGCGGGCGGTGACGGACAGCAGCTTCTGCCCGGCCTCGACGCGGTCGCCGTCCTCGACGTGCCGCTCGACCGCGAACTCGTCGGTGCAGACCACCGAGAGGATGGCCTCGGCGATCCGCAGGCCCGCGACCGTACCGGCGTCGCGTGCGGTGAAGTCGCCCGTGGCGACGGCGTCTTCGGGGATGGTCGCGACGGTGGTGACGTCCACGCCCTGGTCGAGGTCCTCCTCGATGGCCATGTGCGCGATGTCCTCGACCTGTACCGGGTCCAGCCCGGCGTTCACCAGGAGTGCGGCCAGGTCCGGGTCCAGGCCGCACTCCATCGGGTCCAGCTCGAAGCCGTCGCCCGCGCCGCAGCCGCAGCCGTCGCCGCAGCCTCCGGTGTCCGTGCTTTGGCCCGGGGCGCCGATCTGGAGGAGGGGGAGGTCGTCGGGCGTGCTCACGGGTTCGGCTCCGTTTCGGGATGGGTGGCGGGGAAGTCGGCGGAGTCCGTGGCGCGGAATTCCACCGTGTGCGGCGGGCGGAGCGTCACCACGGAGTGGCGCCGCCAGACCTCGTCGTTCCGTTCGGGGTGATCCTCCCGCCAGTGGCAGCCGCGGGTCTCCTCGCGCGCCCGGGCACCGGCGGCCAGGGCACGCGCGACCAGCAGGAGGTTCGTGGCCTCCCATGCTTCCACGCCGGGCTCGGCGGCCTTGTCCTCCCCGGAGGATTCGGCCGAGGCCCTGGAGGCCAGCCGCACGAGGCCCTTGAAGGACTCGGCCATGCTCGTCGCGGAGCGCAGCACTCCGACGCCCTCGGTCATGAGGCGCTGGATCTCGAAGCGCGCCTCGGGCGGGAGCAGCGGTACGGGCGGCCCGTCGGGCAGCCGGGGCTCCCCGGGCCGCGGGAGGGGCCGAGTACCGATGTCGGCGGCGATCCGCTCGGCGAAGACCAGGCCCTCCAGGAGGGAGTTGGAGGCGAGCCGGTTCGCGCCGTGCACACCGGTGCAGGCGACCTCGCCGCACGCGTACAGGCCCGGCACGGTCGTCCGGCCCCGCAGGTCGGTGCGGACGCCGCCGGAGGCGTAGTGCGCGGCGGGCGCCACCGGGATCGGCTGGGTGACCGGGTCGATGCCGTGGCCGCGGCAGGCGGCCAGGATGGTCGGGAAGCGCCGCTCCCACATCTCCGCCCCGAAGTGCCGCGCGTCCAGGTACATGTGCTCGGTGCCCTGCTCCAGGGCGCGGCGCAGGATGCCCTTGGCGACGATGTCGCGCGGCGCCAGTTCGGCCAGCTCGTGCTGCCCCACCATGAAGCGCTCACCGTCGCGGTCCACGAGGTACGCGCCCTCGCCCCGCACCGCCTCGGAGATGAGCGGCTGCTGCCCCTCCGCTTCCGGGCCCAGGTAGAGCACGGTCGGGTGGAACTGCACGAACTCCAGGTCGGAGACCTCGGCGCCGGCCCTCAGGGCCAGCGCGACGCCGTCACCCGTGGAGACGGACGGGTTGGTGGTGGCCGAGAAGACCTGGCCCATGCCGCCGGTGGCGAGCACCACGGCGGGCGCGTGCACGGCGCCCACACCGTCGTGCTGGCCCTCGCCCATCACGTGCAGGGTGACGCCCGCCGTTCGGCCCTCGGCGTCCGTGAGCAGGTCCAGGACGAGCGCGTTCTCGATGGTGCGCAGTCCCGCCCGTCGCCCACCCCCGCCCTTGCCGGAGAGCGCTTCGCGCTCGCCCCTTCCGAGGGAACGCACCGCCTCGACCAGTGCGCGGGAGATCTCCGCGCCGGTGGCGTCGCCGCCCGCGTGCGCGATCCGGCGCCGGTGGTGGCCGCCCTCGCGGGCCAGCGCGATTCCCTCGCCGTCCTCGCCCGCGTCGAAGCGCGCGCCGGCGGCGATCAGGCGGCGCACCGCGCCCGGGCCTTCGGTGACCAGCGTCCGTACGGCTTCCTCGTCGCAGAGCCCGGCGCCCGCCACGAGGGTGTCGTCCAGGTGCTGTTCCGGGGTGTCGCCCTCGCCGAGGGCCGCGGCTATGCCGCCCTGTGCCCAGCGTGTGGAGCCGTCGTCCAGCCGGGCCTTGGTGACCACGACCGTACGGTGGCCGGCCGCCGCGCAGCGCAGTGCGGCGGTCAGCCCGGCGACGCCGGAGCCGACCACGACGACGTCCGCGTCGATGGCCCAGCCGGGCGCGGGGGCGTCGAGACGTATGCCGGGCCCGGTCACCCCGGTCATCGGGGCGCTCCTGCGGTCATCGTGGCTCTCCTGCTGACGGGGGTCCGCTCTGCGGCACGGCGGGCCCGAAAGTGAGGCGGATGTTGTCTATCAGGCGGGTGGTACCGACCCGGGCGGCCACGGCGAGCACCGCCTCGCCTTCGTACCCGCCCTTGTACGGCCCGTCCTCCGGAGCGCGCTCCGTGTCCGGGATCGGCGTGAAGGTGCCCGGGTCGACCAGCGCCAGGTAGTCCAGCTCCAGCGGCGGGTCGAGGCGGGCCGCGTCCGCCAGGACGGCGTGGGCGGCCGCACGGGCCACCGCCGGGCCCTGCGGGGTGTCGGCGGACGCCGCGTACGCGAGGGCGTGCGCGTCGGCCGCCGCCCGGTCCTCGCCCATGGCGGCCAGGCCTGCGGCGCGCGCTTCGGAGTGGCTGCCGGCGCCGGCCCTGGCGCGCAGCGTCTCCTCGGCGGCCAGCCGGTCGCGGGCCGCGAACAGCGCCCGGGAGAGGGCCAGCGCGGTCCTGCGCTCGGTGGCGGAGAGGTAGCGGTTGCGGCTGGAGAGCGCCAGGCCGTCGTCCTCGCGCACGGTCTCCACGCCGACGATCCGCACGGGGAAGTTCAGGTCGCGTGCCATGCGCGTCACGATGGCGAGCTGCTGGGCGTCCTTCTGTCCGAAGAACGCCGCGTCCGGCGCCGTGAGGTGCAGCAGCTTGGCGACCACGGTGGCCATGCCGTCGAAGTGCCCCGGGCGCGAGGCACCCTCCAGCACATCGCCCATGGGGCCCGCGGCGATCCGCACCTGTGGCTCGCCGCCCGGGTAGACCTCCTCGACCGACGGCGCGAAGACCACGTCGGCACCGGCCTCGCCGGCGATCATGATGTCGGCGTCCAGCGTGCGCGGGTAGCGGTCCAGGTCCTCGCCCGCCCCGAACTGCAGCGGGTTCACGAAGACGGTGACCACGACCTGCCCCTCGGGGCCGACATGGGCGCGCGCCGTACGGATCAGCGTCGCGTGGCCCTCGTGCAGCGCGCCCATGGTCATCACGACGGCGCGGCGGCCGCGGCGCGGCAGGGCGCGCAGCTCGGCGGCGGTGCCCACCAGCCGGGGACCGGCCGCGGCGGGAGCGGGTGCCGTCGGCAGGACGTGGGCCTCCGTACCGGCGGGGTGGTGTGCCGTGGTGTTCATCGGGTGCCTCCCTCCGTGCGGTCCGCGACATCGGAGAGCACGCCGAGCAGGTCCTCGGCGAGCTCCGGCTTGAGCAGGCCCTGCGCGAGCGCCCGGTCCGCCGTCGTACGGGCCATGGCGAGGTAACCGGAGACCGCCTGCGGGGAGTGCTTGCGCAACTCGGTGACGTGCGCGGCGACCGTACCGGCGTCGCCGCGGGCGACCGGGCCGGTCAGCGCCGCGTCACCGGAGCGCAGGGCGTTGTCCAGGGCGGCGCCGAGCAGCGGGCCGAGCATCCGGTCCGGGGCCTCGACACCGGCCTTGCCCAGCAGCTCCAGGGACTGCGCGACCAGGGTGACGAGGTGGTTCGCGCCCATGGCCAGGGCCGCGTGGTACAGCGGCCGGGCGGCCTCCTCGATCCACTCCGGCTCGCCGCCCATCTCGATGACCAGCGCCTCGGCGGCCATCCGGAGCTGCTCGGGCGCGGTGACCCCGAAGGAGCAGCCGGCCAGCCGCTGGACGTCGACGGACGTGCCGGTGAACGTCATCGCGGGGTGCAGTGCCAGCGGCAGCGCACCGGCTCGGGTGGCCTCGTCCAGTACACCGGCGCCGAACCGCCCCGAGGTGTGCACGAGCAGCTGTCCGGGCCGTACGGCGCCGGTCTCGGCGAGGCCGGCGACCAGGCCGGGCAGCGCGTCGTCGGGGACCGTCAGCAGCACCAGGTCGGCGCGTGCGAGGACCTCCTCCGACGGCACGAGCGGCACGTCGGGCAGGAGCGCGGCGGCGCGCCGCCTGGAGGCGTCGGAGACGCCCGAGACGGCGACCGGACGGTGCCCGGCGAGCTGCAGTGCCGCGGCGAGCGCGGGCCCTACGCGGCCGGCCCCGACGACGCCGACGGTGAGCCGGGCGGGGCGGTCCTGGGCTTCTGTCGAGGGGATGTCATTCACGCGGCGATGGCCTTCCGTTCCAGTCCGCGGGGGGTACCGGACGTTTCCTGGTCATGCTACGCGGTGTTCCCTGCGGGCCCGAGGGGCGGCGGACAGGTGAGACGGGCGTCTCGTGATCGCGCAAAAGACAGTCGCCGCCAGGGGGACGGTACGGGATGATCGGTGCCCTGTACGGGCAGTGCGCGGGCGAGGCCGGGAGGCGGGCAGCGGATGACCGACCAGGAAGAGCGGACGCGGCGGCTGGCGGCATGGCGCGGCTGCGAGCGGATGCTGACGCGCAGCGTCACCGACGACTCCCTCGCCGAGCGGTTGCGGCGCCTCACGGCGGAGGGCGCCGAGAGCCACGACCTGGACGGCCCCGTCGACTTCTACGCCGACGAGGAGGGCATCGTCGGCGTCCTGGAGCGCCGCGCGGCGGAACTGCTGGGCACCGAGGACGCGGCGTTCTTCCCCACCGGCACGATGGCGCAGCAGGTCGCGCTGCGCTGCTGGGCGGGGCGCACGGGCAACGCCACGGTGGCCGGGCACCCGCTCTCCCACCTGGAGCTGCACGAGCGGGACGCGTACGCCGTGGTCAGCGGGTTGCGGATGATCCATCCGACGCGGGAGCCGCGGCTGCCGACCGCCGAGGAGGTGCGCGCCCTGGACGAGCCCTTCGGGACGCTCGCGCTGGAGTTGCCGCTACGGGACGCCGGGCTCGTGCTGCCTTCGTGGGACGAGCTGGTCGCCGTGGTGGACGCGGCACGGCAGCGGGACGCGGTGGTGCACTTCGACGGGGCGCGGCTGTGGGAGTCGGCACCGCACTTCGGGCGGCCGCTCCGGGAGATCGCGGGGCTTGCCGACAGCGTGTACGTGTCGTTCTACAAGTCGCTCGGCGGGATATCGGGGGCCGCGCTGGCCGGCGCCGAGGACTTCGTGGCCGAGGCGCGGGCGTGGCGGCACCGGTACGGCGGGCTGCCCTTCCAGCAGTGGCCGGCCGCGCTCGCCGCGCTCGCGGGGCTGGACCGGGAACTGCCCCGGCTCCCGGAGTACGTCGCCCACGCGAAGGTCGTCGTGAGGGCACTGAACGAGGGCCTGGCGGAGCACGGCGTGCCGTGGTTCCGGGTGCACCCGGACCCGCCGCACACCCACGACTTCCAGGTGTGGCTGCCGTACTCCCCCGAAGTGCTGGACGAGGCGGGCCTGCGGCTGGCCGAGGAGACCCGTACGGCGCTCTTCCGCCGCTGGCGGGACGGGGGCGTACCGGGCCTGGCCGTCACCGAGGTGCACGTGGCCTCATCCGCACTGAGCTGGACTGCCGCCGATGTGCGGGACGTTCTCGCGGACTTCATCGCCCGGGTGCGGACGGTGGCCGACGGGGGCTGAGCCGGCCGTGCGGGGGCCCATGAGGCTCCGTACGGCGCGCCGGAGCCGGGCCGGCAGGCGGTCGGCGGGCGCGGTGACGACGGCTTCGAAGCGCCGCCAGTCCCGCACCTCGCGCAATGCCCGTACGTCGCCGGTGCCCGGCAACGGCGGTGCGGCCTCTCCCCGTTGCGCGGCGCGGTAGGCATCGATCATGTGCTGCTGCATCGCGTTCATGTCCTCAACGGTGGGCGGCCGGCGCCGGCGGAGGCACGTGGATTGACGGGAGCCGTCAACCGTCGTCCGCGATGCTCCGCAGGTCACGCATGATGGTCGTACGGGGCCGGGGGACGGCGCGTACGAAGCGGGGAGGACGCATGGGCATCCAGATCGACATCACCGGCCTGCCGGAGGAACGCATCGTCTTCGCCCCCTCCCCCCTCGCGGAGCTCGGCACCGCCCTGCACGCGCTGACCGAGCCGGGCCACCACCCGGGGCTGCACGGCTGGACGACGGCGACCTGCGCCGCGCTCAAGCCGGACCTGGCGGACCGGCTGCACGAGGCGGACTTCCTGTGGGGCCCGACGTTCTCCGACATCTCACTGCCGTTCGCCGCGCTCGCCGACACCCAGGGACTGCCCGGCGCGACGCTCGCCGAGGACCTGGACCTGCTCGACCGGCTGGACGACGAGCTGTACGTCGCCGCGGCACTGGAGATCTCCTGCGCCAGCCTCTACAGCCGCGGCGGCCCGTCCCCGCTGGTCGACGCCGAGGCACGGGAACAGGCGCTGGAGCGGGCGATGGCGCGCGGGCCGCGCCAGGCGGAGTTCGCCCGGCGGCTGCTGGCCGATCCGCCCGCCGTACGGGCCTGGCTGCGCCGCTTCTTCGAGGACTGCGACGCGGCGTTCTTCGGGGACGTATGGGAACGGGTCCGCGTGGAACTGGCGGCCGACGCGCGGCACAAGGCGGAGGTGCTGCGCCACAAGGGACTGGCCGACGCGCTGTCCGAGGTGTCCGCCGCCCTCTCCCTGGACGAGGAGCAGCGCCGCATCACGGTGGACAAGCTCAGCAACGGACGCGCCACCGCCGTGAATCCCGCGGTCGGCGCCGGCCTGACGTTCGTGCCGTCGACCTTGGGCTGGCCGCACCTGATGGTGCTGCACGCGCCGGGCTGGCGGCCGGTGGTCCACTACCCGGTGGCCAGGCCCGAGCTGTCCGGCACGGCCTCCGTGGAGCTGCTCCAGCAGCGCCTGGAGGCGCTGGCCCACCCGATGCGTGTCCGGATCTGCCGCAACCTCGCCAGGACCGCGTTCACCACCGGGGAGCTGGCCTCCGAGCACGGCATCACCGCGCCCGAGGTCTCCCGGCACCTGGCCATCCTGAAGAAGGCGGGCCTGATCCGGACCCGGCGCCGCGGCCGGTACGTGCTGCACCAGCTGGACCTCCCGGTCGTCGCCCGGCTCGGCAGCGACTTCCTGGAGGGCGTACTGCGCTGACCGGCCGCGGCCTCCGAAGCGCCGCGGCCGCCTGCGCTCAGGAGGCGTCGCGCTTGCGTACCCGCTCCCGGAGAGCGGCGCGCCACTCCCCGACGACCTCTTCGGGGTCGAGCGGCCCGATACCCAGCGGCGGCCCCGGAGGCGGGTTCTTCAGGGCTTCCCGGATCCTGGTGTTGATGTCCGCGACGATCCGCCGCACCTCGCGCTCGGACGGGGCGGCGCGCGCCGCGGCCCGCACGTCCTCGGCCTCCTTGCGCAGCGCGAGCGTGGGCGGGAGGTAGGACACGCCCTCCCGCGCCATCTTGTCCCGCACCCACCACAGCTCGTCGTACGGCTTGTTCAGGCCCGTGAGGGGCCTCCCGGCACCGGGCAGGTCGTCGAACTCGCCCCGCTCGGCGGCTTCCCTGATCTGCCGGTCGACCCAGGTCTCGAAGCTGACGCCCGGCGGCTTGCGGTCGGTCACGGTGCGCTCCCTGGAAGGTAGGAGACAGCGGTCCTTCTATGATGCGCCGCCGCCCGCCCGTACCAGGCCCGTTTCGTAGGCCAGCACGACTGCCTGCACACGGTCGCGCAGTTCGAGCTTGGTGAGGATGCGGCCCACGTGCGTCTTGACCGTGGCTTCGGAGAGGACGAGACGCGCGGCGATCTCCCCGTTGGACAGGCCCTGCGCCACGAGGAGCAGCACCTCGCGCTCCCGTTCGGTGAGCCGGCCCAGCTCCGGGCGGCCCTCCTGCGGCGTGGCCGACGGCAGCATCGGCGTGAAACGGTCCAGCAGCCGGCGGGTGGTGGAGGGCGCGACGACCGCGTCGCCGCTGTGCACGGCGCGGATCGCCGCCAGCAGCTCGTCCGGCGGGACGTCCTTGAGCATGAAGCCGCTGGCCCCGGCCTTGAGCGCGGAGAAGGCGTACTCGTCCAGGTCGAAGGTGGTCAGGATGAGCACCTTGGGCGCGTCCTCCACCGTGCCGTTCCCGCAGATCCGCCGGGTGGTCTCCACGCCGTCCAGGTTCGGCATCCGGACGTCCATCAGGATCACGTCGACCCCGGTCGTGCGCAGCGCCTCCAGGGCGGCCACCCCGTCGCCCGCCTCGGCGACGACCTCCATGTCCGGCTGGGCGGCGAGCACCATCCGGAAGCCGGTACGCAGCAACACCTGGTCGTCGACGAGCATCACGCGGATGGTCATGGCAGGGATCCGTTCTTCGGGGCTTCGGTCAACAAGAGGACGCGCCGGCCGGCGCGTCCGTAGTGGCGCGCCCGTCAGCGCACCGGAGCGAGCGGCAGCACGGCACTGATACGGAAGCCGCCGCCCGGCCGCGGCCCCGCGTCCAGACTGCCGCCGACCATACCGACGCGCTCCCGCATGCCGATCAGGCCGTGGCCCAGCCCGTCGGCGCCGCCGTCCTCGTACAGCTCGTGCTGCGCGCCGCGTCCGTCGTCCTCGACGAGCAGTTCGAGGTTCTGCTCCCCGTAGACGATGCTGACCGTCGCGCCGACGCCGGGGCCGCCGTGTTTGCGGGTGTTGGTCAGTGCCTCCTGGACGATGCGGTACGCGGTCAGCTCCACGCCGCTGGGCAGCGGCCGCTCCTCGCCGTGGACCGTGAACTCCACGGACAGGCCCGCGCCGCGCACCTGCTCCACGAGGTCGGCGAGCTGCTCGACGCCGGGCTGCGGCACGTACTCGCCGCCCTCGGCGCCCTCGCCGGTCCGCAGCACGCCCAGCAGGCGGCGCATCTCGGCGAGCGCCTGCCGGCCGGTGCCGGAGATGGTCTCCAGCGCCTGCCGGGCCTGGTCGGGGGCGGATTTGAGAACGTAGGCGGCGCCGTCGGCCTGCACCACCATCACCGACACGTTGTGCGCGACGACGTCGTGCAGCTCCCGGGCGATGCGGGCGCGCTCCGCCGCCACCGCGATCCGCGACTGCGTCTCGCGCTCCTTCTCCAGGCGGGCCGCACGCTCCTCCAGTTGCGCCCAGTAGGCGCGGCGGGTGCGCAACGAGTCGCCCATCACCCAGGCCAGCACGAAGGGCACGGCCAGGAAGACGGTGACGATCACGTCCTGCCAGAGCGTGCTGTACGGGTCGGGCTGGTGCCAGCGGAGCCGGGACAGGAAGGGGGCGAGGACGCCGCCGATCAGCGCGTACCGGGAGGCCCAGCGGACGTTGCCGCACGCGACGGTGTAGATGATCACCAGCATCGCGAAGTCGGCCGGGTTCGGCTCCACGTCGAAGACCATCTGCGCGAGGCCGGCGGCGGTCGCCAGCAGCAGCATCTTCACCGGTGCGCGGCGACGCAGCGCGACCACCGTGCACAGCGACAGGACGACGACCACCGCGACCGCGTACTGGAGGGAGCCCCGGAGCAGGTCCGACATCAGCCACAGCCCGGCGAACCCGAGCAGCAGCAGCGCCCAGAAGGTGTCCACACCTGTCGGGTGCCTGCGGAAGAAGTCGTAGAGACGCTGCACGTAACCCAGCGTAGGCAGCGCGGATAGGTGTACGAGTCAACCGAAGGGGCGATCCTGTGCGCGCTCCGTACTCCCCAAGGTGGATGCCGAGGAGCGCCCGGGCCGCCCGTACGGTGAAGCCGTGACGAACGAGTGGTACGGCTGGCGGGACGCGACGGAACGGGCGCTGTACGGGCCCGGCGGCTTCTACACGCGCGCGGACGGCCCCGGGCCCGCCGGGCACTTCCGCACCTCGGTGCACGCCTCGCGGCTTTACGCGGGCGCCGTGGCGCGGCTGCTGGAGCGCGTGGACGAGGCGCTGGGGCGTCCGGAGCGGCTGGACGTCCTGGACATCGGCGCGGGCCGCGGCGAGCTGCTGAGCGGCGTGCTGGCCGCCCTGGACGCGGCCTCCGGCGAACCGGGGGCCGGCGATCTGCCCGCGCGGCTGCACGCGCACGCCGTCGAGAAGGCGCCCCGCCCCGAAGGGCTGGACCCGCGGATCACCTGGCACGACGAGCTGCCCGCGCCCGGGACGCTCACCGGTCTGGTCTTCGCGAACGAGTGGCTGGACAACGTCCCGGTCGACGTCGCCGAGACGGACTCCGAGGGCGTACCGCGCCACGTACTCGTCCGGCCCGCCGACGGCGCCGAGCGGCTCGGCCCTCCCGTGACGGGCGAGGACGCGGCCTGGCTGGCGGAGTGGTGGCCTTCGGGCAGCGCGGTGGACAGCGCTTCGAAGGACGCAGACGCGGCGGACAGTGCTTCGGAAGCCGGAGACGCGGCGGACGCCGCTTCGGAGGCCGGGGGCGCGGGCCCCGAGGGGCCGGGCACGCGCGCCGAGATCGGACGGTCGCGGGACGCCGCGTGGGCACGCGCGGTGGCGACGCTCCACCGCGGCTTCGCCGTGACCGCGGACTACGCGCACGTACGGGACGCCCGCCCCCCGTACGGCACGCTCACCGGTTTCCGTGACGGCAGCGAGGTGGCCCCCGTACCGGACGGAGGCTGCGACATCACCGCACACGTCGCGCTGGACGCCTGCGCGGCGGCCGGCGGCACCGGGGCGCTGCTGCTCACCCAGCGGGCCGCGCTGCGCGCCCTCGGCGTCGACGGCGGCCGGCCGCCGCTGTCCCTCGCGTCCACCGACCCGGCCGCCTACCTGCGGGCACTCGGCGCGGCCGGCGAGGCCGCCGAGCTGACCGATCCGGGCGGCCTGGGGGCCTTCCAGTGGCTGGTCCAGCCGGTCGGGCTGCCTGCCGGAGCTGTCAGACTGTCCCCATGACGGAGACGATGGTCGGTATTGGCGGTGCGGCGGAGAGCACGGACATGGTGCTCAACATCGGGCCCCAGCACCCCTCCACGCACGGAGTGCTGCGGCTGCGCCTGGTACTGGACGGCGAGCGCATCAGCCATGCCGAACCAGTGATCGGTTACATGCACCGGGGCGCCGAGAAGCTCTTCGAAGCGCGCGACTACCGCCAGATCATCGTGCTCGCCAACCGCCACGACTGGCTGTCGGCGTTCTCCAACGAGCTCGGCGTCGTGATGGCCGTCGAACGGATGCTCGGCATGGAGGTCCCCGAGCGGGCCGTCTGGACCCGTACGCTGCTCGCCGAGCTGAACCGCGTGCTCAACCATCTGATGTTCCTCGGCTCCTACCCCCTGGAGCTGGGCGGGATCACCCCGGTCTTCCACGCCTTCCGCGAGCGCGAAGAGCTGCAGAACGTCATGGAGGAGATCTCCGGCGGCCGGATGCACTACATGTTCAACCGCGTCGGCGGCCTCAAGGAGGACCTGCCGGCCGGCTGGCTCGGCCGTGCCCGCGACGCGGTGGCCGCGGTCCGCTCCCGCATGGACGTCTTCGACCGCCTCGTCCTGGGCAACGAGATCTTCCGCGGCCGGACCCGCGGCGTCGGCGTGCTGACCCCGGAGGCGGTGCATTCGTACGGCGTCTCCGGCCCGATCGGCCGCGCCTCGGGCGTCGACTTCGACCTGCGCCGCGACGAGCCGTACCTGGCCTACGGGGAGCTGCAGGACACCCTGAAGGTCGTCACGCGCTCCGAGGGCGACTGCCTGGCCCGCTTCGAGGTGCTGCTGGAGCAGACCCACAATGCGCTGGACCTGGCCGACGCCTGTCTGGAGCGCATCGCCGAGCTGCCCCCGGGGCCGATCAACCAGCGGCTTCCGAAGGTGCTCAAGGCCCCCGAGGGCGCGACGTACGCCTGGACGGAGAACCCGCTCGGCATCAACGGCTACTACCTGGTCTCCAAGGGCGAGAAGACGCCGTACCGCCTGAAGCTGCGCTCCGCCTCGTTCAACAACATCCAGGCGCTGACGGAGCTGCTGCCCGGCACCCTGGTCGCCGACATGGTCGCGATCCTGGGGTCGCTGTTCTTCGTGGTCGGCGACATCGACAAGTGAGGCGCGCGGGCCGCTGGTGACGCGCGGGGCGCGGTCCGCTGTACGCGGAGTGTCGCCCGGGCCAACACCAACAGGGCGATCCACAGGCTGTGGATAACTTTTCGCCCTCGGGACGGTCGACCAGGACGCCCACCTCTCAGGACGAACGACGACGCCCGCGCCGGTCGGTGACCGGCGCGGGCGTTGCGTTCGCTCTGCCTGCCTGTTGCTGCTGCCGCCGCCGCTTACTGCGCGGCCGCGCTGCGCAGCTCCGCGACGTCGAACTGCTCCGTCTCGTCGTGCGCGGTCAGGTCGATGACCTCACCGGCGGCACGCTCGCCGGACGGGGGCTCCGCGCCGGACGCGGACTCGGCGGCGGTGTCGGACTCGGTGCCGGTACCGGCGTCGGCGTCGGCCGTGGGCTCGTGGGTCCCGGGCTCCGCCCCGGCTCCGGCCTCAGGCCCGTTCTCCGCCGCTGCGGGCTCCTGCCGGGGCTCCGCCTCTCGGGAGGCCTCGGCGGCCTCCTGAGCGGCCGGCGCGGGGCCTTCGAGCGGCTGAGCGGGGCGCGGGGCCGCCGTGGCGCGGGCCGACTGCTCGGCCACCGCCTCGTCGCCCACCACGTCCGCCAGATCCTCCTCCAGCGGCGCCGCGGGGGCCTCCTTCGGCACGGCGACCGTGCCCGAAGCGGAGACCGTGTCCGTACCGGCGGTGTCCGGGGCGGCCGTGCCCGTACCGAAGAAGTCGAAGCCGCCGGTCGCCCGCGAAGCGGGCCGGTGCTGCGGGGCGAGCGGCGCGACCGCCGCTGCCGGCACCGGACGCAGCGCGGGAACGCCCGCGGAGGCCCCGCGGACCTGCGCGGCGGCCCTGGCCTGCTCGGCGGCGCGCTGCCGCTCGGCACGCTCCCGCTCCGCGCGGCGGGCGGCCTCCTGACGGGCGGCCTCCTGCCGTACGGCGCTGTCGTTCAGCCGCAGCAGCGCCTCGTCCGCCTTGCGGAAGTCGACGGCGGTGGGAGCCGGGGCGGGGGCCGCGTGCGCGGGGCCACGGCCCGCCGGGGCCGTGGGGGCGGTGCGGGCCGCGGCACCCGGCGCACCGGGGGCGATGCCGGCCGCGGCCGTACCGTCGGCGACGGGGGCGACCGCCGCGGGGGCGACGGCCGTCAGGCCCGGTACCGGCACCGCGCCGCCCGCGGTCAGCTCGCGGGCCGGGGCGGCGGCATCGATCGCGAGCCGGCGGCGGCCCTCCAGGGCGGTGGCCCGCTCGGTCTCCGCCGTGGCGTACCGGCGCAGCAGCGCGGCGTGCTCGTTGCGCAGCCGGGCCAGCTCCGCGCGCTTGGCGCGCAGCTTCGTCTCCAGAGCGGTCCGGATCTCCCGGCCCTCCTCGACGTCCGTCTCCAGCTCGGCTATGCGCTCCTCGGTCCTCCACTCGTCGCGCACCCGGGCGCGGGTGAGGTCGGCGACCCGCTTGCCGGCCGTACGGTCCCAACGGCGGGCCAGCACGGCGCCGCCGACCGCGGCCACTGCCGCGGCGGCGACCAGGACCCTGAGCACGAGCGCGTCGCCGACCAACCAGGCACCGGCGGCGCAGGCAATTGACGCACCGGCGACCGTCGCGGGGGGAAGAAGCCTGTGCAGGGGTGGGGAATGGCGGTGGCGTCCTCGTGGCATGGCCTGAAATTTACCGTGCGTACGAGGCCGGTGGGGCCCCGCCCGCCAATCCGTTTCCCGCTGGTTACTTCTTGAGCAGGTCCTTCTCCTTCAGATAGGCCTCCGCGACATCCGCCGGCTTGCGCCGGTCGGCATCGACCTGACGGTTCAGCTCGATCAAGTCCTTGGTGGTGAGCACCTTCGTGAGCTTGCCGAGCGCACTCTCCAGCGCGCTGTCCCCGGCGCTCTTGGCATTCACCACCGGCAGCACATTCTCGGCGTTCTGCAGGTGCTTGTCGTCCTTGAGCAGCACCAGTCCGAAGTCGCCGAGCGTGGCGTCCGTCGTGGTCGTCAGCACGAGCTGGTCCGTGCCGTCCTTGACCGCCTGCTTGGCCTGCACCGTGCCCACGCCCTTGGGGTCGATGCCCGTGACGTCTATGCCGTACGTCTTCTTCAGGCCCGGCAGGCAGTACGGCCGCGTCTCGCACTCCTCGCCCGCCGCGAGCTTCACCTTCTCCCCGGACCTGCCGAGGTCGGAGAGGGTCTTCAGCTTGTGCTTCGCGGCGAATTCCTTGGTGACCGCGAAGGCGTTCTGGTCCGTCGCGGAGCCGTGCGGGAGAACCTTCAGTCCGCGCGGCGTGGCGAGCTTCTTGAGTGCCGCGACGGTCTCGTCCGGGTCGTTGGACGCGACCGACTCCGCCTTGGCGCCGTTCTTCTTGGCGTTGAGGAAATCGGCGAGCGTGGAGGCGTATTCCGGAACGACGTCGATCTCGCCCTTCTCCAGGGCGGGTTCGTAGAGCTCGCGATTCTTCAGCGTCTGTACGGACGCCTTGTACCCGGCATTGGAAATGATCTTGGAATAGAGCTCGGCGAGCACCTGCGACTCGGTGAATCCGGCGGAACCGACGACGATCGCGCCCTTCCCGCCCTCGCTCTTGCCGCCCTTTTCCTCCAGGCTCTGGCCGCCGCACGCGGAGAGCCCCGCGGCCAGCGCCAGCACCGTCCCAGCGACGAGGGCCGTCCGCGCGGTACGCGACGTGCTGTTCATCGGTTTCACCATCCAGTCGTCCATGCGGTCACCGGTCGGACACCGGCGGGTCGTTGAAGTCGAGCGGGTCGAGCAGGCCGAGAAGGTCGAGCGGGTTGCGAAGGTCGAGCAAGGAGTACAGCAGAGGGAGCGGACGGATGTTCGCACGTGGGGCGGGAGACGTCACCACATCCGGCACCGGAGCACACTGATAGCGGGTCACGCCCCACACCGCCCGGGCCCGGCGGCTTTCCTCAGCCGCCCGAGGCCGTACCTGGTGCCGGGCTCACCTGCCGGAGGCCCTACCTGGTGCCCGCTCAGGCGGCCGCCGTTTCCTTGCGGGACGCCCGTATGGCGCGGCGGCCCGTACGCGCCGGCCGCTTGCCGCGCATCGGGTCGCACAGCCGCTCCACCGCCACCAGCACCGCCTCGACGAGCAGCGCCAGCCCGGCGACCAGCACCGCGCCGGCCACCACCTGCGGGGTGTCGTAGTTGCCGAAGCCCGCCGTGATGATCCGGCCCAGGCCGCCACCGCCGGCCAGCGCGGCCAGCGTGACCGTCGCCACCACCTGCACCGACGCCGACCGCAGCCCCGTCATGATCAACGGGTACGCGAGCGGCAGCTCGACGCGGAGCAGCAGCTGCCATCCGGACATGCCCATCCCCCGGGCCGCCTCCACCACATCGCGGTCCGCCTCCCGCATGCCGACGTACGCGTTGGTCAGCAGCGGGGGCACCGCGAAGAGCACCAGCGCCACGATCGTCGGCCAGTCCCCCGCCTTGCCCAGCGGGCTGAGCGTCAGCAGCACCAGCACGGCGAACGTCGGCACCGCGCGGCCGACGTTGGCGAGGTTCACTGCCAGCGCCCCGCCCTTGCCGATGTGGCCCAGGTACAGCGCCACCGGCAGCGCCAGCAGACACGAGATGGCCAGGCACACCACGCTCAGCTGCACGTGCTGCCCGAGGCGGTGCCAGACGCCGTTCTCACCGGCCCAGTTGGCCGCGGAGCCGAGCCAGCCCCACGCACCCGTGATCGCGTCCACCGCTCAGGCCACCGCCTTCCGCTCGCGCCCGAATCCCCGCGTCCGGCCGGCCCCCGGGCGCCCGCCGCCCTCGCCGTCCGTGTCCCTGCCCCCGGCACCCGCGCCACCGGACCCCGCCCGGCCGGCCCGGGTCCAGGGCGTCAGCGCCCGCTGGAGCCCCACCAGCAGCAGATCGGCGACCAGCGCGAGCAGCACGCACAGCACCGAGGCGGTCAGCACCTCCGCCTTGAAGAAGCCCTGCATCCCGCTGTCGATGAGATTGCCCAGGCCGCCGAAGCCGACCACCGCGCCGATCGTCGTCATCGCCACCGTCGAGACCGTGGCGATCCGCAGCCCGGCCATCATGGCGGGCAGCGCCAGCGGCAGTTCGACCTGGAAGAGCAGCCGCAGCGGGCCGTACCCCATCCCGCGGGCCGCCTCGCGCACCTCCTCGGGGACCGCCTGCAGCCCCGCGAGTATGTTGCGCACCAGGATCGTCAGCGAATAGAGCACCAGACCCGTCACGACCACCGCGGCCGAGACCCCGAACACCGGGGTCAGCAGCGCGAACATGGCCAGCGACGGGACCGTGTACAGAATCGTCGTCAGGCCGAGCACCGGGCCGGCCGCGCCGCGCCGCTGCCGGGCGAGCAGGGCCAGCGGGAAGGCGATCAGCAGTCCGATGACCACCGAGGCGACCGTGATCCAGATGTGCTGGACGGTGGCGTCCACCAGCTCCTGGCCACGGCTGTGGAGATACTCGCCGCAGATCCAGTCATTGGCCTGCAGACAGTTCCGCGGGCCCGCTGCTTGGCTCATGGCCGTACTCGGGTACGTACTCAAGGGCGTGCTCACGCCACGTCACCTCCCCCGTCCGCTCGCTCACAAATCCGGTGACTGTCTGCGACCCTATCCCCCGCCACTGACAATCGGCCCGGACCGCCATCGACTCGCAACATCCCGTTCATCCCGCCCCGGGCGGACCGACGACAATGGGGAAGCATGATCCGTTTCGAGCACGTCACCAAGCGTTACGCGGACGGCACCACCGCCGTCGACGACCTCTCCTTCGAGGTCGCGGAGGGCGAGCTCGTCACGCTCGTCGGCCCGTCCGGCTGCGGCAAGACCACGACCATGAAGATGGTCAACCGGCTCATCGAGCCCACGGAAGGCCGCATCTTCCTGGACGGCGCCGACATCGCCACGGTCGACCCGGTCGAGCTGCGCCGCCGCATCGGTTACGTGATCCAGCAGATCGGTCTGTTCCCGCACAAGACCGTGCTCGACAACACCGCCACGGTCCCGCACCTGCTCGGCCGGCCGCGCAAGCAGGCCCGCGCCCGGGCCGCCGAACTGCTCGACCTGGTCGGCCTGGACCCGTCGGTGTACGGCTCGCGGTACCCGGAACAGCTCTCCGGCGGCCAGCGCCAGCGCGTCGGCGTGGCCCGCGCGCTCGCCGCCGATCCGCCCGTGCTCCTCATGGACGAGCCGTTCGGTGCCGTGGACCCGGTCGTCCGCGAGCACCTGCAGACCGAGTTCCTTCGCCTGCAGTCCTCGCTCCACAAGACGGTCCTCTTCGTCACCCACGACATCGAGGAGGCGGTACGGCTCGGGGACCGCATCGCCGTCTACGGTTCCGGACGCATCGAACAGTTCGATACTCCGGCGACGGTGCTGGGCGCGCCGGCGACACCGTACGTAGCGGAGTTCGTCGGCGCCGACCGCGGTCTGAAGCGGCTGTCCGTCACGCCGATCGAGACCGGCGACCTGGAGCAGCCCCCTGTGATCCATCTGGACGACCAGGTGGGGCGCGCGCTGGCCGGGATGGCGGCGGACGGCGCGCGCTGGGCGGTCGTCCTGGACAGCGAGGACCGGCTGCACGGCTGGGTCGCCGCCGACGTCCTCGGGCAGGCGGCGGCGGACGGGACGGTCCGCGCGCACGCCCGGCGCATGGAGGCCTGGCTGCCGGTCGGCGCGCCCCTGAAGCAGGCGTTCAGCACGATGCTGCAGCACGACGCGGGCTGGATCGCGGTCCTGGACGGCGACCGTTTCCTCGGCGTCCTCACCCCGGGCCGCCTGCACGAAGCGCTGCGCCGCTCGACGACGGCCGACGCGGCGAACATCTCCCGCGCCGACGTGGAACTCCAGACGGTGCTGGACGCGTGAGGAGGACGGGGCCGGGCGGCGTCGCTCCGGCCCCGCACCGCGGCAGCGTCAGGCCGCCGCCGCCCCCGCCTCGTCGTCATCGTCCGGGAGCTTGCAGACGCGCTCCAGGAAGACCGCGGCAGCGACCACCGCGATGCCCGCGAGCACCGACAGGCCGGCGTACACCGTCTGGTCCGTACGTCCCAGGCCCGCCGAGCCCGAGGTCAGCAGGAAGACCGCGACGCCGCCGTACAGCCCGCTCACGAGCGCGGCGACCAGCGCACTCGCCTGGCCGAACAGCACGGCCCTCGCCGCCATCATCGGCTCGACGCCCTTGGCACCCTGCACCCGCTCCCGCTGGGCCTTCAGGCGGCTGCGCAGCGACAGGGCCGTCGCGGCCAGCACCGCGGCGATCAGCGCCAGCACGATCGGGGCCGCCAGCGGCACGCTGGGCAGGCTGCCGAGCGCGTCCCACAGGCGGGCACCGGCCCACGCCAGCACACCCGCCACCACGAACAGCCCGACCAGCACCTTGATCTTTAGCTGCTTCACCGAGCTTTTCGCCCCTCACACCGTCCTGGCCGCCCACGCCGCGCCGGGCGCGGCGGCCATCATGTCCACCGGACCATCATCCCGCTACGAGCCCTCGCGGGCCGTACGGACAACGATCACTCGGGCAGCCGCAGTTCCAGGTCGGCGCGGGCCGCGACGCCGCCCCGGCCCAGCTCGTCCAGGAGCTCGGCCACCGCGCCGTGCCCGGGCACCTTGGCCTCGGGGTCGATGTCGTGCCACGGCACGAGGACGAAGGCGCGCTCATGGGCCCGCGGGTGCGGCAGCGTGAGCACCGGGTCCTGGGAGACGACGTCCTGGTACGCGATGATGTCCACGTCGATCGTGCGCGGACCCCAGCGCTCGTCCCGCACCCGCTCGAAGGCCTCCTCGATCGCGTGCCCGCGCTCCAGGAGCGAGCCCGGGGGCAGCGTCGTCTTCACGATCACCACGGCGTTGAAATACGACGGCTGGGTGCCCGGCTCGACGCCCCACGGCTCGGTCTCGTACACCGGCGAGACGGCTTTCACCCGCACCCCGGGGGTGTCCTCCAGGGCGTCGACGGCCCCCTGGAGCGTCTCCAGGCGGTTGCCGAGGTTGCTCCCGAGGGAGATCACGGCGCGCTTCGGGTTGGTGAGCGTCACGTCCGCCGCGTCGACCTGCGCCACCACGGAAGCGGGCACCGGCTGTACGGTCGGGTCACTGCTGGTCATACTCGGCTCCGGGTGATGGTGATGGTCACGTCGTCAAAGGGGACCGTGATCGGGGCGTCGGGCTTGTGGACGACGACCTCGACCTCCTCCACCCCCTGGTGCTTCAGGCACTGGGCCGCGATCCGCTCCGCGAGCGTCTCGATGAGGTCGACGGGCTCGCCCTCGACGATCGCCACGACCTCCTCCGCCACGATTCCGTAGTGCACGGTCTTCGCGAGGTCGTCGGTCGCCGCCGCGGGACGGGTGTCCAGACCGAGCACCAGGTCCACGACGAACGCCTGGCCCGCCTCGCGTTCCTGGGCGAACACACCGTGGTGTCCCCGGGCCTTCAGCCCGCGCAGCGCGACACGGTCCACGCGAATCACTCCCACTGGTACCACTGATCGTTGGATGAACGGGCACGTGCCGGACATCGTCCGGAACTCCGCCCAGTCATCGAATTTACCTGCGAGCACTGACAGCACTCGCTCACGGGGGCCCTGGACGGGCACCCCGCACAGCTGCCGCACAGCCGGGTCCCCGCCCGCGCGGCCACTTACCCCGCCGCCCCGCGCCCCACCCCTACCCGGGTGCGACTTGGCTCGAACGAGTGCGCCAGCGGTCACCCCGCTGACCCCGGCCGCTGACTCCCGGTACCGGCCTCACAGCCCGCCCGGCAGTCCGCCGACGCCGTCGTCCTCGTCCTCCGGGCCGTCCTCGTCGTCCTCGTCGTCCCGGTCGGCGAGCACCGGCGACCCGTGGTGCGACCACACCCGCCAGCCGTCCTCCGTACGCCGGAAGACGTTGGTGGCCACGACCAGCTGGCCGATCAGCGGCCCGACCGAGCCGTCCTCCTCGGCGGGGCCGCCGCTGAGGATGTTCTCCGTGCAGGTCACGAGCGCGGTGTCGGCCACCACGTCGATCTCCACGTCGGTGAGGAAGAACTGGATGTACTCGGTGTTCGCCATGATCAGCGCATAGGAGCGCAGCACCTCGCTGCGGCCGCGCAGCACCGGCCAGCCAGGATGCACGACACTCACCTGGCCGTCCAGCCACAGCTCGGACATCGCCTCATGATCACCGCGCTCGATGGCCTCGTAGAACGCGGTGTTCGCCTGCTCCACCAGCTCGATGTCCGTACGTGGGCTCAATCCGCTCACACCGCTCCTGTCGTGGTCCTCGTGCGTCTTTCCGGACGTGCGCAGGCACGCGCACGGATACGTGCCTGCGGCGGGCACAGGGCACCCCGTACGCCGCCTGGCTGCCCTGTGCCCTGCCGGGCCCCGTTCTACGCCGCGCCGGGGGCCGCGGAACGCGCGGTCTCCACGGCCCGGGCCACGCGTACCGCGTCTGCGCTCGCCCGCACCTCGTGCACGCGGACCGCCCAGGCGCCCTCGCGCGCCGACAGCGCGGTGACCGCCGCCGTCGCCGCGTCCCGCTCCCGGGCCGGCGGCACCGAGGCCGAGGCGCCGGCACCGGCCAGTACGCGCCCCAGGAACCGCTTGCGCGAGGCGGCCACCAGCAGCGGCCGGCCCAGATCGCGCAACCGGTCCAGGCCCGCGACCAGCGCGAGGTCGTGTTCGGCGGCCTTGGCGAAGCCCAGCCCCGGGTCGATCACGATGCGCTCCGGGTCGATCCCCCCGGACACCGCCCGCTCCATGGCGGCCCGCAACTCGGCCACGACCTCGCCGACGACGTCGCCGTAGACCGCCCGGTCGTTCATGTCGACGGACTGGCCGCGCCAGTGCATCACCACGAACGGCGCGTGCGCGGCCGCCACCACCGGGATCATCGCCGGGTCGGCGGCGCCCGCGCTGACGTCGTTGACCAGCTGCGCGCCGGCCTCCAGGGACCGCTCGGCGACGGAGGCCCGCATGGTGTCCACGGAGACCACCACACCGGCCGCCGACAGCTCGCGCACGACCGGGATCACCCGGCGCAGCTCCTCGGCCCCGTCCACCCGCGCGGCCCCGGGCCGGGTCGACTCGCCGCCCACGTCCACCAGGTCGGCCCCCTGGGCCACCAGGTCCAGGCCGTGCTTGACCGCGAGCTCGGTGTCGAACCAGTCGCCGCCGTCGGAGAACGAGTCGGGGGTCACATTGACCACGCCCATGACCGCGCACCGGTCCCACTCGGGCAGACCGGCCACCCGGCCACGCAAGGTACTCATACTTCCAGCCTAGGCGGTGTGGCCGGTCCGCTCGCCCCGTGCACCCCGCGTACCTGGGCGAACGCGGACGTATGGGCACACGCGTACGCCTGTCTGCCCACGAGTACGCAGCGCGGCCCGCCCCCGTAAAGGCAGTTTCCGGACGTCACGGTGGCCCCCGCCCTCTCAGGCGGCCCGCTCGACCGACGTGCCGCGGAGCGCCGTGTGCTGGTGCGCACACGGACGGGCCGCGGGCCCCGCACTCCGACGGCGCAGCAGCCGGGGCAGCCCCAGCTGCACGAAGCCCTCCGCCTGCATCGCCGCGAAGCCGATACGCGGCAGGTCACGGGTGTGCCGGAAGACCACGAAGCGCGGCTCCCAGCGGGGCTGGAACTTGGCATTGAACTTGTACAGCGATTCGATCTGGAACCAGCGCGAGAGGAACACCAGCAGCCCGCGCCAGGTCCGCAGCACCGGCCCCGCGCCCAGCTTCTCGCCCCTGGCCAGCGCCGACCGGAACATCGCGAAGTTCAGCGACACCCGCGCCACGTCCAGCTTCGGCGCCGCCTCCAGGGCCGCGACGATCAGCAGCTCGTTCATGCCGGGGTCGGCGCTCCGGTCCCGGCGCATCAGGTCCAGCGACATGCCGTCCGTGCCCCACGGCACGAAGTGCAGCACCGCCTTCAGGTCCCCGTACGGGCCCGGCACCTCGCCCTCCTCGGGTGCGCGGTGCGCGGTGGCGATCACCGCGTCACCGTCCCGCTCGTCGCCGATCCGGCCCAGCGCCATCGAGAAGCCGCGCTCGGTGTCCGTACCCCGCCAGTCCTCGGCCGCCCGCTGGACCGCCTGCATCTCCTCCGCGGACAGCTCGGCCACCCGGCGCACCCGGGTCTCGTACCCGTTCCGCTCGATGCGCTTGACCATCTGCCGTACGTTGCGCATCGCGCGCCCGGAGAGCGTGAAGTCCGCCACGTCCACGATGGCCTCGTCGCCCAGCTCCAGCGCGTCCAGCCCGGTCTCCCGGGTCCAGACCTCGCCGCCGGTCTCGGAGCAGCCCATCACCGCGGGCGTCCAGGAGTGCGCCCTGGCCTCCTCCATGAAGCGCTCGATCGCGCCGGGCCACGCCTCCACGTCACCGATCGGGTCGCCGCTGGCCAGCATCACACCGGAGACGACGCGGTAGCAGACGGCCGCCTTGCCGCTCGGCGAGAAGACCGCGCCCTTGTCGCGGCGGAGCGCGAAGTGGCCGAGGGAGTCCCGGCGGCCGTGCTTGGCCAGCAGCGCCCGCAGCCGCTCCTCGTCCTCCTCGGTGAGCCGCGCGACGGGCCGCTCGGGCCGGAACGCCAGGTACGCGGTGGTGCCCAGCGTCAGCAGGCCGAGCGCGCCCAGGGAGTAGCCGACGGTGTAGTCGACATGGTGGGTGAACGCCACCGGGCCCTCGAAGCCGAACAAGCCGACCACGACGTGCTGCAGCTCCGCCCAGACAGAGGGATCACCCACGGTGCGGTGCGGGTGGGAGTTGACGATCACCATGCCGAGAGCAATGCTCACGCCGCCCAGCACGACGAAATTCAGCAGCGCTTTCCATCGGCTGCGCGGATCCGGCAGCGCGGCGAACTCGCGCCGGTGCCGGACCAAATAGGCCAGCAGCGCCAGCGAGAGCACCGCTCCGAAAACGGAGTGGCGGTACGCGAACTGCGCCACGGCCCCCACCGGGAGCAGCGCGACGGCCGCGACCCACACCCGCCGCTTGCGCCGCTTCAGCCCGTGCGCCAGCAGCAGGAGCAGCAGGCCCACCACGATCGAAGCGGCCGCGGCCAGCGGGCTCACCGCCCCCGGCAGCACCTCCGCCAGTGCGTGCATACGGCTGTGCCGGAAGCGTGGAAAGACGCCGGCCGCCACGTTCAGCAGACCGATCAGCGTGCAGGCCGTACCGACGGCCGTGGGCACCGACTCCGGGCGCGGCCCCCGCACCCAGCGTGTGCGGCGCCACGCAACCACTCCGGATTTTTCCCCATCTAGCCTGTCAGACATCACTTTCCCGTCGCCCGCTCCTCAGGTCGCCTGATCTCCAGAATGTGGAGCAGTTACCTGGACAATTCGCGCCCTGTAGGACGGCGCTTCAGGGCCCCGGGTTCCATCAGCCGGTCCGGCCGCCCGGCCGCCCAGCAGGAAGTGGACATGGACCTCACCAGTAAGACCGTTCTGCTGCTCACCGTGCTGGTCGCGGTGGCACTCTTCGCCGCCACCGTGCTGCTCTGGCCGCGGCTCGCGAGCCGAACCTGGCGCGCGGTGACCGGCCGGATCGGCCTGCTGCTGGCGACCCAGCTGACCCTCTTCGCCGCTGTCGGGCTCGTGGTCAACAACGCCTTCGGCTTCTACGCGTCCTGGGCCGACCTCTTCGGCCAGGAGACCGAGACCGGAGTGGTGGTCGACCACTCGACCAAGCGGCAGGGCGTCGAACGGACCGGCCTCCCCCAGGACAACCGACGGGCGGACGTCGCAGGCCGGCTGGACAAGGTCCTCGTACGCGGCGAGAACACCGGCATCACCAGCCCCGCGTATGTCTACCTGCCGCCGGAGTACTTCCGGCCCCAGAACGCGCAGAAGCGTTTCCCCACAGCAGTAGTCCTCACCGGCTACCCCGGCACGGCAGAAGCCCTCTACACCAAACTGCACTACCCCCAGACCCAGCGCCGCCTGGTCTCCCAAGGCAAGATGCAGCCGACGATCCTGGTAATGATGCGCCCGACGGTCGCCCCGCCCCGCGACACGGAATGCATGGACATACCGGGCGGCCCGCAGACCGAGACCTTCTTCACCAAGGAACTCCGCGCGGACATCGCGGCGCACTATCGGACCGGCACCCAGGCCCGTAACTGGGGCATCATCGGCGACTCCACGGGCGGCTACTGCGCGCTCAAAATGACCATGCGCCACCCGGAGGCCTTCTCGGCGGGCGCCGCCCTCTCCGGCTACTACAAGGCCCCGCTCGACCCCACCACCGGCGACCTCTTCGCCGGCGACCCCCAGCTCCAGCGCGAGAACGACCTGCTCTGGCGCCAGCGCCACCTCCCGCCCCCGCCGGTGAACCTGCTGGTCACCACCAGCAAGCAGGGCGAAACCAACTACGCCGACACGATGCGCTTCATACAGCGGACCAAGGCCCCCACCCGGGTCTCGTCCATCGTCCTCGAAAGCGGCGGCCACAACTTCAACACCTGGCGCCGAGAAATCCCCCCAGCCCTCACCTGGCTGAGCGCCCGCCTGAGCGCATAAGAAACCCGCACCCCAGTCCTTTCACCCACCACCGGCGGGGTGGGGCGGGCCGCAGCGGGTGGGGGGCCGGACGTAAAGCGAAGCAGCCCGGTACCCCACCGGCGGAGGCCCGGCACCGTGACGTCAAGCCCCGCGCAGCGGTAACCGCCCGCCGCAGGCGAAACGGCGCCGCACCCGGCAACGGCGAGGCACCCGGCAACGGCGGGGCAGCCCCCGCGGAGCCGAAGCTCCTACCGAGCCAAGATCAGACTCATCGCCTCGGCACGAGTAGCCGCATCCCGCAGCTGCCCCCGCACCGCAGACGTCGTCGTCTTCGCCCCCGGCTTACGAACCCCCCGCATGGTCATGCACATGTGCTCGCACTCGACCACGACGATCACGCCACGCGGCTCCAGTATCTCCATCAGGGAGTCCGCGATCTGCGTGGTCAGCCGCTCCTGGACCTGCGGACGACGCGCGTACACATCCACCAGCCGGGCCAGCTTCGACAGCCCGGTGATCTTCCCGTCGGACGACGGGATGTATCCGACGTGCGCCACGCCCACGAACGGCACCAGGTGGTGCTCGCAGGAGGACAGCACCTCGATGTCCTTGACCAGCACCATCTCGTCATGACCGAGGTCGAAGGTCGTCGTGAGGACGTCCTCGGGCTTCTGCCACAGGCCCGCGAAGATCTCCTTGTACGCCCGCGCCACACGGGCCGGCGTCTCCAGCAGGCCCTCGCGGTCCGGGTCCTCACCGACCGCGATCAGAAGCTCGCGCACGGCGTCCGCGGCACGCTTCTCGTCGAATTCGCCGATCGTGCCTTCGCCGTCCAGCCTCACCGGGTCGGTCATCTGGTGCCTCGTTCCTTCTTCATTCCGCTACGAACGCGAAATGCCGCGCCCCCCAGGCTAGAACCTGGGGGGCGCGGCATTCATTCCGGGGCCGGTGTGGCGACCGGCGGACCGGTGACGTGGCGACCGGGGGATCCATCGGGCCGAGGCCCGACCGTCACCCCTGACGTCACCCCTCGCTGCTTCCGCTTCCGGACGAATCCTCCGGAAGCTCGACCTTCTCCGTCGAGACGGTCGGCGTCACGGACGCCGCACCGTTGGCCGCGGCCAGCTCCTTGGGAGCGAGCACCGGCGGGCGGGTGGACGGCGTACGCCGCGAGGAGCCGGTCCACGCGGGGCGGGCCGGGCGCTTCACGATGTGCTTGAAGACCTCGGCGATCTCCTCCTTGCCCAGGGTCTCCTTCTCCAGGAGCGCCAGGACCAGGTTGTCGAGCACGTCGCGGTTCTCGACCAGGATCTCCCACGCCTCGTTGTGCGCGGTCTCGATCAGCTTCTTGACCTCCTCGTCCACCAGCGCCGCGACCTCTTCGGAGTAGTCGCGCTGGTGGGACATCTCGCGGCCCAGGAAGGGCTCGGAGTTGTCGGAGCCGAACTTGATCGCGCCGAGCCGCTCGGTCATGCCGTACTGCGTGACCATCGCGCGCGCCGTGGCGGTCGCCTTCTCGATGTCGTTCGCCGCACCCGTCGTCGGGTCGTGGAAGACCAGCTCCTCCGCCGCGCGGCCGCCCAGCATGTACGCCAGCTGGTCGAGCATCTCGTTGCGCGTGGTGGAGTACTTGTCCTCGTCCGGGAGCACCATCGTGTAGCCGAGCGCACGGCCCCGGGACAGGATCGTGATCTTGTGGACCGGGTCGGAGTTCGGTGAAGCCGCCGCGACCAGGGCGTGTCCGCCCTCGTGGTACGCGGTGATCTTCTTTTCCTTGTCCGACATGATCCGGGTCCGCTTCTGCGGTCCCGCCACGACCCGGTCGATCGCCTCGTCCAGGAAGTGGTTGTCGATCAGCTTCTTGTCGCTGCGAGCCGTCAGCAGGGCGGCCTCGTTGAGGACGTTGCTCAGGTCCGCACCCGTGAAGCCCGGCGTACGGCGCGCGACCGCACCCAGATCGACGTCGGGCGCGACCGGCTTGCCCTTCTGGTGAACCTTGAGGATCTCCAGACGGCCCTGCATGTCGGGGCGGTCGACGGCGATCTGCCGGTCGAAGCGGCCCGGACGCAGCAGCGCCGGGTCCAGGATGTCCGGCCGGTTCGTGGCGGCGATCAGGATGACGCCGCCCTTCACGTCGAAGCCGTCCATCTCGACGAGCAGCTGGTTCAGCGTCTGCTCGCGCTCGTCGTGGCCACCGCCGAGGCCCGCACCGCGGTGCCGGCCGACGGCGTCGATCTCGTCGACGAAGACGATCGCCGGGGCGTTCGCCTTGGCCTGCTCGAAGAGGTCACGGACACGCGAGGCGCCGACACCCACGAACATCTCGACGAAGTCGGAGCCGGAGATCGAGTAGAAGGGCACGCCCGCCTCGCCCGCGACGGCGCGCGCGAGGAGCGTCTTGCCCGTACCGGGCGGGCCGTACAGCAGTACGCCCTTGGGAATCTTGGCGCCGACGGCCTGGAACTTCGCCGGCTCCTGCAGGAACTCCTTGATCTCGTGGAGCTCCTCGACGGCCTCGTCCGACCCCGCGACGTCCGAGAACGTCGTCTTCGGGGTGTCCTTGGTGATGAGCTTCGCCTTGGACTTGCCGAAGTTCATGACCCGGGAGCCGCCGCCCTGCATCTGATTCATCAGGAACAGGAAGACGACGACGATCAGAACGAACGGCAGCAGCGAGAGCAGCATGCCCACGAAGGGGCTCTGCTTCTGCGGCGAGACGGTGTACCCGTCCTTGATGTCGCCCGTCTGGTACTTGGCCTGCAGGGTCTTGGCGAGCTCGACGCCCTGGTCGCCGATGTAGCTCGACTGGATCTTGTCGGAGCCCTCGACCTTGTTGCTGCCGGAGAGCTCGACCTTGACCTTCATTTCGTCGCCGGTGGTCAGCTCGGCGGACTTGACCTTGTTGTCAGTGATCGCCTTGACGACCTGACCGGTGTCCACCGTTTTGTAGCCGCCAGACGAACTGACGACCTGCATCAACACGACCACGGCGAGGACGGCCAGCACGATCCACATGACCGGCCCACGGAAGTATCGCTTCACGTCCATCCATACGGAGCCTTGAGGCCCCGTCCCTCCTGCCACAGTGAGGCACTCCAGCCCTCGGGGAGGTCTGGTCGTGCGTACGGTGTATTACTGGCCCGAAAAAGACTGACCTTCGGACGGTACCCCAGCATTGTCACCCGACGCCGCTGCCCGTGGTGAACAATGCGGCTTGGATTCCGCCCTCCCTGCTCCAACGGCGGGAGACCGCACAGGGTTCCCGCCGTCCCGGCGCGAGGGACTTTCCGGGGGTTCTCCGGGCCCTTCCGTCGCTTCCGACGGGGCGTCAGCCGCCGTAGACGTGCGGCGCGAGCGTGCCCACGAACGGCAGGTTCCGGTACTTCTCGGCGAAGTCCAGGCCGTAACCCACAACGAATTCGTTGGGGATGTCGAACCCGATCCACTTCACGTCGATGTCGACCTTGGCCGCCTCGGGCTTGCGCAGCAGCGTGCAGACCTCCAGCGAGGCCGGCTCGCGCGAGCCGAGGTTCGACAGCAGCCAGGACAGCGTCAGACCGGAGTCGATGATGTCCTCGACGATCAGGACGTGCTTGCCCTTGATGTCGGTGTCCAGGTCCTTCAGGATCCGGACCACGCCCGAGGACTGGGTGCCCGCGCCGTACGACGACACGGCCATCCAGTCCATCGTGACGGGGGTGGACAGCGCACGCGCCAGATCCGCCATCACCATCACGGCGCCCTTCAGAACGCCGACGATGAGCAGCTCCTTGCCCGCGTACTCCGCGTCGATCTTCGCGGCCAGCTCCGCCAGCTTCGCGTCGATCTCTTCTTTGGTGATGAGCACCGACTGAAGGTCGGAACCCATGTCCTTGTCGTCCACCCGTGCCACTCTCGCTCGGTTCGGTGTCATGTGACTCGTCCGGCCGGGCGCTCCCGCGCGGCTCAGCCCTGCCGGATGACCAGTTTGCCACCCTGCCGTCGCACACCCACCAGCCCGGGGAGGTCGATCGCCCCCTGACCGCGCCAGGCGGTGATCAGCCGGTCCACTTCCTCGATGTGCCGGGCGAACAGCGAACCCGCAGGTGAACCGGCGCGCAACAGGGCCCGGCGGAGCACTCGTCGGCGGACCGCGGCGGGCAGTGCGTAGAGCGCGGCGACGTCCAGCGCGCCGGTGGCATCGGCCACACCGTGCTCGGCCTCCGTGGCCCAGGAGTCCAGCGCGTCGGCGTCGTCGCGGGAGAGCTGGGCCGTACGGGCGAGGGCCTCGACGACGCCTTTGCCGAGCGCCTTCTCCAGGGCGGGCAGGCCCTCGTGGCGGAGCCGGGAGCGGGTGTACGAGGGGTCGGTGTTGTGCGGGTCGTCCCATACGGGCAGCGACTGGATCAGGCAGGCCTTGCGGGCGGTCTGGCGGTCGATCCCGAGGAACGGGCGGCGGTACCGGCCTTCGGAACCGGAGACGGCGGCCATGCCGGACAGCGAGCGGGTCCCGGAGCCGCGGGCGAGGCCGAGGAGGACGGTCTCGGCCTGGTCGTCACGGGTGTGGCCGAGGAGTACGGCGTCCGCGCCGTACCGCCGCGCGGCGTCGTCCAGGGCGGCGTAACGGGCCTCGCGGGCGGCCGCCTCGGGGCCGCCTTCCCTACCCACCTCGACGGCGACGGCCTCGGCGGGGTCCAGCCGGAGCGCCTGCATCCGGAGGACCACCTCCGCCGCCCGGGTGTCGGAGCCGTGCTGAAGACCGTGGTCGACCGTGACGCCGCCCGCGCGGACGCCGAGGCGCGGGGCTTCGAAGGCGAGCGCGGAGGCGAGCGCCATGGAGTCGGCGCCGCCGGAGCAGGCGGCGAGCACCAGGGGCGGCGGAGCGTCGGGACCGGACCGCCGGCTGTGGGACGTCAGGACGTCGTGGAGTACGCGGCGGACCGCCAGGCGTATTGCGGCGACCGCTGGATGGGGACCCATGTCCGTTTCCAATCGTTCAGCTGGGGGAGCCACGGGCCGGGCGGCGCGTGGCCGTCCGGCCCACCGGGAGCATCTCGGGAGCGAGCGCCGGGGGGATCGCGCCGGGCGACCCCCGGGGCGGTCACTCAGAGTGTCTCGATGGTGACAGAGATGAGCAGTTACCCGAGCATTGCACGCCTCTCCCCGAGCCACGGTCCCTCAGAAGGGTGATTGAGGGGGCGTTCGTCTGTCCTACGGCGCGCTCGCGCCGCGCCGCCTTCCTACGGCGCACCGTCCGCCTTGCGATGCACCCGCGCGACCCAGTCCGCCGGTTTGGCGATCTCCTGCTTGGTCGGGAGCGTGTTCGGTGAGGTCCACACGCGGTTGAAGCCGTCCATGCCGACCTCGTCCACGACGGCCCGCACGAAGCGCTCGCCGTCCCGGTACTGCCGCAGCTTGGCGTCCAGGCCCAGCAGCTTGCGCAGCGCCTGGTCCAGGCGGCCGGCGCCGCTCGCCCGGCGCTGCTGGAACTTCTCCCGGATCTCCGTCACCGACGGCACGACCTGCGGGCCGACGCCGTCCATGACGTAGTCGGCGTGCCCCTCCAGCAGGGACATCACGGCGGTCAGCCGGCCGAGGATCTCGCGCTGCGCCCTGGTCTGCACGAGGTCGACGAGGCTCCGTCCGCCGTCCTCGCCCGCCTCGCCCTCGGGGCGGGCCCCGGCGAGCGACTGGGCGGCCTCGCGCAGCCTCTCCAGGAGCGTGCCCGGGTCGATCTCGGTCTCGGCGAGGAACGCCTGCACCTCGCCCTCGATGTGGTCGCGCAGCCAGGGCACCGCGGTGAACTGCGTACGGTGCGTCTCTTCGTGCAGGCAGACCCACAGCCGGAAGTCGTGCGGCGCCACCTCCAGCTCGCGCTCGACGTGGACGATGTTCGGCGCGACGAGCAGCAGCCGGCCGCCCTTGGCACCCGCCGGGAGGTCCCTGGTGGGCGGCGCGAACGTCTCGTACTGGCCGAGCACGCGGGACGCCAGGAACGACAGCAGCATGCCCAGCTCCACGCCGGTGACCTTGCCGCCGACCGCGCCTATCACCGCGCCGCCGGGGAGCGAGGAGCGGCGCTCCTGCATCTTCTCCAGCAGCGGCTTCAGTACGGCGCGGAAGCCGGCCACGTTGGCGCGGATCCAGCCGGGCCGGTCCACGACCAGTACGGGCGTGTCGTGGATCGCGTCCTCGCCGCCGGGCGGCGTCATGCGGGTGAACGCCCGTACGTGCTCCTCGGCGGCCTTGGCGTGCCGGCGCAGCTCGGCGACGACCGCGCGGGCCTCGTCCCGGCTCACCTCGGGCCCCGGCCTTACGAAGCGGGAAGCGGTCGTCACCGCGAGATTCCAGTCGACCATCTCGGCACCACCGATGCTCGTCATGACTTCACGGTACGGGTGCGCCCGGCCGGGGGGTAGCCGATTCGCGGCGAGCGGCGGTACCCGGCCGTCCCGTACGGCGGCGCCGGCCTCACCGGCAGCCGCAGTTGGCCACCGCCGAGGCGAGCCGGTCGAGGGCCTGCTGGGCCGCGGCTCCGTCGCCCGCTCCGTTGGTCATGAAGGCGAAGGTCAGCAGGCGGCCGTCGGCGTCGACGACCGTGCCGGCGAGCGTGTTCACGCCGGTCAGGGTGCCGGTCTTGGCGCGTACGGCACCGGCGCCCGCGGCCTCGTCGGCGTACCGGCTCTCCAGGGTGCCGGTGAAACCGGCCACGGGGAGACCGGTGAGGACCGGGCGCAGCTCCGGGTGGTCCGGTGCCGCGGCGAGCAGCAGCACCTGGGAGAGCAGGCGGGCCGAGACCCGGTCGTCGCGGTCCAGGCCGCTGCCGTCCTCGAAGTCGGTCTTCGCCACGGGGATGCGGAGCTGCCCGAGAGTGCGCTGTACGGCGCGTCCGCCGCCCTTGAAAGTCGTGGGCTGTCCGGTGGCCACGGCGGTCTGGCGGGCCAGCTGCTCGGCGATGTCGTTGTCGCTGTGGGTGAGCATGCGCTCGACGATCGAGGAGAGCGGCAGGGAGGACGCGGCGGCCAGCCGGGTGGCCGCGCGCCGGGCGTCGGTGTCCCCGGTCCCGCCGGTGACCTCGATGCCGTGGGCGCGCAGGTCGTCGGCGAAGGCCCGGGCGGCCTCGGCGGACGGGTCTGTGGCGCGGGGCGCGGGGCCGTGGCCGCTGTCGTCCAGGCGGCCCTCGTCGGCGGTGAGGGCGGTGATGGGGGCGAGGTTCTCGTTGGGGCCGATCGGGTGCAGGGCCGGCCCCTGGTACAGCGAGTCGTCGTACCGCAGGGTGATCTTCTTCGCGCCGCGCTTCTTGAGGGCGCGGGCGGTGTCGGCGGCGAGGTCCCCGAGGGCGGCGGGGCGCTGGGCGGCCGGCGTCCCGCGCTTCGGGGTGCGGGCGGTGAGGGTGGGGTCGCCGCCGCCGACGAGGACGACCCGGGGAGTGCCGTCCTTCGTGCGGCCGTCCTGGACGGCCTTCGTGGTGAAGCGATGGTCGGGCCCGAGGGCGGTGAGGGCGGCCACGGCGGTGCCGAGCTTGATCGTGGAGGCGGGGGTCGCGGTCCGGTCGGCGCGGCTCGCGAAGACCTCGCGGCCGGTGGCGACGTCCATGACCGAGGCGGTCCGGACCGGGCCCAGCGCCGGAGCCTTCAGGAGGGGCGCCAGGGCGTCCGCGAGGCCGCTGCCGGTGGGTGGGGGCGCACCGTCCCCGCCGCCCTTCACAGGGGCGCCCAGGGCCGCCAGGACGGGTGCGGCGCCCGGGGTCGCGGGGCCGTCGCCGTGATGCTCGCCACCCCTGCCGTCCCAGCGGGCGGCGCGGGCCCGTTCGGCCGTAGTCTGACCGGAGTCCCACGGACCGGCCGCCGCTACCGCGCCTGCCGCCACCGCGAGACCGGCGACGGCGGAGCCGGCCGACAGCTGCCACGTCCGTTTCCGCTGGACAGGGGTCTTTCGCCACCACTGGCGGGCGAAGAACCACTCGTCGGCCACGAACTGTGCGGCGCCCCGGCCCGCACCGGCTGTCGCCCGTATGCAGGACCGACACCGGCCGACCCACCTGACCTGCCACGACCTGGTCTCCGGCACTTTGGACCAGCCCCTTTCGCCACCACACACCTGCGTGGGGGACACTTAATCACCAGACGTATGTGTTGATCATGGAGGAGCCACCCGTGGAGTTCGACGTCACCATCGAGATCCCGAAGGGTTCGCGGAACAAGTACGAGGTGGACCACGAGACCGGTCGGATCCGCCTGGACCGTCGACTCTTCACCTCGACCAGCTACCCGGCGGACTACGGCTTCGTCGAGAACACCCTCGGCGAGGACGGTGACCCGCTGGACGCGCTGGTCATCCTGGACGAGCCGACCTTCCCGGGTTGCCTCATCAAGTGCCGCGCCATCGGCATGTTCCGCATGACCGACGAGGCCGGCGGCGACGACAAGCTGCTGTGCGTCCCCGCCTCGGACCCGCGCGTGGAGCACCTGCGCGACATCCACCACGTGTCGGAGTTCGACCGCCTGGAGATCCAGCACTTCTTCGAGGTCTACAAGGACCTGGAGCCGGGCAAGTCGGTCGAGGGCGCCAACTGGGTGGGCCGCAGTGAGGCCGAGGCCGAGATCGAGGCTTCCTTCAAGCGCCTGGAGGCGCAGGGCGGCAAGCACTGAGCCTGATCGGCTCGGTTTTTCCGACCTTTGCCGGCCCGGTGGCCGGTGGTACCGATGGGCGGGCACCTGCTGGTGTCCGCCCATCGGCGTACGAGATGTCCTCAATCTCCCCCGGCTACCGCTGGGAGGTGCCCCCAGGACGGGCTTGATTGCTGCCCGGACCGGCTGGTTCTTCGCGTGTCAGAAGCCGCGGGTGCGCTTCGCGGCGCGGCGGTTGGCGGCGTCCTCGCCACTCGGGGCCCTGATGAAGAGGCGGGCCACCTCGCCTCCGAGGTTCACGCCGACCGCGATGGCCAGCGCCAGCGAGACCGCCTTGATCAGCGAGGAGATGCCCTCGTTCAGATTGCCCTGGGCGAAGTTGAGCAGCGCGAAGTACGTCGCGCTACCGGGCAGCAGTGGGCCGATGGCGGCCGTGACGTACGGCAGCGCCGAGGCATAGCGGTACCGCGACAGCAGCTGCCCGAAGAGGCCGACCAGGCCGGCCGCGATCGTCGTGCCGACCACCGGGTTGACGTTGGCCTGTACGAGGACGCCGTACGCCACCCAGGCGACGCCGCCGTTGAACGTCGCGAACAGCACGGTGTGACGTTCCTGCTGAAGCAGGACACAGAAGGCCAGCGCCAGCAGCAGCGAGGCGATGATCTGCACCACCGGCTCGTCGTACGTGCCCAGCGCCTCCTCCGGGTTCAGCGTGTGGGCACTGAGCTGGACGCCCAGATAGAGCACGCCGAGCACGCCGATCACGATGCCGACGATGAGGTAACCGACCTCCAGCAGACGTGCGGCCGCGGTGATGTAATAACCCGTCAGGCCGTCCTGCACGCCGGCCACCAGCGCCCGTCCCGGGATCAGCGCGAAGAGGCCACCGGTGATGACCGCCGACGCCTGCACGCCCGTGTTCACCATGCTCAGCGCCACGCCCATCGCGGCGGGCGGCATCGCAGCGGCCACGAACTGGTAGAACTCCGGCAGCCCGCGTCCGGAGGCGAGCCAGGCCAGCCGGTCGCCGAGCATGGAGCCTATGGCGGCCGCGATGAAGACCGTCAGACCGCCGCCGACCAGCATGCTCGCCGCGCCGGACAGCAGTCCGGACGCCACGGTGAGCGCCCAGCTGGGGAACGGGTGGCGGTTACGGCGGATCTCGGCGAGACCGCGGTAGGCCTCCTCCAGCGTGATGCCTTCGGAGGTGATGTCGTCGACCAGCCGGAAGACCGCCGAGAGCCGGGTGTAGTCCACACCGCGCCGGCGGACCGTGCGGCTGGCCGTCACCGGGTCGTCCACCAGGGACGGCTGGTACGAGATCGACAGCAGCGTGAAGGTCACGGTGGGCTCGACGCGCTCCAGCCCGTAGGCGTGCGCCACGCCGAACATCGCCGCCTCGACGTCCTCGGCGCCCTCACCGCCGGCGAGCAGGATCTCGCCGATACGGAGGGTGAGGTCGAGCACGCGCGGCACGGCGGGCCCGGTCTCGTCGGCGCGTTCGCTCCGCTCCGGAGCCGGGCGCTCGGTGACCGGCATCCGCAGCATCGTGCGCATCCGATCCTGCCACGGCACGTCCTTGGTGAGGCTGATGGCCGGTATGCCGTGCGGCGGGGTGAAGGCGGGCCAGCCCGCGGGCGTCGTCGGCAGCGGGTGGGTGCCCGTGGTGGAGCCGTTGCTGCCGTTCGTGCTGCTGCCCGGCGGCGCGAAGGCCGACCCCTCCGGCTCGACGGGCGCCTCGGTCCGCATACCCTCCGGCACGGTGAACTCGGAGGTGGGGTGCTCGTCCTCGGGCAGTGGGGTGTAGGGCATGCCGAGCGGCGGGGTGAACGCGCTCCGCGCCTCGTCCGTTTGGGGTTTGCGGTCCTCGGGGGACTCCGCGTCCGACGCCACTGCTCCTCGCTCCTCGTGCGCCTCTGCCGTCCGTCGTCAAGTGCCACCATGCCTGATCGCCGCCCTTGGCGCGCGGGGCGGGGGGTTCGCAGGGCGGGTTTTGGGGGGTGAGTACCCGCCCTGGACGCCGCGAAGGCGCCCCTGGGCCGTTCCGCGGCGGTGCGGAACGGAAGGGACGCCGGAGGGGCGGTGCGGTACGGGGTGAAGGGTCGCGCAGCCGGTCAGCGCTTGGCGTGGCGGCCGCGGCGGCCGTCGCCCGGGGGCTGCTGAGGGTCCTGCGGGTGCGGCTGCTGCGGCCCCTGCTGAGGCTGCTGCGAAGGTGAATGATACTGCTCCGGCCGGGCCTCCTGCTGCCCGGGACCGCCGTACGGAGCGTCCCCTGACTGCCCGCCGTACGGGGGCTGCTGGGGGTGCTGCGGCTGCTGTCCGTAAGGCGCCCGCGGCGGCTCCTGACGGCCGTACTGCGGCTGCTGCGGCTGCTGCGGCTGCTGTCGGTAGGAGGGCTGCTCCGGGCGGCCGTACGGGTGCTGCCCCTGAGCCTGTCCGCGGTCCTGGCCGTACGGAGCCTGCGCCTGGGCGTACGGTGCCTGGCCCTGGCCATAGGGGGCCTGCCCCTGGCCGTACGGGGGCTCCTGACGGCCGTACGGCTGCTGCTGGTGGCCGTACGGGGGCCGCTCCTGGCCGCCGTACGGGGCCCCGTGACCGCCCCGGCCGTCCTGGCCGCCGTACGGAGCGCGCTGCTGCCCGTCCGCGGCGCCGTACGGCGCGTGGTCCTCGTCCTGCCCGATGCGCGGCATCGGCTGGGTGGCGTCCGCGGGGCCGCCCGCGGCCGGGCCGGCCGCCGGAGTGTCCTCGCCCGCTGCGGCCGCCTTCTTGGACCTGCTGCGGCCGCGGAGGTACTCGATGACGATCGGGACGACGGAGATCAGCACGATGAGGACGAGGATCGCCTCGATGTTCTTGTGCACGAACTCGATGCCGCCCAGCGCGGCGCCCAGCAGCGTCACGCCCGCGCCCCACAGGGCGCCGCCGATGACGTTGAAGGTGATGAACGAGCGGTAGTTCATCCGGCTGACGCCCGCGATGATCGGCGTGAACGTCCGCACGATCGGTACGAAACGCGCCAGGATCAGCGACTTCGGGCCGTGCTTCTCGAAGAACTCGTGCGCCTTCTCGACGTTCTCCTGCTTGAACAGCTTGGAGTCGGGCCGCTTGAACAGCGACGGCCCGACCTTCCGGCCGAAGAGATAGCCCGCCTGGTCGCCGAGGACCGCCGCCAGCACGATCAGCACGCACACCAGCCACAGCGGCCGGTCCAGCTTGCCCGCCGTGACCAGCAGACCGGTCGTGAACAGCAGGGAGTCGCCGGGCAGGAAGAAGCCGATCAGCAGACCGGACTCCGCGAAGACGATGACCAGCACGCCGATCAGGCCGAAGGTGCCGATCAGATAGTCCGGGTCCAGCCACTGGGGGCCGAGCGCGAGAGTGTTCACGGTGGGCAGGGCTCCTGGGTCGAGGGCGCCGGATCGGGCAGTACGCGGAACGCGGGGTACAGGCGCATTGTGCGGCCCAAAGCTATCAACGCCTCATGACGCCCCTTGGTTCCAGCTGTCGGGTACGCCCGTCCGAGCGCCGGGTCCGGACGGTCCGCCGTCCGGCGGTCCCGGCGCCCGTCCTCACGAGTGGCGGACCGCGTTCGCCGGCATCGCGTCCCGCATGCAGACCGCGAGCCCCGGCCTGATCACCTCGTACGTGGCGGTGAACCGCTCGTCCGCGACGCACATCTCGCCAGGACCGGCATGCATCTCGTACGCGCACTCGTAGTGGTGCCGGCTGATGAACCGGCGGTGCTCCTCGGCCACGTCCATCGCCGCTGCGGAGTCGGCGGGCACGCCCTCTCCGAGCAGCTCGCCCATCCGGCGGTGGAGCGCGTCGAAGTCGGCCGTCAGCCGCTTCCGGTCCTCCTGGGTGTACGAGGCGGCGCGGCGCCGCGACTCCTTGTAGGCGTCGGTGCCGCCCCAGCGGCGCTCGGCCTCCGCCGCGTACTGGTCGGGGTCGAAGTCGCCGAAGACCTCGAACTTCTCCTCGGGCGTGAGATCGATGCCCATCCTGCGTGCCTCCATCGCTGTCTCCACGGCCGCCGCCATCTCCTGGAGCCTGGAGATCCGGGCGGTCAGCAGATCGTGCTGACGCCGCAGGTGCTGGGGTGCCCCCTGCTCGTAAGAACCGGGGGGCCGCCTCCGGGTCGTCCCGGAGGGCGGTCACCCAGTCGAGCGGGAGGCCGAGCCCGGTACGCGCTTCACGATGGGTCCTCACGTCGCGTGAGGCGCAAGTCCGTATGCCGGAAGAAAGTGGAGGGCGGATACAACCAATGGCATCCTTCGCCCATGCTGGGGATAACGGATCTTCCTACGTATCTCGCCGGGCTGGCGCTGATCATCCTGCTGCCGGGACCGAACTCGCTGTACGTCGTCTCGGTGGCGGCGCGGCGCGGCCCGAAGGTGGCCTACCGCGCGGCCGCCGGTGTGCTGTGCGGGGACACGGTGCTGATGACGCTGTCGGCGGGCGGTGTGGCGTCGCTGCTGAAGGCCAGCCCGCTGGCCTTCGGGATCGTGAAGTTCGCGGGCGCGGGCTATCTGACGTGGCTGGCCTTCGGGATGCTGCGCGGCGCGGTGGCGCTCTGGCGCGGCCGGGAGGCCCGTAAGGCCACGGAGGAGGGCGCCGCGGCGCGCCCCAAGGAGGAGAACGAGCGGCCGTACCGCCGCGCCTTCGTGGTCAGCCTGCTCAACCCGAAGGCGATCCTCTTCTTCATCTCCTTCTTCGTGCAGTTCGTCGACCCGCACTACGCGCACCAGACGCTGTCCTTCCTGGCGCTCGGCGCGTGGGCCCAGGCGTTCAGCCTCACGTACCTGTCGATCCTGATCTTCAGCGGTACGTACCTGGCGGCGACCTTCCGCAAGCGCCGACGCCTGACCGCGGGTCTGACCGCGGGCGCCGGGGCGGCGTTCCTGGGGTTCGCCGCGAAGCTCTCGATGGCCGGTACGGGCTGACCCGCACGGCCGACGGCTAGGAAGCGGGCGAGCCGCCCCCGGGGAAGGGCGGCTTGTCCGCGAACGGGTTCTCCGCGCCCTCGGGGAGGACGCCGACGAACGGCTCGCCCTCGCCCGCGAAGACGTACGCGCCGCCCTCGATGCGGGCGATCAGGGAGCGGGCCCAGGCCACCCCGGTGTCCGCGGCGTGCACCCACATGTTCATGATCTCGCCGATGTGGCCGAGCTGCTCCGGGCCGTCCTCGGGGACGTAGTGCCCGGTGACCTCGGCGCGCCAGGCCTCCAGGTCCCGGACCCGCTCCGCCAGCAGGGCCGCCGCCTCCGCGCGGGGCAGGTCGACCATGAAGCCGATGCCGGCGCTGAGCATGTCCAGCTTCTGGTCGTGCTGGGAGAGCGCGGCCCGCAGCAGCGCGAAGTACTCCGCCTCACCGGCGTCCGTCAGCTCGTACTCCGTGCGCGGCGGGCCGCCGGCCGTGCTCGGCGCCGTCTCGTGCGCGTGGAGCAGGCCCTGCTTCGCCATCTGCTTCAGTGCGTGGTAGATCGAGCCGGGCTTGGCGTGGGACCACTCATGGGCGCCCCAGTACTCCAGGTCGTTCCGCACCTGGTAGCCGTGGGTCCGGCCGTGCTGCCGCACGGCTCCCAGTACCAGCAGCCGGATCGCCGACATCGCTCCGCGCTCTCCTCGTCCCCGGACGTGACCTTCCGGTGAGCACGCTACTGCCCGGCGGCGCCCGCCCCCTGCTGCCCCTCCTTCTCGCGCAGCGCCCGCTCCTCGTCCACCAGGCCGAAGGCGGTCCTGCCGTCGAGGGATTCGCGGATGATGTCGGCATGGCCCGCGTGCCGCGCGGTCTCCTCGATGAGGTGCAGCACCAGCCAGCGCATGGACTGCTCGGCCTGCGGCGGGAACCACGGCGCCTCGGGCAGCGGGAAGGTGTCGTCCAGGCTCGGCACCGAGCGGATGAACTCCTCGGTCTCCTCCGCCACCCGGTCGTAGAAGGCGAGCATGCCGGCGACCGTCTCGTCCTCCGCCAGCCGGAAGCCGAGGTGCCAGGTGGTCTCGTCCCGCTCGATGGTGGACGGGCGCCGCTTGGCCATGTCCAGCCAGTTCAGCTCGGTCTCCGCGACGTGCTTGAGCAGCCCGGAGAGGGACAGCTCGCTGGCGCTGGGGCGGCTCGCGGCCGCCGCGTCGGTCAGCCCGAGCAGCGCGCGGCGCAGCCCGCCGCGCTGGGCCGCCAGGAACTGCAGGAGCGCGCCGCGCTCGTCACCGCGGGCCTCGGCAAGTACGTGAGTGGGCATGGCAGCCGCCTTTCGTCGCTTCGGGGGTGCCGGGAGGAATCCTCCCGACGCCGCAGAAGCTACGGGCCCTTGCGGTCAGATTCTGTCCGCAACTCCTCGGCCCTTCGGAGGCGGCGTGCCGCGGCCGCTCAGAACGGGAAGATGGTCCGTTCGTGCTGGATCGACACCCACTTCTGCGTGGTGAAGGCCTCCACCGTCGACTCCCCGTTGAGGCGGCCGACGCCGGACGCCTTCTCGCCGCCGAAGGCGACCAGCGGCTCGTCGTGGACCGTGCTGTCGTTGATGTGGATCATGCCGGTCTCGATCTGCCGCGCCACTCGTGCGCCGCGCTCCACGTTGCCCGTGTGCACCGCGCCGCTCAGCCCGTACGGGGAGTCGTTGGCCAGGCGTACCGCCTCGTCCTCGCCCTCGAAGGAGCGGAGCAGCACCACGGGCCCGAAGATCTCCTGCGTGTACAGCACGGAGTCTGCGGGCAGCCCGGCCAGCACGGTCGGCTCGACCAGATTGCCCTGCGTACGGCCGCGCACGAGGGGCGTGGCGCCCTCGGCGACCGCCCGCTCCACCAGCGCGGTCAGCGCCTCCGCCTGGAAGCTGTTGATGAGCGGGCCGATGTGGGTGTCCGGATCGCGCGGGTCGCCGGTCCGCAGCTTCTTGACCTTGGCCACGAACTTCTCGGTGAACTCCTGCTCGACCTTGCGGTCCACGAGGACGCGGTTGGCGGCCATGCAGACCTGGCCCTGGTACACGAAGCGGCTGAAGACCGCGGCGTCCACGGCGTAGTCGATGTCCGCGTCGTCCAGCACGATCAGCGCGCTGTTGCCGCTCAGTTCGAGGACGGCCCGCTTGAAGTGGCCCGCGGTGACGGCGGCGACGTGGCGGCCGACCTTGTCCGAGCCGGTGAAGGAGATGACGCGCGGCACGGGGTGCTCTATGAGCGCGTCGCCGATCTCGGCGATGTCGGTGATCAGGACGTTCAGCAGGCCGGCGGGCAGCCCGGCGTCCTCGAAGATCTTGGCGATCAGGCCGCCGCCGACCACCGGGGTGTTCTGGTTGGGCTTGACGACGACGGCGTTGCCCAGCGCCAGCGCGGGCGCCACGGACTTCAGGGTGACCAGGAACGGGAAGTTGTACGGGCTGATCACGCCGATGACGCCGACGGGGAGGCGGTAGACACGGTTCTCCTTGCCCTCCACGGGGGACGGCACGATGCGGCCCTCGGGGCGGAGCGCGAGCTGCACCGACTCGCGCAGGAACTCCTGCGCCGTGCGCACTTCGTAGGCCGCTTTGACGCGCGTACCGCCGAGCTCGACGACGATCGCCTCGATGATCTCGTCCTCGCGCTCCTGGACGATGCGCAGCGCGTTCTCGAATATCAGCCGGCGGCTGTAGGGATTGGTCCGCGCCCATTCGCGCTGTGCGCGTTCGGCCGCCCGGTAGGCCTCGTCGACCTGGTCCACGCCCGCGACGGTGACCGACGCCAGCTTTTCCTGGTCGTACGGATTGAAATCGATGATGTCCCACGAGCCGCTGCCGACCCGCCACTCACCGTCGATGTACTGGTAGGCCAGGTCGGAGAAGAAGGACATGGTCGTTCCTACTCTGTGCGGGCGCCTGTGGGGGTGGCTGATCCGACGTCATTCTACTGACGAGTCACGTCAATTGGAGCAGACCGCGAAGAAGATCCCGGGTGCGGGAGGGATCGAGGCTCTCCTCCTGCAGGCTGCTCATCACCCGCTCGTACTGCCCGACCTCCTCGGCCTTGTCCAGATACAGCGCGCTGGTGAGCTGTTCCAGATAGACGATGTCGGAGAGATCGGACTCCGGGAAACGCAGCATCGTGAAGGCACCGCTCTCGCCCGCGTGCCCGCCGAAATTGAACGGCACGACCTGGAGCCGCACGTTCGGACGCTCGGATATGTCGATCAGATGCTGGAGCTGGCCGCGCATGACGGTGCGGTCCCCATAGGGGCGGCGCAGCGCCGCCTCGTCCAGCACGCAGTCGAACTGCGGCGCCCGCTCGGCTATGAGGAGCTTCTGCCGCTCCTGGCGCAGCGCGACCCGGCGGTCGATCTCGGAGGCGGCGGCGTCGGGCATGCCACGGCTGACGACGGCATGGGCGTACCCCTCCGTCTGCAGAAGCCCGTGCACGAACTGCACTTCATAAGTGCGGATGAGGGACGCGGCTCCTTCCAGTCCCACATATGTCTGGAACCAGCCGGGAAGCACATCGCCGAAACTGTGCCACCACCCCGCCACATTGGCCTCACGGGCCAGCCCGAGGAGGGAGTCACGCTCGGCCTCGTCACCGACGCCGTAGAGGGTGAGCAGGTCCGCCACGTCCCGCGCCTTGAAGCTCACGCGCCCCAGCTCCATGCGGCTGATCTTCGATTCCGAAGCGCGGATCGAGTAGCCGGCAGCCTCACGTGTTATCCCGCGGGACTCTCGCAGCCTCCGCAGCTGCGACCCCAGCGGGATGCGCCGCACCACAGATCCGCTCGACTCACTTGCGGTCACAACTCAGACCCTCCCGTGGCCCACCCCGTCCAACAGTGAGCGGCAGTCTGCCACGTCCGGGCTCCGTTGCGTGCTCAACCGGTTACGGATATGAGCCCCTTCTGGCACCGCCGGTAAAGAGCAGGACAAGAGGGCGTAGGAAGAATTACGCCGCAATGCCTACGGCCATACACAAAGTGGACGTCTGCACGTGCATCTGCCCTTGCATCTGCCGTACGCATTCGGAACCATGGACCTCGCACACATGCACGCTCGTGAAAGACCCGCGAGATCTGGGCACACCCGTCTGGATCGTGACGTCCGCGAACGCCAGGAGTGCCTCGCATGGGGACCAAGGTTTCGACCATGCTCGCGCCGTTATGGCAGGGGCTTCCGCCAGTCGACCCCGCAGCCATATCGGGCGCCGTCACCTGGACCCTGCGGCCGCAGTACGAATCAGTGCGCGGCGCGCGCCAGTTCACCAGGGAAACGCTCCAGCGCTGGAACATGGACGAGCTTTTCGACAGCGTCGCGCTCGTCGTTTCGGAGCTGGTCACCAACGCGCTGCGGCACGCGGCCCCGGAACCCGGCGAATTGGTGGAAGGCGCGGCGTACGAAGAGGTGTACCGGGCGGCCGACTCGGCTCCCCCGAAGCTGCATCTGATCCGCTGGGCCGGCCGGCTCGTCTGCGCCGTGCGGGACAGCAGTGACGCCTCTCCGGTCGAGGGCGAGGCGGACTTCTCCGCCGAATCCGGGCGCGGGCTCTACCTCGTGGACTCCTTCAGCGACAGCTGGGGCTGGCACCGGCTGGAGGACGCCGCGCACGGCAAGGTCGTCTGGGCGCTCTTCCAGCTGCCTCAGGTACCGGCCCAGGCGGCGGCCTCCCAGGCGAGCTGAGGAACTCCCGGCGCCATTCGCACAGATATATGCACGTGCAGATATCACATGCAGGCGCAGCGGCCATTCCCGCGGTGGCAACCCCTCCCGCGAGACCCCTCAACCGCCCTCGTACGGGCCGGTAACCCGCCTTTCGGGACGACCGCGGTCAGTCCCGCATGAGGTGATCGAATTCACCGTCCTTGATGCCGAGCAGCATCGCCTCGATCTCGGCCGGCGTGTAGACCAGCGCGGGCCCGTCGGGGAAACGGGAATTGCGCACGGCCACATCGCCCTCCGGCAACTTCGCGAACTCCACGCACGTACCGTTGGAGTTGCTGTGCCGGCTCTTCTGCCACACCACTCCGACGAGATCCGATGCGGCCATGCCGTTGTACGCGTGGGGCACAGGTCTCTCCCGGTGAGAAATGGTGTCAACTGCCCGGGATCATAACTCTGTTCATATGCCGATGCTCGCGCAGATGCACGTGCACGACAGCGGGTGGCCAGCCCGTCACAGCTCGTCGAGCCCGTTCGTGTCCGCCGGACGCCTTCCCCGCCGCCCCCTCCCCCATGCCCGGCGGAGTACGGTCAGCGCGAGGCGTACGGCAGCAGCGCCATCTCCCGGGCGTTCTTGATCGCCGCGGCGATCTGCCGCTGCTGCTGCGCAGAAACCCTGGTGATGCGGCGGCTGCGGATCTTCCCGCGATCGGAAAGAAACTTCCGCAGCAGGTCGGTGTCCTTGTAGTCGACGTAGGTGATCCCGGCCGCGTCGAGCGGGTTGGGACGCGGCGTGCTCTTCTTGCGCGGATCGGGGCGACGGGGCATGACAGACATTTCCTTACGAACTCGTACGGTCAAAAGACGACTGAGAATTGATGTAGTTGCATGACGCACCCGTATGGCGGTTGACGGACGCGCCCTACGGCACCGGGTCGAGAAGCGCGTCGAACGCGGTGGACAGCCGCCGCCAGTGGTCCCGCCCCCGCGCGTACTCCTCGTCGGTGAGCAGGCAGGACTCCAGGAGCGCCGTCAGCCCCTCCCGGTCCAGGCCCGGCGAGGTGAAGACCAGGTGCTGCGCCCGGTCCCCGTGCTCGGGGTCCCAGTCCAGCGCGGCCGCGGCCCGGCGCACCGGCGGCACCATCTCCCAGGCGGCGTCCGGCAGCGAGGCCAGCCACGGCCCGGTGTTCTCCACACAGAGCGCACCGCCCGCCGCGTCCCAGGACAGCAGTGTGTCCGGCCGGTCGGCCAGCCAGAAGCGGCCCCGGCTGCGCGCGGCGGCGCAGCACAGGTCCTCCAGCGCGGCGTGCAGCCGGCCGGGGTGGAACGGCCGCGAGCGGTGCCAGACCAGGGTCGAGACGTCCTCGTCCTCGGCCTCCTGCGGCAGCAGCGCACAGGCGGGGTGCTGGCGCGCGGCGGCGGCCGCCACGTCGAAGCCCGCCGTCGCCGCGGCCACCAGCTCCGGCGACTCCACCGGAATGCGCAGCGCCGTGGGGTGCAGCTGCGTCAGCAGCGCGTGGTCCGACTCGTCGCCCGGCTCCTCACCGGGCGCGAGGACCAGCGCCGACGGATACTCCAGCTGACGCGCCCAGGTGTCCGCGACGGTCCGCTGGTCGGAGGCGGCGGCAGCCAGCCCCGCCTCGGCGAGGTCGTCGCCGCACCCGAGGTACGGCAGCAGCAGCGCCGGGTCGACGGCCGTCATGACGCCGGTCAGCACGAGCGCGTCGCTGCCGCAGGCGTCGAGCACCTCGGCCATCGCCTTGGGCTCGACGGAGTCCCACAGCTCCACGACGGCCAGCCGGCAGGTCCGGCCGTCGGCCAGCCGCTCCAGCTCGGGCACCAGGTCCTCGCGCAGCGCGCAGCACGCGCAGTCGTTGACCAGCGGCGCCTCGCCACTGTCCAGCAGCCCGCCGATGTCCCGTACGGTGCGCCGCACGCGGCCGTCGGCGGCGGTGGCGAGGTCGTGGTGGAGCGCGACGCTGCCGGGGACCTTGCGCAGCAGCTGCTCGACGGCGGCCCGGCGGGCTTCCGCGTGCAGCCCGCCGACGATCACCACGGAGAGCCGGTCGCGGTCCATCAGCGGTCCCCGCGCTCGTCGCCGGCCGCGCGCCGGCCGCCGGGCGTCCGGGTGCCGTACCGGCGCTCGAAGCGCTCCACGCGGCCCGCGGTGTCCAGTACGCGCGCCGTCCCCGTGTAGAAGGGGTGGCTCGCCGAGGAGATCTCCACATCGATCACCGGGTAGGTGTTGCCGTCCTCCCACTCGACCGTCCTGTCGCTGGTGGCGGTCGACCGGGTGAGGAAGGCGAAGTCGGCGGCCCGGTCGCGGAAGACGACGGGCCCGTACGCGGGGTGGATTCCAGGCTTCATGACGCTGCTCAGCGCTCCTCTCGGAAGTCGACGTGCCGCCCGGCGACCGGGTCGTACTTCTTCAGCACCAGCCGGTCGGGGTTGTTCCGGCGGTTCTTGCGGGTGACGTACGTGTAGCCCGTGCCGGCGGTGGACCGGAGCTTGATCACGGGACGTAGTTCGTTGCGGGCCATACGGGCTACTATACAGAAACGGTTTCCATTTTCATTAAGAGCTCAGCAGGAGGTAGCTCACTTTGTCCGCCCACTGCCAGCTGACCGGCCGCGCGCCGGCCTTCGGCAACTCGATCTCCCACTCGCACCGGCGCACGTCCCGCCGCTTCGACCCCAACATCCAGCGCAAGCGCTACTGGCTGCCGAGCGAGAACCGCTACGTACGCCTGCGGCTGAGCGCCAGGGCGATCAAGACCGTCGACACCATCGGCGTCGAAGCCGCCGTCGCCCGCATCCGTGCCCGAGGGGAGCGCGTCTGACATGGCCAAGAAGAGCAAGATCGCGAAGAACGAGAAGCGCCGCGTCGTCGTCGCCCGGTACGCGGCCCGCCGCGCCGCCCTGAAGGCGATCATCCGCGACCCGAAGACGGCGGACGAGGAGCGCCTCAGTGCCCAGCGCGAGCTGGCCCGCCAGCCCCGCGACGCCAGCGCCACCCGGGTCCGCAACCGGGACAGCATCGACGGCCGGCCGCGCGGCTACCTCCGCGCCTTCGGCCTCTCCCGCGTCAACCTGCGCGGACAGGCGCACGCCGGCCACCTGCCGGGCGTGACGAAGTCCAGCTGGTAGACCACCCGCCGACACCGGGGCCGGGGCCGCGTTCACACGCCCCTCGGCCCCGGTTTCCCTTTCGTACCCCTGTGCGGGGCATACTGAGCGGAACGCCCTATTCCGTACCGCGCTCACGGAGGCGCGGCCGCGCACCCCACGGGAACGCACCCCTACGACGGGAACGCACCCCTACGAGAGCGAGCCCCCATGTTCCGCAATGCCCTCGAGCCCTGGCACCTGGTGCTGATCCTCGCGGTCCTCGTCCTGCTCTTCGGCTCGAAGAAGCTGCCCGACATGGCCCGCGGCCTCGGCAAGTCAATGCGCATCCTGAAGTCCGAGACCAAGGCCATGAAGTCCGAGGCGGACGGGACCGCGAGCCCCGAGCGCGCCCGGGCGACCGTGGACGCCGGCCGGGAGTGACGGCCCGCACCGCCCGGGCCTGACCCGGGCGGGCGTCGGAAGGGCCGTCAGAAGGTCCAGAGGAACTCCTCCATGACCGGCGCCAGCATCACCGGTGTCTCGTGCATCGGGTAGTGGCCCGCCGCCGGCAGGGTGATCACCTCGGCGTTCGGGTACCAGGCCTGCCACGTGGCCCGCATGACGTCGGCGGTCAGGGCGAGATCGTGCTCCCCGACCACGACGCGCACGGGGACGGGGTTGCCGCGCACCGCCTCCGAGAGGTCCAGCGTGTGCCAGCTGGCGAGGTAGCGGGCGTGCGCCTCCGTTCGGGAGGCCGCCATCGAGTGGCCGACCATCCGCTGCTGCCACACCCGGCCCGTACGGTGGCCGGTCACGAGGTCGAGGATCGCACGGCGCTTCTCGGGGTCCTCGGACGCGCCGTAGAAGAGGGCTCGCGTCGGCTCGTCCATCGGGTACGGCCCGGCGGGCACGGGGGCGAGGCCGAGCAGGCGGGTCACCCGGCCGGGCGCGCGGACCAGCACCTGCTGGATCGCCTTCCCGCCCATCGAGTGCCCGACCAGCGCGAAGCGGTCCCAGCCGAGCTGGTCCGCGAGGGCGAGCACGTCGTCGGCGATCTCCCCCAGGTCGTAGCGGCCGGGCACGTCCCTGCGCTCGCCGTACCCCCGGTAGTCGAGCAGCGCGTACGTGAAGGCGTCGCCGTCGAGGTACTCCAGTGCCGTGCCCCAGGCCGCACAGGTGTCGAACCAGTCGTGCAGCACGATGACGTGGCGCGGGCCCGAGCCCACGAGACGGTGAGTGACGGACTGCTCGGTTCTGGTCATGCGGCGGCTCCCTCGTAGACGGCCGGTCCGTGGTGCTCGCCTCGTATGGTCCCGCCGTCCACGGCCCCGGCACAGACGCTGACCGTCACGAACACCTATGCCACCGGGGCGACTTGCGTACCGGGCGACTGTCAGTGGCCTGCGGTCCAATGGAGGCATGAACCCGACGCTGAAGGTCTCCCACGACCAGGTACTGGCCTGGCGGCTGCGGCAGCAGAGCCTCGTGCCCCGCGGTACCGAGTCCGTCGCCGGGCTCGCCGGGCGGCTGGCCGGAGTGCAGGCCCAGGTCGCCTCGTCCGCCGAGCTGGCCGTCGCCGTCCGCCGCCGCCGGCCCGCCGCCGGCGCCGTGGACGCCGCGCTCGTGGACCGCTCGGTGGTCAGGACCTGGGCCATGCGCGGGACGCTGCACCTGCTGCCCGCCCCGGTGCTCGGCTCGTACCTCTCGCTGCTCGGCGCTGCCCGTACGTGGGAGAAGCCTGCCTGGGAGAAGGCGTTCGGGGTGAGTCCGCGGCAAGTGGCGGCGCTGGGCGAGGCGGTCGACGAGGAGCTGGACGGGCGGCAGCTGACCCGCGAGGAGCTGGTGGCGGCCGTCTGCTCCCGCAAGGGCCTGGCCGGGCTCGGCGAGCAGCTCTCCTCGGGGTGGAGCGCGGTGCTCAAGCCGCTGGCGTGGACCGGCCGGCTGTGCCAGGGCCTGCCCCGGGGGCGGAACGTGACCTTCACCGCGCCGCGGTCCTGGGTGCCGGACTGGGCCGGTGTGCCGGACCCGGAGGAGGCGTCGGGCACGGTGCTCGCCGCGTATCTGGGGGCGCACGGCCCGGCCACGCCGACGGCCTTCGACGCGTGGCTGCTGCGCGGCGCGACCCGTAAGGCAGTGCTGCGGGGCTGGTTCGCGGCGCTCGGGGACGCGCTCACGCCGGTGGAGGTGGACGGGGTGCCCGGCGCATACGTGCGCAGCGAGGACGCCGACGCGCTGGCGGCCGCGCGGCCCTCCCGCGAGGTGCGACTGCTGGCCGGCTTCGATCAGTACGTCCTCGGGCCCGGCACGGCCGACCCCCGGCTCGTCCCGGCGCAGTACCGCAAGGAGGTCAGCCGTACGGCCGGGTGGATCTCCCCCGTCGTCGTGCACGGCGGGCGGGTCGCGGGCGTCTGGGCCTTCTCCGACACCGCCGTGGACATCGCCCTCTTCAAGGACCACGCGGCGGAGCGCGGGCCGGTGCCGGACGAGGGCCTGGCGGCCGAGGCGGCGCACCTGGCGCGCTGCACGGGCGTGGACCGCCCGGTGTCCGTACGGGTGATCTGAGGGCCGGGCGGGCGGCGGGGGCCGTCGCCGAGGGGGATTGTCGGACCCCGGTGCGAAACTCGAGCGTATGCGGTGGGTGGTGGGTGGTTCCGGGAGCGGGGGTGTGCGGCTGTGCGCGGTGGACGGGTCGGGTCAGCCCGCCGGGCCGGTGGCCGAGGAGCCGGACCTGGTGACGGCGGTGCGGGCGCGGCCCGAGGTGGAGCGCTGGGTGTGGCGGTCCACGACGGAGTCGTACCGGAAGCTGCTGGCGGCGGGGGTGCGGGTCGAGCGCTGTTACGACGTCGAGGCCGCAGAGGCGCTGCTCATCGGGCACGAGGAGGGCCAGTCGGGCCAGCCGCGGTCGCTCGCGGCGGCCTGGGCGCGACTGCGCGGCCTGCCGGTGCCCGAAGACCCGCCCGTGCGGAGCGCGGACACCCAGCCCTCGCTCTTCGAGACGGGGCCGGTGCCGCTGCCGCCGGGCACGGACGAGTTCTCGGCGCTGCTGGAGGTGTACGCGGGACAGCTGGCGCGTGCGGAGAAGACCGAGCGGCCGGAGCGGATGCGGCTGCTGCTGGCGTCGGAGTCGGCCGGGATGCTGGTCGCCGCCGAGATGCGGCGGGCGGGGGTGCCCTGGCGCGCGGACGTGCACCGCGCGCTCCTGGACGAGCTGCTCGGCGAGCGCTATCCGGGCGGCCTGGAGCCCCAGCGGCTGGCCGAGCTGGCGGACGAGGTGTCCCGGGCCTTCGGGGAGGGCATACGGGTCCGTCCCGACCTGCCCGCCGACATCATCCGTGCCTTCGGACAGGCCGGCATCAAGCTGACCTCCACCCGCAAGTGGGCGCTGCAGGCCCTCGACCATCCGGCCGTCGCCCCGATCCTGGAGTACAAGCGGCTCTACCGGGTGCACACGGCGCACGGCTGGTCCTGGCTCCAGCAGTGGGTGCACGAGGGCCGGTTCCGCCCGGAGTACCTCCCCGGCGGCACGGTCTCCGGGCGCTGGGCCACCAACGGCGGCGGCGCGCTCCAGATCCCCAAAGTGATCCGTCGGGCCGTGGTCGCCGATCCCGGCTGGCGGCTGGTGGTCGCGGACGCCGACCAGATGGAGCCGCGGGTGCTGGCCGCCGTCTCCCGGGACCGCGGGCTGATGGAGGTGGCGGGCAGCGGCCGCGACATGTACGCCGACCTGGCGGCCCGTGCCTTCGGCGGGGACCGCGCGCAGGCCAAGCTGGCGCTGCTCGGCGCGATCTACGGCCAGACCTCGGGCGACGCGCTCAAGCACATGGCGGACCTGCGGCGCCGCTATCCGGCAGCGGTGGCGTACGTGGACGACGCGGCACGGGCGGGCGAGGAGGGCCGCCTGGTGCGCACCTGGCTCGGCCGCACGAGCACGCCCGCTTCGGTGGCCCTGCCCGACGAGGCGGGCCTGCCGCAGGAGGAGGCCCCGGCCTCGTACGGCAGCACGGCGGGCGACCGGGCACGCGGCCGCTTCACCCGCAACTTCGTCGTGCAGGGCAGCGCGGCCGACTGGGCGCTGCTGGTGCTGGCCGCGCTCCGCCGGTCGCTGCACGAGGCCGGTATGCGCGCGGAGCTGGTCTTCTTCCAGCACGACGAGGTGATCGTGCACTGTCCCGAGGAGGAAGCGCCCGCGGTCGCCGAGGCCATCGCGGCGGCGGCCGATCTGGCGGGCCGCATCGCCTTCGGGCCCACCCCGGTCCGCTTCCCGTTCACCACGGCGGTGGTGGAGTGCTACGCGGACGCGAAATGAGGCGCGGCACGGCCGGGCGGGGCGCCGTACGGCCTGGCACGGGGCCGCGTACGAGCCGGGGGACGGCGCCCGTACAGGCTCTAAACTCCGAGGAGGCCCCGGTGCGGCCGGCCGGGCCGTGAGGACGTCGATGACCGCCATCCGGGAGAGGACCAGCGTTGACCGGTACCGAAGGGACAGCCGACGGCACTGCCGAGGGGACTCCTGACGCCGTGCCCCCGGCCGACGACCCCGCGTCCCCGGCCAAGCTCAGCCCCAAGGACCGCCGCAAGCGGATCGCGGACCGGGTGCTGGCGGAGGGCCAGGTCAGCATCGAGGACCTGGTCAAGGAGCTGGGCGTCAGCCAGATGACCGTCCACCGCGACCTGGACAGTCTGGAGCACCAGGGCTGGCTGCGGAAGGTGCGCGGCGGCGCCACCGCGGCGCCCAACGCCCTGTTCGAGTCCAACGCGCGCTGGCGCGGCAGCGAGCACGTCGCCGCGAAGGAGGCGATCTGCGCGGCCGCGCTGGCCATCGCGGAGCCCGGCCAGGCGGTGATCATCGACGACTCCAGTACGGCGCTGCCGCTGGCCCGTTCGCTCTCCGGGCGGGGCGCGTACACCGTGATCACCAACTCCCTGCAGGTGATCAATGAGCTGGCCGACGAGCCCGACATCCGGGTGATCGCGCTGGGCGGCGAGTACCACGCCGCGTTCAACGCCTTCCTCGGCATGTCCACCGCGGACATCGCGCGCAGCTTCCGCGCCGATGTCGCCTTCCTGTCCACCTCCGCCGTCGACAACGGCCACTGCTACCACCAGGCGCAGGAGAACGTCCTGGTCAAGCGGGCCCTGATGGCGGCGGCCCGGCGCAAGGTGCTGCTGGTGGACCACTCCAAGTTCAGCCGCCAGGCGCTGTACGAGCTGGCCCCGCTGGCCGACTTCGATCTCGTCATCTCCGACCAGGATCTTCCGCAGGAGGAGCAGGAGGCGCTTCAATCGCTGGGTGTGCGCTACGAATTGGTGGCGACCGACGGCTGAGGCGGAGGCCGCGTACGTGCGCGGACCACGGGACGGAGCGGTGCATGAGTGAGCTGGAGCGGATCAACCCGGCGCAGTTGTCCCCGCCCACCGGCTTCAGCCATGCCGTGCGGGCCGCTCCCGGGACGCTCGTCCTGCTCGCCGGGCAGACGGCGCTGGACGGCGCGGGCCGGATCGTCGGCACGGGCGTCGTCGAGCAGTTCGAGCAGGCGCTGACGAACCTGCTGGCCGCCGCGGAGGCGGCCGGGGCCGGCCCCGGGGACCTGGGCAAACTGACGGTGTACGCGGTGGACGTGGCCGACTACCGCAGCAACGCCGCCGCGATCGGCCGGGTGTGGAAGCAACTGGTCGGCACGGACTACCCCGCGATGGCCGTGATCGGCACGACCCGCCTGTGGGACGAGGCCGCGCTCGTCGAGATCGAGGGCATCGCGGTCGTCTCCTGATCCGCCCGGCCGCGCGGCGCCGGCCACCGGCCCTCACCGGCCGTACCAGCCCACCAGCGTCTTCTCGTCCGCGTCCGTGAGCGTGATCCGGAAGAGTTCGCCGAGCACCCGCGGCAGCTCGGCGGCGCCGACCTCCCGCACGTCGCGGGAGTAGTCGGTACCGGTCAGCGTCAGCTCCGTACCGATCAGGGTGCGCCGCAGGCCGTGGTCCGGGCGCTGCACCACGAGGCGCTGGACGAACGGCGACCGCGGGTGGGTCGCGATGTAGTGATTGAAGACGGCGAAGTCGACGGCGTACCGCGGCTCCGCCCCGAAGGAGTACAGGTCGAGCCAGCCCTCGGGGTGCAGCGACCGCACGATCCACGTGCGCTCGCCGTCCGGGTCCGCCGCGTCGACCCGGTCGATGCCGAAGGTCCAGCCGCCCTGCCGCTCCTGGTACCCGGCGCGCAGCGGCAGCGGCGCGAGCAGCGCCTCGCCGCCGAAGCCGACGTCGGTGATCCAGTCCTCGCCGTCCAGCCGCACCTTCAGCAGCGCGTGCGTGGTGGGGCGGATCCGGTCGTCGCCCATCCGGATGCGGGCGCCGAGCCCGGAGACGGCGAAGCCGAGCCGCTCCAGCGCTGCGGCGTAGAGCAGGTTGTGCTCGTAGCAGTAGCCGCCGCGGCCGCCGCTGACGAGCTTGTCCTGGAGGCTCGGCACGTCCAGCGCCAGCGGCCGGCCGAGGAGCACGTCGATGTTCTCGAAGCCGATGGCCGTGACGTGGGCGGCCTGGACCGCGCGCAGCGTCTCCAGGGTGGGCGCGCGGTCCCCCGCGTACCCGATGCGCGCCAGGTAGGCGTCCAGGTCCAGCTGTTCACCGGACCAGGCCGACTCGGACATGGTGTCTCCTCCGGACGGACGACGGGGCCCGGTCCGCGCGCGAACCGGGCCCCGGATGGCACAGGCGATTCTGCCTGGCCTTCATGTCACTTCCGGTGGCGGGCCACCTCGGCGGCGTCCTTCTTGAACGCCCAGGTCATCTTGGGTTCCATGGCGAACCGGAACATCCGCTGCACCGGTGGGGTGCACAGCACCGTGATGATCGAACCGGCGATCAGCGTCAGTGCGATCGCGCCGAGCGGGGTGTGCATCCAGTGGGCGTCGTACCAGTCCCAGAAGCGTGACCCCTTGGCCAGGAAGCCGTGCAGCAGGTAGCCGTACAGGGTGCCGGCGCCGAGCGCGGTGAACCACATCTTGCGGCCCGGGACCCAGGCGAAGAAGCACGCCACCAGGACCAGTGAGCAGCCGAACATCGCCAGCGTCATGACCGCACCGGACCACCACGGGGCGGCCATCTCCTGGGCGCTGTCGCGGTGGTAGAACCACGCGGCGTTCATCCGGGGCGCGGCCCAGTACGCGAAGACCAGCGCGGCGGCGAAGACCGGCACCGCCAGCATGCGGGCGCGCTTGTTGCGCACCAGCAGGAAGTGCTCGGGCTTGAGGCACAGGCCGATGACGAAGAACGGCAGGAACTGCAGCACGCGCTGGAGGTCCAGGTCGTCACCGATGTCCGGCGAGACGGACGCCAGGACGGCGATGGCCAGGGCCAGCGGGACGGGCCAGCGCACGATCTTCCAGATCGGCGTGGTGAGCCGCCAGACGAACAGCGCGATCAGGAACCAGGTCAGGTACCACGGGTCCAGCAGGCTGATGGGGTACGAAGGGTCGTCGTCCGCCACCCGCTTGAACAGCGTGTACGCCGTCTCGAAGAGGATGTACGGCACAGCGACGCCGGTGATCAGCCGCTGCAGCCGGTCCTTGCGCATGTCGAAACTGCGCGAGAAGTAGCCGGAGATGATGATGAACGCCGGCATGTGGAACGCGTACACGGTGATGTACAGCGCGGCCGCCGACCGGCTGCCGTCCCGCAGCGGTTCCCACGAATGCCCCATCGCCACGAGGACGATGGCGAGGTACTTGGCGTTGTCGAAGAAGGCGTCGCGCTGTTTGCCGTTCTTCGCCTGCGTGTCCCGCTTCCGGCCGGTCTGCTCGCCGCCACCGGTGACCGCATGGTCCTTGACCGCGGTGTCCGCGGCGCCCGGTGCGGACCGGGTGGGAGGAAGGGGAGTGCGTCGCTCACTCTGCGACTGCGCGAGATTGTTCACGTCCCCTCCCCCAGGCAACCCAGGGAGAGAATTCTCCGTCTTACCGGAATTGCGGGGAGCGAGGCAGCTGAGAACATCAGAGGCACCCTAGCCCGGCACGCCGAATCCCGTAAATCCTCTCCTCACATGCTTCACATGCCATGTACGTCACACGCCGGGCGGGTAAGCGGAATGCGCAGGTCAGAGGATGACGCCGTCGATTCCGAAGGCCGAGAACGCCCGTTTGGCCTGATTGGCCGACACGCCCCAGGTGTGCACTTCGAGCCGCTCGGCGTGCGGTCCCCACAGGCTGTGCACAGCGGACACATAGGCCGAACTCAGGTCCTTGAAGGGCGGATTGATCCAGTCGGCGAACCGGGCGTACTCCGGGAGCTTGGCCCGGCTCGGCGTACCGAGCACCGCGGTACGGACTTCCGGCTGGAGCGCGTGCACCTTACGGACGGCGTCGACGCCGAAGCTCTGGATGACGAGTCCGTCCATGACGTGTGCCGGGTCCAGCCAACCCGAACTCCGCAGCTGCGTGAGTACCTGCTTCTCGATGCCGGGGTACTTCTCCGGATTCTTGATCTCCAGCAGGAGGTTCTGGCCGTTGTTGTCCAGCCGGTCGAGGTAGGACGCGAGGGTGGGCACCCGCTGGCCCGCGTACTTCTTGTTGAACCAGCTCCCCGCGTCCAGCTTGGCGATCTCGGCAGCGGTGAAGTCCCCCACCCGCCAAGGCGACCGCTTGGGGAAGACCTTCTTCGCGTTGGTGGTCCGCGTGAGCGTGGCGTCGTGGATGACGACCAGCTTGCCGTCCTTGGTGCGCTGTACGTCGTTCTCGACCCACTCGACGTCGCGCCGGTCGGCCTCGTCGACGGCGGCGAGGGTGTTCTCGGGCGCGTACTTCGCGGCCCCCCGGTGTGCGACCACGGTGGGGCCGTCGAGCGGCAGTCCCTTCTGGGCGGAGACCAGGCGGACCGGGGCCGGCGGGGCGACGGCACCACCGCCCCCGGCACCCGCGTCGGCGGCGAGCACCGCCGCGAAGAGAAGCACGAAACCGGCTGCGGCGCTGCGGACGGCGCTTCGGAGCATGGGGCCTCCTGGACGCTGGCGGCGGGCCTCGCACGCCGGACAGGGCGGACCACCCCTGCCGGGCGCCGGAGAGCCCATGACAACTCCCACCACAATTGCACCAGTTTATCCGTTTTCCCATTCCTGTGCGCCAGGCGGGCTACCCACCCCCGGGAAACCGGCCGGATGAGGGCCAGGACATGGCGAAAGGACGCTGAGTAATTGTTTGGCCAATACTCGGCCTGCGCACTACCGGCACGTCACACGAGGGACCGCAACTCCGGCAGTACATCGGCGTCCGTACCGTCCAGCGCGGCCAGCGACAGGCGCCACTGCGTACCGGACTCGGCAGTGCGCCCCAGTGCGCGCAGCACATGGCCGTACTCGTACCGCGCCTTCCCCGAGGTGTACGCGTCGCCGCGCACTTCGGCCAGGGCCAGCAGCGCCTCGCACTCGCGCGCCGCGTGGTCCGCCCGCGTCAGCCGCCGCAGCGCGCGGATGAGGCCGAGCCGGCTCTCGGAGACCGTGTGCCAGTCGGTAGCGTCCTCCGGTGAGTGCAGCGCCGCCTCGAAGTGGCCGATGGCCTCCTCCGGTTCGCCGAGCGTGAGGTAGGCGCAGCCGATGTTGCAGCGCGCCGTCTGCTGCAACGGTGCGCTGTCCAGCCGTACGCCCGTCTCCAGGCTCCGCATGTGGAACTCGATGGCCTTGCGCGCGTCGGTCAGCTCGAAGAGATTTCCCAGGTTGCTGAGGCAGACCGCCACCGCGTGGTCGTCGCCGAGCCGGTACGCGTACGCCAGCGCCTCCTCCTGCGCCGCCGCCGACTCCTCGGGCCGACCCAGCACGTACAGCAGCAGCCCGCGGTTGCCGAGCGCCCGCTGGAGCCACTCGTCGTCGCCCAGCAGCCGCGACTTCGCGATCGCCTCGTCGATCAGCGCGAGCGCCTTCTCGTAGCGCCCCGACATGTAGTACGCGCCGGCCAGGTCGCTCATCGCGACCAGTTCCGCGCCCGCGTCCCCCGACTCCCGCGCGGCCGTGCGTGCCAGGCCGCTCAGCTCGGTCAACTCCTGCATCCGGCCGCGGCCCTGCAGATACGGCGCGAGCATCCGCACCAGCGTCACCGCCGCGTCCCGGGCGTGCTCCGTACGGATGTGGCGGGTCACCAGGCAGCGCATCACCGCCAGTTCGCGATCGCCCCAGGCGCACGCCTCCTCGCCGACCTCGAAGGGCGCGGCCCGCTCCGCCGGCTCGCCCGCCAGCCGCACCTCACGGAAGCGCGTCGCCGGCAGGAACACCCGGACGGACTGCGCGGCCCGGGCCGCGAACCATTCCACGCCGCGCCGTACCGCCGCCGCCCGCTCCGCGGCCTCCTCGTGCCGCTCGGCCACCTCGCGCGCGAAGTCCCGTACGAGGTCGTGCGGCGCGTACCGGCCGAAGGCCACCTCCTCCAGCAGGGCCACGTCCACCAGCCGGTCCAGCGCGGCACAGGCCCGCCGGACGCCGGCGTCCATCAGCCGGGCCGTCAGCTCCGTCTCGTACTCCGGCAGGTCCAGCGTCCCCATCCGGCGCAGCACCAGCGCCGCGTCCCGGTCGGCCGACCGCTCCGAGGCGACCAGGGCGTCGTACGCGAAGGCCAGCGGACGCCGCACGCTCAGGTCGTCGTACTCCAGGTGGTCCAGCCGCCCGTCCTGCCCGTCCAGCAGCTCGACCAGCGCCTCGACGGTCAGCGCACGGCGGGCGGCCAGCCGCGCCGCGACCACCCGCAGCGCCAGCGGCAGCTGGCCGCAGAGCTCCGCCAGCCGCCGGGCCGCCGGACTGCCGGCCGGCACCCGGCCCTGCCCCGAGACCCGGCCGATCAGGTCCACGCTGTCCCGCTCGGTGAGCCGGGCCAGCGGCAGGTGCACCGCGCCGTCCAGCGCCGCCAGCGGCGACCGGCTGGTGACCAGCACCGCGCAGCCGGGATCCGCCGGGAGCAGCGGGCGCACCTGGGCGGCGCCGGCCGCGTCGTCGAGGACGAGGAGCATCCGGGCCCCGGCGAGCGTCGAGCGGAACAGCGCCGCTGCGGCGTGCACGTCGTCCGGCACCCGGCCCCTCGGTACGCCGAGGTCGCGCAGCAGCGCCTCCAACCCCTGAAGCGCGGTCATCGGCGCGCCACCGGGGTTGGCGCCGCGCAGGTTCAGGAAGAGCTGCCCGTCCGGGTAACGGTCGCGCAGCCCGTGGGCGACGTGCACGGCAAGCGCGCTCTTGCCGACCCCGGCCATTCCGCTGAGCACGGCGGTGGCGGGCCGGTCGGCATGCGGCACCAACGCCTCGTACAGCGCCTCCACCTGCGCGTCGCGACCCAGGAACGGGGTGGGCGGCGGCGGGAGTTGGGCGGGCCGGGGCGCGGGACCGGCACCGGTGTCCGTACTCGGCCCGGCACCGGCTTCCTCGCTGAGCCCTGCACCGGCTTCCGTGCCGACAGACGGGGCCCCGTCGTACGCAGCACCCGGTACGCAGCGTTCGTGGTCCCCCTCAAGGGCTGCCTCCCCGGCTGCTTCTTGCGCCGGGGAAGCCGCCCTTTGGCCAGGGATGCTCGTCTCTCTCCGGCCGGGGACGGCCGCCTCGGGCGGGTCGTCCCGCAGCACCTCCTGGTACGCCTCCTGTACCGCCGCGCCCGGCTCGACGCCCAGGTCCTCCACCAGCCGCCGGCGCAGCGCGTGGAAGACCGCGAGCGCCTCCGCCTGACGCCCCGTGCGCCGCAGTACCAGCATCAGCTGCCGGTGGCAGGACTCGCGCAGCGGATGCTCGGCGACCAGCCGCGACAGCTCGGGCGCGAGGCCCCTGTGCCGCCCCAGCAGCAGCTCTGCGTCGTACCGCCACTCCAGCAACTGGAGACGTTCCTCCTCCAATTGGCGGACGAAGGGCTGCGCGTCCAGCGCCTCGTGCACCTCCTCGGACAGGCCGTCCAGCGGCCGGCCGCGCCACAGGGCCGACGCCCCGGCGGCCTCCCGGAGCACCGCGGTCCAGTCCCCCCGGCTGTACGCCTCCCGGGCCCGCCGTACGGCCGCGGTGAACTCGGTACTGTCCAGCTCACCGGCGCCGACCCGCAGCAGATAGCCGGGCGCCACCGAGCGGAGCCGGCCGTCGCCGTCCGCACCGAGCGTGCGGCGCAGCCGCGTGACGTGGTTGTAGAGCGAGGCGTTGGCCGAGGCGGGGGCACGCGCGCCCCACAGCGCCTCCTTGAGCACCTCGACCGGTACGACGCGGTTCGCGCGCAGCAGGAGGGCGGCCAGCAGCGCCCGGCCCTTCGCACTGTTCAACGGCCGGGCTCCGCCCGCGCCGTCGTCCACCGTCAACGGGCCCAGCAGGCCGAACCGCATGTTGCTCCTCCGTACAGGCCGACCCGTTGGCCCCATGGTTGGCCACATGTTAGTCAGCCGTTGGACCCGTCCGATGAGATCGTCACATCGGATCCGGCCCGTCGGTGCGCCGGCGCGCACACCGTCCGTCGGGGGAGCGCAACCGCCGAGCCGGATCCGCGGCAGTACGGCTGCTGTCCGGCCGCTGTCCGGGAGGTTTTGACGGCGGCCGAAGAGTGACAGTCTCTGGGGGACCGGTCAGCCTCGACAGGGAGCCTCGCGTGGAAAGCGACCACAGCGGCAGCGGCGACGACGACTGCGGTAACGCCCCGGGCGAGGCCGTGCGGCAGCGAGCCGTCGCCCTCGTCCAGCAGATCCTGGACCGTGCGTACGAGGGCGAGGCCGAGCTCTACGCCCATCTGGACTGGCTGGAGCAGGCCCTGCGCTGCCGCTACATCAGCGACTTGATCTTCTGGCCCGATGTGCCGCCCAGCGCCGAGGAAGTCGTCCGCCAGGCGCTGTCCTTCGGACCGGCCATCCCCCGGCCGCGCGGCACCCCGACGGACCGCACGAACACCCGGCGCTGAGCGCCGAGGAGCCGAGGAAGGGCGCCGACCGCCTGCCCTCCGCGCCTCGCCCCGCCGGGCACCAGATCAGGCCACCGAGCAGCGAATCACGTCACCACGCAGTGCCCCAGGTCGCCGAGCAGCAGCTCACAGCGGGTGCGAGGTGGACGCCGTGCGCGGCGCCACGGGCACCCGGCCCATCCGTGCCATCGGCGCCCGCGCCGCCGTACGGGCCGGCACCGCGGCGCGTGCGGGCATGCCGGGGCGTGCCGGAGCCCCGGCGCGCGCCGGGGCCGCCACCGGAACCGGCCCCGCGCCCCGCACCGGCGCCGCGCCCCGTGCGGGCCCCCTCGCCGGCCCCGTCACCACGGCGGGCAGCCGCGTGCCGGGCGGACCGTCGGGCCGGCCGGGGCCGCCGGGCCCCTGGCCGGTACCGCACACCGTGTCCTCGTGCGGCCAGCCGGCAGCGGCGGGCCGCCGGACGGTGCCCGCCCGCCACTCGGCGAGCAGCCGGTCGTAGATCGGAGTCGGCTCCATCCCGGGGCGCGGGACGGCTCCGGGGCGCTGTCTTTCGAGAAAGAGCTCCACGCCCGGACCAACTCGAAGCCATGGCCGGAGGTTGCGGTCCGCACCCGGACCGGGCCCCGAATACGCCTGCACCGGGGACGGCATGAAGATACGTTCCACCGCCTCCGAACAGGCCTGCTGTGTACGGGAGGCGGGACGGTGCCGGAGGGTGAGGACGGCACCGCCCCGCGAAGGCCCACGCATCACGGCCGGTGACACGTTCCGCCACACCCAGTGCAACGCCGTGCGGGGCGGGAGGTAATGATTCCGGGCCCGCTGCCACCCGGCCGGGCACTCGGGCGGGCCGGCCGGCCGTACGCACCGCCCGCACCGGCCGTCCGCCGCACGCCCCGAATGGCCGCAGCCCCACCGCTAATGCCGCTCCGCGCGAAACGGCAGGTCAGGCAATGTGACCGGGAGCAACCGCCCCACACAGTCGGTAGTCGATGAATTGCGCGTGGCGACCGCCCTTTGCACCGTGACGGTATCTCGGCGTCCCCGACGCACCGCTCGGCAGTGCCCTTCGCGGGTACCGCCTTGCCCACCACCGACCGCCACGACCGGTCACCCGAAAGGACCCCCATGCGCATGCCCCGTAAGCCCGGACTCGTCGTCACCTCCGCCGTCTGCGGCGCCCTGGTCCTCGGCACGGCCGGCCCGGCCACCGCTGCGGCCACCGAACGGACCGCCGCGCCCCCCGACGTGACCGCCCCGGCCCCCGGCGCCGACACTCCGCAGAGCAGCAGTTCCGGCGGCCTGCTGGGCGCCCTCTCCGACGTGCTCCATGTGGTCGGGGACGCGCTGAAGACCGACGACAAGAAGTCCGCTGCGCAGACCAAGGCCGAGGCCCAGGCCATCGCCGGCGAGCTGTCCAGGCTCCAGGGCCGCGATCTGATGTCCACCCCGGAGTACCCCGCGGACCAGTCGGGCCTGACCGGTGGCGACGCGCCTGCCGACATCTACGCCCAGGCCGACCCGTACGCCCCCACCGACCACTCCGGGACGAACAGGGCCCCGGCGCGTTCCGAAAGCCAGGTGCCGGCTCCGCAGCGCGCGCAGGAGCAGGCCATCGGCGTCCTGCACCACAAGCTTCTCGGCCTGGTGGCGGCCCTCGGGTCCAATGACCGGGAGGACCTCGCGACGGCCGCCCAGGAGACCGTCTTCGCCACCAGCGACCTGGCCAAGACCATCCTCGGCAACGTCCAGCGGCCCTGGGGCCAGGCACCCGGCGCGTCCGGCATGCCCCAGCAGTCGCCGTACTCCCGGCCCCCGGCCGGCGAGACACCGGACGTGGACTACTGAGCGTCGCGGGCCCTGCCCGGCTCCTCCCGCACCCGGGCTAACTCCTTCGGCCCACACCCGGCATAACCCGCGGCCGTGACTGTCGGTTGTACGTGGACGTGGACATGATGGACGACGACGAGCACGCGGACCGGCAACCGCCGCGCGTGCCCCGGCCCGGCCGCTGGGTGCGGGAGGAGCCGACGCCGATCTACGACCGACTGCTGGCCGAGTGGCACGCGCGGGGCCCGTTCCCGCCCCGCCGCGAACTCCCCGACGACGCCGAGCCGCAGGCCGGTCCGGACCGGCCGCCGCTCCGGGCGCCACGGGTGCCCGACCCGCCGCGGCCCCGGCCGCCCCGCCAACGGCCGTACGAACTCTGACCGTACGAGCTCCGACCGTACGGCCTCCGCACCGTACGGACCGCGGCCGTTCGTACGGACCGCCCCGGCCGCCGCCCACCCGCGGCGCCCGGGGCCGTCGTCGTGTCCGCCCGGGACAAGCCCGCACGCCGGCCGGACAGCAGGAAACCCGGGCCGCACCCCGCGAGGGGTGAACGGCCCGGGTTCCCGGTGGCACTTACTCGTTGCCGGCACCGTTCGCCGACAGGATCGGGATGTCGTCGAGCAGGTGCGACAGCGCCTCGTCACCCTTGTTCTGGGTCGAGTTCTCGGTGCACTGCTGGTTCTGCGGGGAGGAGAGGACGTTGATGTCCTGGACCGCGATCGGCACCAGGCCGACGAGCGAGCCGATGTTGGCCTTGGCCGGCAGGCCGATGCAGGGCTTGTTCAGGGAGCCCTGGATCAGGCCGATCTGCGGGCTCATGTTGCCGTGGGTGGTGGAGTTGCCGTACGACTGCGACGCGCCGTTGCCGCTGAGGGCGGTGGCACCTTCGTCGTCACCAACAGCCATCGCCTGCGGGGCGGCTGCGGCCGAGACACCGACGATGGACGCCGCAACTGCGGCCGAGGCCATGAACTTCTTGATCACGATTCACCCTTCTTGTTACTGAATGCCCGCATCCGGAGCGCTCTGCCCAACTCTTCTCAGCGGGTTTGGTTTTGCACTTTCACCCATATGGTTCTTCGTGCGGTCTTCGAATTCACCGTTCCGGAACGGCCGTACGGTGGAATGCGCAACGCGCGTGCGCATGTACGATCCGGGAATTCCACGCGCTGTTCAGGGAAAACGGCGCGGCGGCCCGAATGCGCCGTTCGGCGGTAAATTCTCCGGTGTGCCGGATAACGGACCGGAGCAAGGTATGTTGATCGAGCGGCCGATCAGCGGGGGCGATTCCGATCCCCTTCATCCTGGAACCGTCCTCGCGGTCGCGGGCCCGGACGGGCCGTACGCCGTCCCGCTGCACGGCGGCTGATCCTTGCGCCGGATCGGCCGCCCGGCGGTGCGGCGGCGTTACTTCCCGAGCGGCAGACCGGCCAGCGGAAGGTTTCCCGCGACACCGGTGACGCCCTCCAGCAGCCCCTCGCCGTCGCCGGCGGCCAGCGCGTGCGTGGTGTGGTGCGCGTGCTCCACCAGCGGGTCGACCTCGGCCTTGCCGGCGTTCTCGAGCGCGTCGTTCAGCCCGGCGTTCAGGCTCATGCTCGGAGAGGTCGAGGGGGCGGGTGCGGCGAACGCGGGGGTCGCGGCCCCCAGCGCCACCACGGAGCCGGCGAGGATCGCCGCGGTCTTCGCGAGCTTCATCTTCAGCGTTCCTTTCCGCAGCGGCGAGGGCGACAAGGACGCCCTGCGCGTCGCGCAGGCAGTTTGGCGAGCCGTACGTACCGCCGCTGTCGTCATGCGTAACGACCCGGTTCCCGCGCGGAAACTGCGGGCCCGCTCCCTTTTTCCCGTACCACTCGAACGACGGGGATTCCGCGGATTTCCCTGCGCACCCGGGAGAAGCCCGCCCGGCGTTATGCACACCCATCCATACGGAAATCTGAATTACTTCCCGGCGGTACGGGCAGCCCGTCCACCGCACCGCCCGGCGCCGCCGCGGAGACCGGGTGGGCGACGCCGGGCAGCGGGATTCAGCGCCCGGCCGTACGCGCCCGGCGGTACAGGATCGCCCCACCGAGCACCAGCGCGGCGCCGGTGCCGGCCGCCGCACCCAGCTGCGCCGTACCGGTGTGGGCCAGCTGCGCCCCCATGACCTCGGGCTCGGCGGCACGGGGTGCGGCGGGCCGCTCCTGCTGCGCCGGACGCGTGTGCGTCTCGGGCACAGGGTGCGGCGCGGCCTCCTCGGCGTGCTGCTTCTCACCCGTCGAGGAGTCGCAGCTGTTGCCGAAGACGGGGTTCAGCAGACCGACGACGTCCGCGGAGTTGCCGCAGGCGTTGACCGGCACGTCGACGGGCGCCTGGGCGTCGTTGCCCGATCCGACGCCCGGGGAGTTCTGCGCCGAGCCGGTCGCGCTCGCGCCGTTCCCGTCGCTGCTGCTGCCGCCGCCTCCCCCCGTGCGCTGCTGGTGTGCGCCCTGCGCATGCCCGTTGTCGTTGTCGTCGTTTCCGCCCCCGTCACTGGCACAGCCGTTGCCGAAGGCGGGGTTGAGTCCGCCGACGACGTCCACGCTGTTCCCGCAGGCGTTCGCGGGGAGCTCCACCGGCGCTTGGACGGTGTTCCCGGAGAGCACGCCCGGGGAGTTCCCGCTCTCGCCGCTCGCCCCCGCGTCCGCGAACGCGGCGCCTCCGGTCACCCCGAGTACACCGGTGGTGGCCGCGGCGGCGAGGAGACCCTTTGCCAGGACCTGTCGCATTGGTCTTCCTGTCTTCGCTTGCCGTCGCGTAAGGGCCTGCTGCCCGTACGCCCGTAATCACAAGGCGGCCCCGGGGCGCATGGCATGCGCCCCGAGGCCGTCCGGGTCGAACTCGCACCAGCGTGCGTGCGGACGTCAGTCGTTGACGCAGGTGTTGCCGAAGGCGGGGTTCAGCAGGCCGATGACGTCGATGGTGTTGCCGCAGACGTTCACGGGGATGTGAACGGGGATCTGGGCGACGTTGCCGGACAGCACGCCCGGAGAGTTGTTGGCGGCACCGCTGGCACCCGAGTCGGCGAACGCCGGCGCGGCAACGCCCGCAGCCATCAGCGTTCCAGCGGCGACCGCGGCGACCTTCGTGTACTTCACTTTCAGCCCTTTCTGCAGCGGAGTACGAAACGGTCACGACCTTCGTGCCGCACGAGCGCTATCCAGATCGCCCGTAACTACGCTGCCGTGACTGGTAACGAGCACCCCGGAGAATCGAAACCACATCTCCGGAACTTTCCCCGGAACACCCCCTAATGACCCAACGACTCGGCCTGAAGGAATGCTTGTAGGAATTTCTTCCGGTCGGCTCGCCGGTACTCAACTCGGTTGATACGACCAGTACTGGGAAGACGGTATTCGGAGACATGGAAAGGCCCGGACCGCCCAGGAGGAGAGGACTGGCGGTCCGGGCCTTCACAGCCGTTGTGATCAGCCGTTGCCGGAACCGTTGGCCGACAGCACCGGAACACCGTCCACAATGTGCGACAGCGGCTCGTCGCCCTTGTTCTGGGACGAGTTGTCGGTGCACTGCTGGTTCTGCGGGTTCGACAGGACGTTGATGTCCTGGACGGCGATCGGGACCAGGCCGACGAGCGCGCCGATGTTCGCCTTGAGCGGCAGACCGACACAGGGCTTGTTCAGCGTGCCCTGGACCAGACCGAGCTGCGTGCTCATGTGACCGGCCGTCGTCTGGTTACCGAACGACGTCGAAGCGCCGTTCCCGCTCGCGTTCGTGGCACCCCCGTCGTCACCGAGCGCCAGCGCCTGCGGAGCAGCCGCCGCCGACATACCCACAATGGACGCCGCCACGGCACCCGTGGCAAGAACCTTCTTGAACACGATTCACCCTTCTCAATACGGAATGCCCGTAGTCGGAGCGAACTGGACAACGGGATGGGGTGAGTTTGGTTGCGTGCTGTCACTCGAATGAACGTGGAACGGCGCGGTGCCCTGACGCCCGCAAGGACATCAGGCCACCGCGCCGCTGGAAAACGGTCCGCAGCCGTGCCGCCGGTCGGCTCAAATCCCGCCGTCCGGCGCTGCCGTCACTGGTTGACGCAGGGGTTGCCGAAAACCGGGTTGAGCGCACCGATGACGGTGGCGGTGTTGCCGCAGGCGTTCACCGGAACGTGAACGGGGGCCTGGACGAGGTTCCCGGAACCGACGCCCGGGGAGTTCTCGGCGGCACCGAACGCACCCGAACCGGAGGTGGCGGAAGCCATACCGGATGCACCGAGTACGGCGGCTCCGGCCACGGCGGTGAGCAGGGCGGTCTTGGCAACGCGCGACATAGCAGTACCTCTTCACTGAACAGCGGACAGTAACGTCGGCTTCGATTTCCGTCGCCCAGTTGGGCTAACAAACCGATCAACGCATCAACAGGTCGACGGGTGCGGTTTCGATCGGGTGAATCGCTGGTCAGGTGTGCGGTTCGCAACACGCCGAAGGCGCTCTCGGGCAAGCGTTGCGCGCTCCCGCGTGCCGCACCGGCCAGAATTCGGAGCGCGGTCGGTCGGCCCCGCACATTCAGCGCATTGAGCCGATCGAAGGTTTATCGGCGGCTGCCCGTAGCCGATCGACCGGAACTGCGTTCAGCACGGTGCGGCGCCCGTCCGGAGCCGCGGTAACCATCCCTGGAGGGATTCCCCATGAAGAATGCCCACAAGGCCGCTCTGGTCCTGGCTGCTGCCGGCCTCGCCACGGGTGCCGCTTCCGGTGCCGCGCTGGCCGACAGCGGCGCTTCCGGTGCGGCCGTCGGTTCGCCCGGCGTGCTTTCCGGCAACGCCGTCCAGGTTCCGGTGCACGTTCCGGTGAACGTCTGCGGCAACACCATCAACGTCATCGGTCTGCTGAACCCCGCCTTCGGCAACACCTGCGTGAACGACTGACGTTCGCGGACGGCAGTGACGGCGGAAGGGCCCCGCGAGAGCGAGGCCCTTCCGCTTTCCGTCTCCCCCGTGACTACCGGCGCGCTCCTCCGTCAGAGGAGGATTCCGCCGAGATTGACGACGTCGTTGTCGGAGTAGTAGTGGTTGTGGCCCCAGCCACCCCAGCAGCTGCCGAACCAGCAGGGTCCGGCCGCCGAGGCGGATGTCGGTGCGGCAGCAGCCTCCTGTGACTGCGCCGAGGCCACACCCGAGAGCGGGACAACGGCTGCCGCGGTGAGCGCGGCGGTGGCGGCGAAGCGTCCGATGAACTTGCGCATGGTTTCTCTCCTTTTGCGCAGAAGTGGGACACAAAAATGATTACAGCCGTGTCCCGCCCGGCGCTCGCCCAGCCCTACTAATAACCCCGGTGGGGGAATCCGGCGGCCGCATTCTCGCGTCCCCGGCACCCCGGCGTTACGGTGCCCCGCGAGCCGCAGTCGTTTGATTATTCAATCGAACGGCCGAATGCGGCACCCGGTCGGCCGACCGGCCCGGAAAAAGAAAGATTCCCGCAGGATCGGGGCACGGGGCCCCGCGAGGGGTCGCCGCCGGGTACGTGAGTCGGCTCCGGCGGCGACCGTGCGCGAGAAGGCGTGGCTCCCCGTCCCCGTCTTCTGGCGCTGGTTTCGCCCGTCACCGGCCGCCGGGAGCGCGGGAATGACCCCGGCGGGACAAGTCCGGGAGGGCGGGGCCGGAAGACCGCGACGTCGCCGCAGACTCAGCGGATCTCCGGCCGCTCATGGGCCCGGATGACGATCTCGGGGGCTCGGAGATCCATGGCTGCACGCCGTACCGGTACGCGCTGTTCCACCTGCCGGTACGGAACTTCCGTACGTTCCGAGGCTAGAACCTTCACCCCGCCCCCGGACAGCCCCATTCACGACAGCCTGCCGCTGCCCGGCCCGCAGCCCGGCCGGGCAGCCGGCCACTCAGCTCTCGCGCTCGCCGGGCCCGCCTGCCTGACGGGACTCGTCGGCCCGGCCGGTCCGATCGGCCTGCTCGGTACGGTCGCGCTCCTCAGGGAGGTCGGTCTCGATCCGCTCCTTACGGACCTCGCCCCGGACGGTCTCCTCGTCCGTGCGCTCCTCGGTGGTCAGCCGAACCCGCTCCACCGGTACGGCCTCGGTCTCCACCACCGGCCGTTCCTCGTGCAGCGTCACCTCGTGCTCGGCCTCGGTGATGTCCGGACCGGCCATCGCCGCGTCACGGTTGGCCTCGGTGATCGGTTCCCGCTCGATACGGGCCTCCTCGCGCCGCACCGGAACGGTCCGCTGGACCTCCTCGGTGACCACGTACTTGCGCAGCCGTGCCCGACCCGCCTCCCGGCGCTCGGTACCGGTACGCAGCCGCTCCTCGGAACGGGTCATCGCGTCGTCGGCGTGCTCCCCCGCGGCCACAGGACCGGGGGCAGCGGGCTCCTCGGCGATGGCTCCCGGCGCGGAGGCCGTGGGCGCCGCGCTCCGCTCCTCATCCATTCGTCCGGTGCCCGGACGCATGCCTTCCGCCGGCCGGTCGGGCTGCTGCCCGGCCGCCTCGTCGACGAGGCCGTAGTGCGCGAACAGCCGCTCCTCGTCGGACTGGGACAGATGGCCGCCGGCGTCCACGTCGACGTGCGGGGCGTCCTTGATCGTGCTCTTGGGGTACGGAACCTCCAGGTGGTCCTCCACGACGGTGGCTTCCAGGGTGGGCACGAAGGTCTCCTTCGTGCCGAACAGGCCGGTCCTGACGGTGACCCAGTCGGGCCGGCCCGTGAGGTCGTCGAAGAACACGTGCTTGGCGTCGCCGATCTTGTTGCCCTCGGCGTCGTATACCGGGTGCTCCAGCACAACGGGTATCTGTTCCTGGGTGATCACTTTCACCCTCCTCGGCTTGGCGTGACCGCATCCGCGTAGCCGGGGCCGCAGGCCGGAAACCGGTCCGCGCGGACCGAAACGCCCGCATCCGGAACCGCTGTTCCGTCCCCCTCCCAGCCGGCCGCGCCCAGCCATGACCAGGTAGCCGCAAGCGCGCCGCCGGTCGCTCCATCCGCCCAGCTCGCACGCTTCCGGCCAGCGTCCGCGACCGGCTCCGGACGCCACCCGTCCACACGAAGCCGCACCAGGAGCGGTCCACATCCAGTCACGCGCACGGACGCCAAGGACCGGCCACCCCGCCGCCGGATGGCGCGGGGCGGTGTCCCCCGAGGGAACCCGCCGGGCCGGAGCTCCCGGCCCCGGAACGTCGATGCACCGCTCCACAACCGCCCCACCGGCAAGGCTGCGCCGGACCATCCCCCCCCGCACACAGCAAAGGACCAGGTCAGAATCTTCTGACCTGGTCCTTTCACGGAGCCGCCTAAGGGAATCGAACCCTTGACCTACGCATTACGAGTGCGTCGCTCTGGCCGACTGAGCTAAGGCGGCGTGGTGCGCGGCCCAGTCTACACATGGCGGAGGGGTGGTTCGTAATCGGCTTTGGGGGCGGGCTCCGGGGTCAGGAGCAGCGCTTGTTCCTGGCCGGCGGGGCGCCTTCCAGGAGGTAGGTGTTCACGGCGGTGTCGACGCAGTCGCTGCCGCGGCCGTACGCGGTGTGGCCGTCGCCCTCGTACGTCAGCAGGCGGCCCGAGGAGAGCTGGGAGGCCAGGCCGCGGGCCCAGGGGTACGGGGTCGCCGGGTCGCGGGTGGTGCCGATGACCATGATCGGGGCCGCGCCCTTCGCTTCGATGCGGTGCGGCTCACCGGTGGCCTTGGCGGGCCAGTACGCGCAGTTCAGCGGGGACCACGCGAAGTTGTCGCCGAAGACCGGGGAGGCCTTGCGGAAGGCGGGGAGCGCGGCCTCGACCTGCGCGGGCGAGGAGAAGGCGGGCGGGAGGTCGAGGCAGTTCACCGCGGGGTTGGCGAACATCTGGTTGGCGTAGCTGCCGTCGGGGTCACGCTCGTAGTAGGAGTCGGAGAGCGCGAGCAGGCCGCTGCCGTCGCCCTTCTTCGCCTTGCCGAGGTACTCGCGGAGCAGCGGCCAGGCCGTCTGGTCGTACATGGCGGCGATGACGCCGCTGGTCGCCAGGGACTCGGTGAGCTTGCGGGACTCCCCCGTGGCGACGGGGTGCGCGTCCACCCGCCGGAAGAAGGCGGAGAGCTGCTTGCCCGCGTCCGCGGTGCTCTTGGTGCCCAGCGGGCAGTCGCGCTTCTTGATGCAGTCGGCGGCGAAGGACGTGAAGGCGGTGTTGAAGCCGGCGGTCTGGTCCTCGTTGAGCTGCCGTGAGGTGAGCGAGGGGTCCATCGCGCCGTCCAGGACGAGCCGGCCGACGCGGGAGGGGTACAGGCCCGCGTACGTCGCGCCGAGGAAGGTGCCGTACGAGGCGCCCACGTAGGTCAGCTTCCGGTCGCCCAGGACGGCCCGGAAGATGTCCATGTCGCGCGCGGCCTCGACGGTCGAGACATGGCCGAGCACCTTGCCGGAACGGGCCTTGCAGCCGTCCGCGAAGTTCTTGAAGGCGGTGGTGAGCTTCTTCTGCTCCGCCTTGTCGTCCGGGGTCTGGTCGACCTGTGTGTACGCGTCCATCCGCTGGTCGGAGAGGCAGCGCACCGGCTCGCTGCGGGCGACGCCGCGCGGGTCCATCGCGACCATGTCGTAGCGGGCCTTCACGGCGGCCGGCTCCGGCGCGTACTGCTGGAGGTAGTTGATCGCGGAGGCGCCGGGGCCGCCCGGGTCGACCATCAGGGAGCCGAGCCGCTTGCCGGGGCCGGTGGCCTTCTTGCGGGAGACGGCGAGCTTCAGGTCGGTGGCGCTGCTGGGCTTCGCGTAGTCGAGGGGGGCCTTGAGGGTGGCGCACTCGAAGCCCTTGGGGCCGCAGGAGCGCCAGGCCGGCTTCTGGTCGTAGTACGGGCGCAGGGCCGCCGGTACGGCCGCGGGCAGCGGGTCGAGGAGCTTGGTCGCCTTGTCGCTGTCCGGGCGCGCGTCGGGGCCGTTCTGCGCCGGGGAGGCGACGGTGTCGCCCCCCTTGCTCGCGGACGAGCTGCAGGAGACGAGTAGCGCGGCGGCCGCGAGCACGGCGCCGGAGGTGCGAAACAGACGGCTGGTGTCCATGGGGCGGTCCCTCGGTCGGCGGCGGTGGCGGCGCTCGGCTCGTGACTGTTCGTGACCAATGGTGACAGTTGGCGACAGCTCTGGGGAGCGTATCCGTACCGGTGCGCCCGTGCCCGGCCTATTGCCCTCGTCCGAGTGACTTCAGCCGCTTGGTGGGCACGGCTCGGCCAAACCGGCGGGGTACCGGGTGGCCGAGAGGGGTGGGGGAGGGCTCCCCGGCAGCCGGGCGGTGGGCTGCTCCCCGCAGCCGATGGTCACGGGGCGGTGGGCGCGGGTCGGGGGGCCGGTCAGCCCGCTCGGAGGGCGGCGGTCATGGCTTCGACGGCGAGGAGCGGGGCCACGTTGCGGTCCAGGGCCTGGCGACAGGCGAGCACCGCTTCTATGCGGCGCAGGGTGCGCTCGGGCGTGGAGCCGCCGGCGATGCGCTGGACGCTGTCCCGTACGTCCTCGTTGGCCAGCTCGGAGGCGGTGCCGAGCTGGACGGCCAGGACGTCGCGGTAGAAGCCCGTCAGGTCGCTGAGGGCGAGGTCCAAACTGTCGCGCTGCGTACGCGTGGAGCGGCGCTTCTGCCGGTCCTGGAGGTCCTTCATCACGCCCGCCGTACCGCGCGGCAGCCGCCCGCCGGTGCCGGCCGCTGCGCCCAGCGCGGCCCGCAGCTCCTCGGTCTCCTTGGTGTCGACCTCCTCGGCGACCTGCTTGGCGTCCTCCCCCGCCGCGTCGATCAGCTCCTGCGCGGCCTTGAGGCAGCCGCCGATGTCGTCGACCCGGAGCGGCAGCTTGAGGACGGCGGCGCGGCGGGCCCGGGCGCGCTCGTCCGTTGCCAGCCGGCGGGCCCGGCCGATGTGCCCCTGGGTGGCGCGGGCGGCGGCAGCGGCGGCGGCCGGCTCGATGCCGTCGCGCCGCATCAGCATGTCGGCCACGGCCGAAGTGGCGGGCGTCCGCAGCGTCAGCAGGCGGCAGCGCGACCGGATGGTGGGCAGCACGTCCTCGATGGAGGGCGCGCAGAGCAGCCAGACCGTACGCGGCGCGGGCTCCTCGACGGCCTTCAGGAGGACGTTGCCCGCGCCCTCGGTGAGGCGGTCGGCGTCCTCCAGGACGATCACCTGCCAGCGTCCGCCGGCCGGTGACATGGAAGCCCTGCGGACCAGGTCGCGGGTCTCCTTCACGCCGATGGACAGCAGATCCGTACGGACCACCTCGACGTCGGCGTGCGTCCCCACCAGCGTGGTGTGGCAGCCGTCGCAGAAGCCGCAGCCGGGCGTGCCCCCCAGGGCGCGGTCGGGGCTCACACACTGCAGCGCCGCCGCGAAGGCGCGGGCCGCGGTGGACCGGCCCGAGCCGGGCGGACCGGTGAAGAGCCAGGCGTGCGTCATCCTGGACGCGCTCATGGAGGCCGGCGCGGCCTCGGACGCGGCCTGGCCCGCCTCCTCGGCCGTGACCAGGGCGTCCGCGTCGCGCGCCGCGGCGGCGAGCTGATCCGTCACCCGCTCCTGGCCCACCAGGTCGTCCCACACCGCCATTGCCGCTCCGCCGTCCTGTCCGTGTCTGCCGTGCCGTCGCCGTACCGTGCCGTGCCGTGCCGCCGCCGCGCGCCTCCCGGCACGCCGCCTTCCCCGTGCCGTCGCATCGCCCGGTCGGTCCGTCGCATTCCATTGTGGTGGACGGCACCGACACTCCCGACCGCCTGTGGAAAACCTCGGGGGCGGGAGGGGGCGGAAAGCAGCACCGGCAGGCCGCCACGGCGGACCGGCAGCCCCACCCGGTACCGGGTCGCCCACCCACCCGAAAACGCCCCGGCCCCCGGTACGCGCATGTACCGGGGGCCAGGGTCGGGAGTCGGGGGTCAGCGGCGGCCGCGGCGGCCGCGCTGCTCCTCCTCTTCCGTGTCGCGCGGGCCGAGCAGCTCGTCCGCGAGGGTCGGGAGGTCGTCCAGCGGGGTCTCCTCGGCCCACTCCGGGCGCCGGCGGCCGGCCGGCCGCGCCTGCTGCTCGTACTGCGGGTGCGGCTGCTGCGGCGCGTACGACTCGTACGGCGACTGCCCGGCGGGCCGGCCGGTCGCCGGGTCGATCTGCGGCAGCTCGGCGGTGCGCTCGGTGCTCGACTCGGCCGCCGGCCGTCGCGTGCCGCCCTCCTCCGGGCGGAACATCCACGACGGAACCCGGTCCTCCGGGCCCTCGGGACGCACGGGCGGCAGCACGGCGGTCTCATCGGCCGCACGGCTCCGGTCCGCCTCCTCCGGACGTACGGACGGCAGCACGGCGGTCTCATCGGCGGCGTCGGAGCCCGCGGGGGACGTCCGCCGGCCGGACTCGGGCCGGTCGTCGTCCCGGGCCGGCTCGGGCTGCGGGAGCACCGCGGTCTCCTCGGGGTCGGAGCCGGGCCGGGCGTCCCGGTCCCCGGCTTCGGCGCCGGAGCGGGGCGCGTTCCCGGAGCCGGGCGCCGCCTCCTTGTGCATGTCCACCCGCGGCGTCCCACCGGGCACGGTCTCCGCCGCGTCCGAAGCGGAGCCCTGCGCGTCCTCCACGTACTTCTTGCGCATGCTGAAGACCGGCGTCTCGGTGGTCGGCGCGTCGGCGTCGTGGACGCCCTCGGCCGCCGTGGCCGCGGCGAGCCGCGCCTGCTCGGCGCGGAGCAGCGCCTCCTCCGCCTTGCGCTGCTTCTCCAGGCGGCGCTCCTCGGCCTCCTGGCGGAGCCGCTTCTCCTCTTCGTGCTGCCGGCGCAGCCGCTCCTGCTCGGCCTGACGGGCGGCCTCCTCGGCCTCCCGGCGCCGGCGCTCCTCCTCGGCCTGGCGGCGGGCCTCCTCGGCACGCTGCCGGGCCTCCTCCGCCTGCCGCGCGGCCTCGCGCGCCTTGGCGGCTTCGATCTCGCGGCGCTTGCGCTCCTCCTCCTCGGCGCGCAGCCGGGCGAGCTGCTCCTGGCGCTCGCGCTCCTGCCGCTCCTCCTCGGCCTTGCGCGCGGCCTCTTCCTCGGCCTTCCTGCGTGCCTCCTCCTCGGCGGCCTTGCGCGCCTCGGCCTGGGCCTCGACCTCGGACTCGGACAGCGGCAGCACCTGGTCCAGGCGGTGCCGTACGACCGTGGTGACGGCCTCGGGCTCCTGCCCGGCGTCCACGACCAGATAGCGCGCCGGGTCGGCGGAGGCGAGCGCGAGGAAGCCGCTGCGCACCCGCTCGTGGAACTCCGCGGGCTCGGACTCCAGCCGGTCCGGCGCCTCGGTGAAGCGCTCGCGGGCGGTCTCCGGGGATACGTCCAGCAGGACCGTGAGGTGCGGGACGAGGCCGTCGGTGGCCCAGCGGGAGATGCGGGCGATCTCGGTGGGGGCGAGGTTGCGGCCCGCGCCCTGGTACGCCACCGAGGAGTCGATGTACCGGTCGGTGATGACGACGGCGCCGCGCTCCAGGGCGGGCCGGATCACGCTGTTCACGTGCTCGGCGCGGTCCGCGGCGAACATCAGGGCCTCGGCCCGGTCGGAGAGGCCGGAGGTGGAGACGTCCAGGATGATCGAGCGCAGCCGCTTGCCGATGGCGGTGGCGCCCGGCTCGCGGGTCACCACGACCTCGTGGCCCTTGGCCCTTATCCAGTCGGCGAGCGCCTCGACCTGGGTGGACTTGCCGGCCCCGTCGCCGCCCTCCAGGGCGATGAAGAAGCCGGTCGACGCCGGGGCCTGCTCCGGGTCGCCGCCGCGCAGCGCCTCGCGCAGGTCGCGGCGGAGCGGTACGCCCTGCCGGTCGTCGGTCTTGCCGAGCACCCACGCGGCGACCGGCAGCAGCAGCGCGCCGACGAGCATGAGCGTGAACGCGGCACCGCCGTGCGCGAAGACGAACGAGCCGTTCCCGAGGTGGTGCGGGCCGATGCCGGCGGCCAGCAGCGGGCCAATGATCGCGGCGGGCGCGACGGCGAGCCGTACGACGGCGTGCAGGTGCTCGGTCGTGCGGGAGGTACGGAACTCCTCGGACTCCTGGTCGAGGAGGACGTGTCCGGTGTTGGCCGCGACACCGGCGCTCACCCCGGCGAGCAGCGCCAGCAGCAGGACCGTGGTCGGGTCGGGGACCAGGCCCATGGCCAGCAGCGCGAGGCCGGTGACGGCGACGGAGAGGGCGAGCAGCCGGCGGCGGGAGAAGCCGGGCAGGATCTTGCGGGCCCTGCGGATGCCGACGACCGGGCCACCGCTCAGTGCCAGCACGAAGAGGCCGAAGCCGACCGGGCCGCCCCCGAGGTCGCGCACGTGCAGGACGCTGACGGCGACGGCGGCGGCGATCGCGGCGGCCACCGCCGCGCAGGCCAGCACGAGGAGCGGGATCGCGCCCGTGCGCCCCTTGTCGACGCCGGTGCCGCTCTTGGGGCGGCGCAGCCCCTCAAGAGGCGAGCGCGGACGCGGCGTACGGGAGCCGGGGAACGCGAGGAAGTACAGGATCGAGACGGACGCGGCGAACAGGCCGGCGGCCACGTACGAGCCGAGGGCCGCCTGGTGGGTGTGGAACCACTCGATGCCCGCGCCCAGGGCGTTGCCGATGAGGGTGACGACCAGGAGGCCGGCGGCGGCGATGGGCAGCGACACGAAGCCCGTGCGCAGGAAGAGCCGGCGCAGCGCGTCGTGGTGGTCCGGCTGCGGTCTCACGGCGTCGCCCTCGGCGGGAGGCGCGGGCAGCAGCCCGGGCGCCGCGCTCTCCCGGCACACCGTCCAGAAGCGCTCGGCGACGCCGGTCACGAAGGCCGTGATCAGCACGCAGGCCAGGGCGTTGCCCGGGAGCCAGTCGATCCACAGGGGGGCGACGATCAGCGCCAGGGCACGTACGCCGTCCGCGGCGATCATCGTCCAGCGACGGTCCAGCGGGCCGTCGGGGGCGGTCAGCGCGGAGAGCGGGCCGAGCAGCACGGCACCGAAGAGCAACGTCGACAGGAGGCGGGCACCGAAAACGGCGGCGACCGCGAAGGCCGCGCCCCGGTATCCGCCACCGAAGGCCGCGGCGCCTCCGTGGGGGGTGAAGACCGCCGCTTGAAGCGCGAGCAGAACCAGGACCAGCACGCCGAGGGCATCACCGATGCCACCGACGAACTGGGCGCTCCACAGCCGTTTGAGCGGAGGGAAGCGCAACAGGGCTCGCACGGCGCGCTCGCGGGAGTCCGCGGCGAGGGCGCCGGATGTGGGGGTCACGACCGTTGGCTGCTCGGTACGCGTCATTCCGCCAGCCTAGCGGGACCCGGTGACACACCGGGTCCCTGCCCGAACATAGGAGCGGACCTGGCGGTCCTGCTCCGAGGGACGCCCGCCGGGCGCCGGCCTCATTCGCCGGACGGGCTGGTTTTCGCCGTCTTCTTGGCCGCGGTCTTCTTCGCGGTCGTCTTCTTGGCCGTCGTCTTCTTCGCGGCCGTCTTCTTGGCGGCGGTCTTCTTCGCCGGCGCCTTCTTGGCCGTCGTCTTCTTCGCCGCGGTCTTCTTCTTGGCCGGGCCCTTGGCGCGCTTCTCGGCGAGCAGCTCGTACCCGCGCTCGGGAGTGATCGACTCGACGTCGTCGTCCCGCCGCAGCGTCGCGTTGGTCTCGCCGTCGGTGACGTACGGGCCGAAGCGGCCGTCCTTGACCACGACCGGCTTCTCGCTGACCGGGTCGGTGCCCAGCTCCTTCAGCGGCGGCTTGGCGGCGGCCCGGCCGCGCTGCTTGGGCTTGGAGTAGATCTCCAGCGCCTCGTCGACCGTGATGGTGAAGAGCTGCTCCTCGCTCTCCAGGGAGCGCGAGTCCGTGCCCTTCTTCAGGTACGGGCCGTAGCGGCCGTTCTGCGCGGTGATGTCCACGCCCTCGGCGTCCTGGCCGACCACCCGCGGCAGCGACATCAGCTTCAGCGCGTCCGCCAGCGTGACCGTGTCCAGGGACATCGACTTGAAGAGCGAGGCCGTGCGCGGCTTGACCGCGTTCTTGCCGGTCTTCGGGGTGCCGTCGGGCAGGATCTCGGTGACGTACGGGCCGTACCGGCCGTCCTTGGCCACGATCTGGTGGCCGGTCTCCGGGTCCGTGCCCAGCTCGAAGTCGCCGCTGGGCTTGGCCAGCAGCTCCTCGGCGAACTCCACGGTCAGCTCGTCGGGTGCCAGATCGTCCGGCACATCGGCGCGCTGGTGGTTGTCGGTGTCCTTCTCGCCGCGCTCCACGTAGGGGCCGTAGCGGCCCACCCGGAGGACGATGCCGTCGCCGACCGGGAAGGAGGACACCTCGCGGGCGTCGATCGCGCCCAGGTCGGTGACCAGTTCCTTCAGACCGCCCAGGTGGTCGCCGTCGCCGTTGCCCGCCTCGGAGGCGGCGCCCTCGGCCTCGCCCTCACCGAAGTAGAAGCGGCGCAGCCACGGCACGGACTGGGCCTCGCCGCGCGCGATGGCGTCGAGGTCGTCCTCCATCTTGGCGGTGAAGTCGTAGTCGACGAGCCGCCCGAAGTGCTTCTCCAGGAGGTTGACCACGGCGAAGGACAAGAAGGACGGCACCAGGGCCGTGCCCTTCTTGAAGACGTAGCCGCGGTCCAGGATGGTGCCGATGATCGACGCGTACGTCGACGGACGGCCGATCTCCCGCTCCTCCAGCTCCTTGACCAGCGTGGCCTCGGTGTAGCGGGCCGGCGGCTTGGTGGCGTGGCCGTCGACGGACATCTCGCGGGCGGTCAGCGGGTCGCCCTCGGCGACCTGCGGCAGCCGGCGCTCGCGGTCGTCCAGCTCGGCGTTCGGGTCGTCGGCGCCCTCGACGTACGCCTTGAGGAAGCCGTGGAAGGTGATGGTCTTGCCGGACGCGCTGAACTCGGCGTCCCGGCCGTCGCTCGCCGTACCGCCGAGCTTGACGGTGACGCTGTTGCCGGTGGCGTCCTTCATCTGCGACGCGACGGTGCGCTTCCAGATCAGCTCGTACAGCTTGAACTGGTCGCCGGTCAGACCGGTCTCGGCGGGCGTGCGGAAGCGGTCGCCGGAGGGGCGGATCGCCTCGTGCGCCTCCTGCGCGTTCTTGACCTTGCCCGCGTAGGAGCGCGGCTTCTCCGGGAGGTAGTCGGCACCGTAGAGCTGCGTGACCTGCGTACGGGCCGCCGCGACGGCGGTGTCCGACAGCGTCGTGGAGTCCGTACGCATATAGGTGATGAAGCCGTTCTCGTACAGCTTCTGGGCCACCTGCATGGTCGACTTCGCACCGAAGCCCAGCTTGCGGCTGGCCTCCTGCTGCAGCGTCGTCGTACGGAACGGGGCGTACGGGGAGCGGCGGTACGGCTTGGACTCGACCGAGCGGACTGCGAAGCGCGTGTCCTCCAGGGCGGCGGCCAGCGCGCGGGCGTTCGCCTCGTCCAGGTGCAGGACCTGGTCGCTCTTGAGCCGGCCGTCGGCGCCGAAGTCGCGGCCCTGGGCCACGCGGCGGCCGTCGACGGTGGTCAGGCGGGCGCCGAAGGTGCCCGGGTCGCTCGCGTCGCCCTCACGGCCGGTGGCGAAGGTGCCGGTCAGATCCCAGTACTCGGCGGAGCGGAAGGCGATGCGCTCGCGCTCCCGCTCGACGACGAGCCGGGTGGCGACGGACTGCACGCGGCCGGCCGACAGCCGGGGCATGACCTTCTTCCACAGGACCGGCGAGACCTCGTAGCCATAGAGGCGGTCGAGGATGCGGCGGGTCTCCTGGGCGTCGACGAGCTTCTTGTTCAGCTCGCGCGGGTTCGCCACGGCGTCCCGGATGGCGTCCTTGGTGATCTCGTGGAAGACCATGCGGTGGACGGGGACCTTGGGCTTGAGGATCTCCTGGAGATGCCAGGCGATGGCCTCGCCCTCGCGGTCCTCATCGGTGGCGAGGAAGAGTTCGTCGGACTCGGCCAGCAGCTCCTTGAGCTTTTTGACCTGGTCCTTCTTGTCGCTGTTCACGACATAGATCGGCTGGAAATCGGCGTCGACGTTCACGCCGAGACGCGCCCAGGACTCGCCCTTGTACTTCGCCGGGACCTCGGCCGCGCCGTTCGGAAGGTCACGGATGTGCCCGACGCTCGCTTCGACGACGTATCCAGGGCCGAGGTAGCCCTTGATCGTCTTCGCCTTGGCAGGCGACTCGACGATGACGAGTCGGCGGCCGCCGCCTTGTGCGGTGTCGCTGGTCGGGGACAACTTCGCTCTTCTCTCCGGTCGACGCTGGGGGGTACCCCGGGACGGAACTCCCGAGGGCGACTCTGCGGTGACGCTGCGGAGTGTGACGGTACATCCCGCCCCCGTGTCAAACGGAAAAAGCCCACAACGCCACTCGAACGGTAACCCGAGTCCAGCCCTTCGTGCCGCCCGGACCGCGCTCCGCCGGTCCCGGCACCCTGCGTGATCACGTGCCCTGCGGGGGCCGCGGAAGGGGCCGCCACGGGGCGCGCCGGGGGCCGGCGCGGCACGGAAGAAGACGCTCCGGATTCGGCTCCGTGCACTCCGCCCGGCTGGAACGGAAGGGGCCCGCCGGAAATTCCGGTTCCGGGCGGCACCACGCCGGGAAGCGGGTCTCCGGCGGCGCGGGACAGGGGCCGGCACCCGGTGCCGGGGCGGCTGGCAGGATGGGTGGCCGGTCACACACTCATACGTCTTCGGGGGCGCCGGCCATGACGGAGCAGCACGGCGGCCACATACATGCGGTACCGGGTGCGGCGACACCGACGGCCCCGCCCGCTCCGGGCGCGTCGCCGACCGCCCCTCCGGGCGCGTCGCCCCACGCCACCTCGGGCGTGCCGTCGCACACCACTCCGGGTACGTCGTCGGCCGCCCCTCCGGAAGCACCGCCGTACGCGGCACCTGGTGAGTCGCCGTACGCAGCGCCCGATGAGTCGCCGTGGGCGAGTCCCAGTGGGTCGCCGTACGCAGCACCGGACGGCGGGCAGCAGGCCGGCGGAAAGCCGGACGACCGGCAGCGGGCCGACCCGCGACGGGTGCGGCGGACGACGCTCCTCGGGGCGCTGGCGATGACCGGCCTCACCACGGCGGCCTGCGCGTATCTGTGGCACACCGACCCACACCAGCCCGGACAGCTGCTGCCGCGCTGCCCGTTCAACGTCATGACCGGGCTGCTCTGCCCGGTGTGCGGGGGCACCCGCATGGCGTACGACCTGCTGCACGGCGACCTGTCCGCGGCGTTCCACGACAACGCGGCGCTGCTGGTCCTCGGGGTGCCGCTCACCGCCTACGTGGGAGGACGGCTGCTCTACGAAGGACTGCGGGGCCGCCGCTACCGTGTCCGGCCCAGGACACGCACGCTCGCCGTCGCGCTCGCGCTCGCGGCCGTCTGGGGCGTCGTACGGAACGTGACGGGCTGAGGGCACCGGAGACGGGGGCGGGGCCGCGGCCGACGGCCGGGCCGGTGCCTTCGAGAGCAGCCGGGCTCCCGGAGCGTCAGGCCGCCGAGAGCAGCCAGCCGCCCACCGCGAGGAAGAGCGTGCCGAAGAGCGCGGTCATGGTCACCGCGAGCGGGCGGCCGACCCCGTGAGCGACGGGTGCGTGGAAACCGAGGCGCGCCACCAGCCAGAGCAGCAGTCCGCCGCCGAAGAGCGTGAAGGCAGCACCGGAGAACAGCGCGGGACCACTTTCCATGGCCGCAGCGTGGCAGCCCCGCGCGTCCCCCCGGCGAACGCCGGGTGAACACGCGCGCGCCCTCCCCCGTACGGGCTCCCCACGGCCTCCCCAGGGGCTTCACGTCCGCTCCCGGAGGCCGGCCCCGGGGAGGCCGTGTCAGCCCTCGGCCGGGTCCCCGTCGTCCGCCGGGCCGCCGACCGGCTCCAGGAAGCCCTGTTCGACCAGCATGCGGATCGCCTCCGGCGTACGGTCCCGCAGCAGTACCGGGTCGTCGCCGACCAGCTGCGCGATGGCGTCCAGGATGCGCCCGGCCGGGAGCGAGCCGTCACAGACCCCGGCGAAGCCCGCGCCGACCGTGTCGACCTTCGTGGCCCGCCGCATGCCCCGGTTCTGACGGAGCACCACGTGCTCCGGGTCCTCGGCGCCCGGCAGCCCGACCTGCTCCTGCACGACCTCGGGGGCGAGCTTGAACCGCCCGGCAAGCAGCGCCGCGTCGTCCGTGGCCCGCAGGAAGTCCTGCCGCGCGAAGTGGCCGAGGACGGCGGGGCCGAGCGGCTGCTCGACCGGGTGCGGCCACTCCTCGATCGTGATCGACGGCTCGTCGGCGCCGGACTTGCGCAGCGTGATCCACCCGAAGCCGATCGCCTTGGTCTTGCGTGCCTCGAACTCCTCCAGCCACGCCTCGTACCGCGCGGCGTACTCCTCGGGGCCCGCCCGGTGGTCGCCGGCGTCCCGCAGCCACAGCTCGGCGTACTGCGTGACGTCCTGCACCTCGCGCTGCACGATCCAGGCGTCGCAGCCGCGCGGCACCCAGGAGCGCACCCGGTCCTTCCAGTCCTCGCCCTCGACGTGCTGCCAGTTCGCCAGCAGCTGGCAGTACCCGCCGTCGTTCAGATGGCCGGCCGACTGCTGCACCAGCGTGCGGCACAGGTCGTCGCCGCCCATGCCGCCGTCGCGGTACGTGAGCCGGGCGCCCGGGGAGATCACGAAGGGCGGGTTCGAGACGATCAGGTCGTACGTCTCCTCGCCGACCGGCTCGAACAGCGAGCCCTCCCGGAGATCGGCGGGCCGGGCACCGGACAGCGCGAGGGTGAGCGCGGCGATGCGCAGCGCCCGCGGGTTCAGGTCCGTCGCGGTGACGCGGGTCGCGTACTCGGCGGCGTGCAGCGCCTGGACGCCGGAGCCCGTGCCGAGGTCGAGGACGGAGTCGAAGTGCGGCCCGGCGGCCGGCGCACCGGCCTGGGGGCGCAGCATGAGGCCCGCGAGCGTGGTGGACGCGCCGCCCACGCCGAGCACCAGCTCGCCGCGGTCCACGCCGGCCGGGCCGCGGCCGATGCCGCCCGCGCCGCCGACCGCGCAGCCCAGGTCGGAGACGATCCACCAGTCCTGGCCCTCGGGGCCGCCGTACGGGCGGACGTCCACGGTCGCGCGTACCTCGTCGCCGTCCCGGACGAGCCAGCCGTCGGCGAGGCAGTCGTCCAGGGGCAGCGCGGCGCCCGCGCGCGCCGCCGGCACCGGCTGCTGGAGCAGGAAGAGCCGCACCAGGGCCGGCAGCGGGCCCTCGCCTCTGGTGGCGCGCAGGGCCGGCACGGTCTCGCTGCGGGCCAGCGCGGCGTAGGCGGTGGCGCCGAGCAGCTCCAGCAGGCCGTCGGCGGTGAAGCCGGCGGCCAGCAGCGCCTCCCGCAGCCGGGCGGTGCGGGCGGCGGACTGGGGGTCTCGGTCGTCTGCGACGGGGAGGTGCGTACTCACACTCCCCATTGTCAGGGCAACCGCCGACGGCGAACCACCGGCACGACGGCCGCGGCCCGGCCGGTCCCGTACGGACGAGCCGTCAGGAGGGCCGGGCCGCCGCCGTGCGTACGGCTACCGCTCAGGAGCCCTTCTGCGGCGAGGTCGACGCCTTCTGGGTCTGGCAGCCCTTCTGACCCGACATCGCCTTGCCGACGTCGCCGGACTCCAGCTTCTTGAAGGCGGCCTCGCTCTTCTTGTTGAGCTTGTTGATGCCGTCCGACAGCGAGCGCAGCCCGTCGGCGAACTTCTGCTTGTCCTTGGTGTCCAGGCCGTCGACCTCCTTCTTGAGGTCCGCGTAGCCCGAGGAGAGGCCCTTCAGCTCCTTGACCGCGTTCTTCTGGTCGGCGGCGCCGCCGTCGACCGGCGGGGCGCCCGCCTTGTCCAGCGACTTGGCCAGCGAGCCGTAAGCGTCCGAGATGCGCTGGAACGCCTGCGAGTCGGTCTGCTGGACCTTCTTGGAGTCGGTCGTCCCGTCGTCCGCGGTCTGCATCGACGCGTTGGCGTCCTGGATCTGCTTGAACTGAGCCTGCGCCGGATCGCAGAAACGCTTGGCCCAGTCGTCGAGCTTCTTGTTGCTGTCGTCGCTGCAGCCGGCCAGCGCGAGCACCAGTGCCGCACCGCCGGACAGTGCAGCCGCAAGCTTCTTGTTCACCGGATTGGTCCCTTCCATGGCTCTCGGCCCCGGAACATACACGCCCAACAGGCTTTGACCATGAGACGAGCATCCCGTACGACCCGCATTGAAGCCATTTGCACCAAGGGACGGTGACCGATACCTCTCGCTCCGGGCATACGTACGGGCGGGTGGCCCAGGCGCACAAAACGCCTCGGCCACCCGCCCGTTGAGGGGCTGTGCCGCCGCCCGCTAGGAAACGACCGCCGGGTCGGCCGTCTGAGCGACCTTGCCGGAGTTGTCTTCGTCACCCACGGCGATGCCGCGGCGCTTGGAGAGGTACACCGCGACCACGATGATGAGCAGCGCGACGACCGCGGCCGTGACCCGTACGCCCATGTTCGCGTCGTTGCCGTAGCTGAACTTGACCACGGCGGGCGCGATGAGCAGCGCCACCAGGTTCATCACCTTCAGCAGCGGGTTGATGGCCGGGCCCGCGGTGTCCTTGAACGGGTCGCCCACGGTGTCACCGATGACGGTGGCCGCGTGCGCCTCGCTGCCCTTGCCGCCGTGGTGGCCGTCCTCGACCAGCTTCTTGGCGTTGTCCCAGGCACCGCCGGAGTTGGCGAGGAACACCGCCATCAGAGTGCCGGTGCCGATCGCGCCCGCCAGGAAGGAGCCGAGCGCGCCGACGCCGAGCGAGAAGCCGACCGCGATGGGCGTGAGCACCGCCAGCAGGCCGGGGGTGGCCAGCTCGCGGAGCGCGTCCTTGGTGCAGATGTCGACGACCCGGCCGTACTCCGGCTTCTCGGTGTAGTCCATGATCCCGGGCTTCTCCCGGAACTGCCGGCGCACCTCGAAGACCACCGAACCCGCCGAGCGGGACACGGCATTGATGGCCAGTCCGGAGAAGAGGAAGACCACCGCGGCGCCCAGGACCAGCCCGACCAGGTTGTTCGGCTGGGAGATGTCCAGGCTCAGCCCCATGCCCGTGGCGGCGTCACCCACCTCCCCCACGGCCTTGGCGATCGCGTCGCGGTACGAACCGAACAGCGCGGCCGCCGCGAGCACCGCCGTCGCGATGGCGATGCCCTTGGTGATGGCCTTCGTGGTGTTGCCGACGGCGTCCAGGTCGGTGAGGACCTGCGCGCCGTCGCCCGTCACGTCACCGGACATCTCGGCGATGCCCTGCGCGTTGTCGGAGACCGGCCCGAAGGTGTCCATGGCGACGATGACGCCGACCGTGGTCAGCAGGCCCGTACCGGCGAGCGCGACGGCGAACAGCGCCAGCATGATGGACGTGCCGCCCAGCAGGAACGCGCCGTACACGGCCAGGCCGATCAGCACGGCCGAGTAGACCGCCGACTCCAGTCCGATGGAGATGCCGGACAGCACGACGGTCGCGGGGCCGGTCAGCGAGGTCTTGCCGATGTCCCGTACGGGGCGCCGGTTGGTCTCGGTGAAGTAGCCGGTCAGCTGCTGGATGAGCGCGGCGAGCACGATGCCGATGGCGACCGCGACCAGGGCCAGGATGCGCGGGTCGCCCGCCCGGCCGGTGATCGCCTCGTCGGTGACGCCGGTCAGGCCCGCGTAGGTGGACGGCAGGTACGTGAAGGCGGCGATCGCCACCAGGACCAGCGAGATGGCGGCGGAGATGAAGAAGCCGCGGTTGATGGCGGTCATGCCGCTGCGGTCGGAACGCCGGGGCGCGACGACGAAGATGCCGATCATCGCCGTGACCACGCCGATGGCCGGGACGATCAGCGGGAAGGCGAGGCCCGAGTCACCGAAGGCGGCCATGCCGAGGATCAGCGCGGCGACCAGGGTGACGGCGTACGACTCGAACAGGTCGGCCGCCATGCCGGCGCAGTCGCCGACGTTGTCGCCCACGTTGTCCGCGATGGTCGCGGCGTTGCGCGGGTCGTCCTCGGGAATACCCTGCTCCACCTTGCCGACGAGGTCGGCGCCGACGTCGGCCGCCTTGGTGAAGATGCCGCCGCCGACTCGCATGAACATGGCGATCAGCGCGGCGCCGAGACCGAAGCCCTCCAGCACCTTCGGCGCGTCGACCGCGTAGACCAGGACGACGCAGGAGGCGCCCAGCAGGCCGAGGCCCACCGTGAACATGCCGACGACCCCGCCCGTACGGAAAGCGATCTTCATCGCCTTGTGCGAAACGGCCGTCAGATCACGGGGCGCCGTATCGCCTTCGGCCGGGGTGGCTTCCCGGGCGGCCGCGGCCACGCGCACATTGCTGCGCACCGCGAGCCACATGCCGATATAGCCGGTGGCCGCGGAGAATCCCGCGCCGATCAAGAAGAACACGCTGCGCCCGATGCGCTGCGTCCACGTGTCCGCGGGCAGCAGCATGAGCAGGAAGAACACCACGACGGCGAATACGCCGAGGGTGCGCAACTGCCGCGCGAGATAGGCATTCGCGCCTTCCTGCACGGCAGCGGCGATCTTCTTCATACTGTCGGTGCCCTCGCCGGCCGCGAGCACTTGCCGTACCAGCACGGCCGCGACGGCGAGCGCCGCCAGGGCCACGACGGCGATCACCAGCACGATGCCGCGGTTGCCGCTCGTCAGTGATGGCTCGGCCAGGTATGTGGGGGTGTCGAGCATCTGAGGGGTGTAAGGCCCCGCCATTCGTCCTCCTTGACGTTTGGCACATGGGCGCGCGAATGCACGCTCAGGCGTCCTGAGCAAAGATGTGGACGGATTGTAGGGAGCCGCACTAGATCAAAACAGTACGCGTCAAAGGGAATTCGCCTGCAGCCGCGAAGATCAATAGGTGATCGCTCCGAGAATTCGCCCGTACGACGGAATGCAGCAAATTCGCTGACCGCGCACGGATGATCTCGCTGTCCTATTGAACGCCGCTGCTCAGAGGCGAGCGCGAGATCCTTTTCCCGCAGGCGGTACGGGGCGCGCCGCGGAGCCACCCCCTCCGTTCCGGCACGCGGCGCTGACGGAACGTCCCGCGTGTGCGTACGCGTACGAACATGTAGGCGTAGGCGTAGCCCCGCCGGTACACCCGCTCCCACCCCCGGGCCCGTCCGAACAGCGTGCGAGGCGGTACGGCGACGGTAGGAGGGGGCGGGGGCGGGGGCGGGGAGGGACCGGGCAGGGGCCGGGTGGAAGCCGCCGGGGGCATGCGGGGCCCTTATGGCGCGGCGCGGGAGGTCGGGCCCGGTAGCGGTCTGGGCTGCGGCAGCCGTGCGCGCCGGGCGTTCGTGCCCCTCCGGGAGCCGTGAGCGCCCGGCTCCGGCGGTCGCGGGCCCCAGTGCGGGCTTACGGCGGCGATTGTGGCGCGAACGGGCCGCTCGGGGCTCGATCCGGCGCGTGGCGGCGGATATGCCGAAGACGGGCCGGGCCCGGCCGGGCGCACAATGGCGGTAGGCGTCGACGGCGGCGGTGCGACGGTGACAGTGGCCGCGCATGACGACAGCGGCCGACGCGAGAGGTCGGTCAGGGCGCCGGGTGGGCATGGCGCGGCGGAGCCGCGGGAATCGGCCGGGGCCCGGTCGGCCGAGGCTCGCCGGGTGGCGGCAGGGGCGGCGTGATCGGCCGGCGCTCGGACCGGCGGACGCGCTCGTTACGGCAGGACCGGGTCCGGGACCGTCGGCCAGCTCATCCGGATGACGCCGCCGTTGTCGCTGGAGGACACCTCGACGTCGTCGACCAGACCACTGATCACCGCGAGGCCCATCTCGTCCTCGGCCTCGTCGACGGACGCGGACTCCGCGCCGTCCGGATCACCGTCCGCCGCGTGCTGCACACCCGGCACGGAACTCGCGGCCGACCCCGGCACCTCGTCGCCGACCTCGATGGAGAACTTCTTCTCGTCCTCGATCAGCATGACCGTGATCGGCGCGGCGACGTCATTGCTGCGGTGCAGCCCGACGGCGCGACTGCACGCCTCACCGACGGCGAGGCGCACCTCGTCGAGCACCGCCTCGTCCACCCCGGCCCGTCGTGCCACGGCGGCCGCGACCAGGCGCGCGGTCCGGACGTGCTCGGGAAGGGCACTGAAACGAAGTTCGACGGTGGCCATTGCCATCCCCCTCGGTATGCGGGCGTGCTAGGCAGGGGGCCGGACGCGTCGCCCGGTACCCCCCACTGCTTCCTGCCCCCGCACACGCGGCGCGGGGCACCGGACAGCTGTCAGTCGGTGGCCGAGACGGCCTCGTCGACCGAGGTGTGAATCGGGAACACCTTCGTCAGTCCGGTAATACGGAAGATCTTGAGAATGCGCTCCTGGTTGCAGACCAGGCGCAGCGAGCCCTCGTGGGCACGCACCCGCTTCAGGCCACCCACCAGAACGCCGAGCCCGGTGGAGTCGAGGAAGTCGACGCGCTCCATGTCCACCACGAGGTGGTAGCTGCCGTCATTCACGAGCTCGACCAGCTGCTCCCGCAGCTTGGGCGCGGTGTATACATCAATCTCGCCACCGACGTCGACGACCGTACGGTCGCCAACGGTACGGGTCGACAGGGACAGGTCCACGGATCCTCCAGCACCTTGCTATCGAGCGGTCGCCCCCCATGGATCGGCAGCCGCGATGGCATTCAATCACTTACCAGCAGGCGCGCACGACGCCTTAAGAGCATTGTCCGTCACACCGGTGACACACTCGGTGCCGATGGCCTCCAATCAACCTCCGCCGGATGCGGGTGCGCGCCCCTCCCCGGGCATGGTCCTCGACCGTCTCGCCAGGGGAGAGATCCGCGCTACGCGCATCACTCATACGGAGCACTTGCCCCCGCGGATCGGCAGCCATGCCGACTGGCCCGCATCTATCCGTGCGGAAGTGATCGACGCCATTCGTACCACGGGCATCGAGCGCCCCTGGAAGCACCAAGCCCGCGTGGCGGAACACGCGTTGCACGGCGAATCGGTCATCGTCGCCACCGGCACCGCCTCCGGTAAATCGCTGGCGTACCTCGCCCCCGTGCTGTCCGGACTGCTGGACGGTTCCGAGGCCCCCAACGGCCGGGGCGCCACCGCCCTGTACCTCGCCCCCACCAAGGCCCTCGCCGCCGACCAACGGCGCGCCGTCCGCAACCTGGCCGCCCCGCTGGGCACCGCGATCCGCCCGGCCGTGTACGACGGCGACACGCCGGTCGAAGAACGCGAATGGGTGCGCCAGTACGGCAATTACGTCCTCACCAACCCCGACATGCTGCACCGCGGCATCCTCCCGGCCCACCCCCGCTGGTCCTCCTTCCTGCGCGCGCTGCGCTACGTGGTCATCGACGAGTGCCACACCTACCGCGGTGTCTTCGGGTCGCACGTCGCCCAGGTCATACGCCGGCTGCGCCGGGTCTGCGCGCGCTACGGCTCCGAGCCGGTCTTCCTGCTCGCCTCCGCGACCTCCGCCGAGCCGGCCGAGTCGGCCGGGCGGCTCATCGGCGCGCCGGTCGTGCAGATCACCGAGGACACCTCGCCACGCGGTGAGGTCGTCTTCGCGCTGTGGGAGCCGCCGCTGACCGAACTGCACGGCGAACACGGCGCGCCCGTACGCCGCACCGCCACCGCCGAGACCGCCGACCTCCTCACCGACCTCGCCGTACAGGGCGTCCGCAGCGTCGCCTTCGTACGCTCCCGGCGCGGCGCCGAGTTGATCGCCCTCATCGCCCAGGAGCGGTTGAGCGAGATCGACCGCTCCCTCCCCGGCCGGGTCGCGGCGTACCGGGGCGGCTATCTCCCCGAAGAACGCCGCGCCCTGGAGCGCGCCCTGCACACCGGTGATCTGCTCGGCCTCGCCGCCACCACGGCACTGGAACTGGGCATCGACGTCTCCGGCCTGGACGCCGTGCTCATCTCCGGTTATCCCGGCACCCGCGCGTCCCTGTGGCAGCAGGCCGGCCGGGCCGGGCGCGCCGGGCAGGGCGCGCTCGCCGTACTCGTCGCGCGCGACGATCCGCTGGACACCTACCTCGTCCACCACCCCGAAGCCCTCTTCGACCGGCCGGTCGAGTCGACCGTCCTCGACCCCGACAACCCGTACGTGCTCTGGCCCCACCTGTGCGCCGCCGCCGCGGAGATCCCGCTCGGGCCCGAGGACCTGGCCCTCTTCGGCCCGGAGGCCCCGGACGTCCTGGCGGGCCTGGAGCGCCGCCGGCTGCTGCGCCGCCGCGGCAAGTCCTGGTACTGGACCCGCCGCGAACGCGCCGCCGACCTCACCGACATCCGCGGCCAGGGCGGTTCCCCCGTCCAGGTCGTGGAGGCCGCCACGGGCCGGCTCCTGGGCACGGTCGACGAGGCCGCATCGCACTCCACCGTCCACGAGGGCGCCGTCCACCTGCACCAGGGCCGCACGTACGTGGTGAAGCACCTGGACCTGGAGGACAGCGTCGCCCTGGTCGAGGAGGCCACGCCGCCCTACTCCACGGCCGCCCGCGACACCACCGCCATCTCCATCCTGGAGACCGACACCGAGGTGCCGTGGGGCGACGCGCGCCTGTGCTTCGGCTCCGTCGAAGTCACCCACCAGGTCGTCTCCTTCCTCCGCCGCAAACTGATCACGGGTGAGGTGCTCGGCGAGACCAAGCTCGACCTCCCGCCGCGTACGCTGCGCACCCGCGCCGTGTGGTGGACCATGACCGAGGACCAGCTCGACGCGGCCCGGGTCAATCCGGAACAGCTGGGCGGCGCCCTGCACGCCGCCGAACACGCTTCCATCGGCATCCTTCCGCTCTTCGCCACCTGCGACCGCTGGGACATCGGCGGCGTCTCCGTCCCCCTGCACCCGGACACGCTGCTCCCGACGGTCTTCGTCTACGACGGCCACCCCGGCGGCGCGGGCTTCGCGGAACGCGCCTTCCACACCGCCGCCGACTGGCTCGCCGCCACCCGCAAGGCCATCGCCTCCTGCGAGTGCGACGCCGGCTGCCCGTCCTGCATCCAGTCCCCCAAGTGCGGCAACGGCAACGAACCCCTCCACAAGCGCGGCGCTATCCGCCTGCTGACCGAACTGCTGCGGGGAGCGGACGCGGCGGCGTCGACCCCCCGGCCCACCGGGTCGCATGAAGCCGCCATCGAGTCGCCCGACGGCATCACCGGGCCGCCCGAGGCCGACACCGGATCGTCCGAAGCCGCCGGAGAGGCGAGGTGAACTGGCAGGGGGCGGACCTGTGAGGGCGCGTCCGAGGGGCCCGCCCGGGAGCGGCTCCTCGGGGCGAACGGTCCCGCGCGGGACTCCGCCGCCACGTCGGCGATCTCGGCCCGCACGGAGCACCGCACCAGCCGTGCGTGCTGTGCTGCCGCGACCTTCCGGGCCGCTTCGCACGCCTCGTCCTCCCCGTACAGGCTCCGCCCCGCGGCGGCGAGCGCCGCCAGGTCGGCCGCGGCGCCCGCCCGATGACGGGCGAGCGCCGCCTGCCCGAGGGTGAGCACCACGGCGAACACCACGCACAGCGCCATCGCACTCACCGCCGCGCAGACCGTCGCAGCACCCTCATCGCCTCTGCGCTCCCGCGGCTCACCGCCCCACCGTCTCCTCAGCAAGGGCGACCGCCTCCCCTCTGAGCGTCATGTTCAGCGGCCCCAGCGCCGGAATCGCCGCCGCGACCCGTACGCGGACCAGGTCACCCTCCCGTTCGAGCACCACCCGCGAGTCCCGCGGGGCGATCTCCCGGGCGGCCGCCAGCGTGCTGCCTTCGGCCTCCGCCCGCGCCGCCGCCCGAGCCCCGGCGCGGGCGGCGTCCACGCACTGGATCTGCGCGCACGCCGCCATCAGCCCCCACAGGAGCATCGCCACGAGCAGCACCAGCGTCGGAATCACCGCCGCCGCCTCGGCCGTCACCATCCCCCGGTCCCCCGACGCCTTCGCCGAGACGGCTGCCGCCCTCGCGGCGACGACTTTCCCTCTCACGAACACGGCCGTGTCAGACCGGGGCATGGAGCGCCCTGCCGATCAATGAACTCAGGGCCGAACTCACCGACCCGCTCGTCACGACCTTGAAGAGCACCGCGGCGAACGCACAGGCCGCCAACGTCCCCATGGCGTACTCGGCCGTCGTCATCCCGCGATCCGCACGCTTCCGCAGCGCCGCGCGTCGCCTCCTCGCCAGCCGTCGCGTCACCCTCCCGAAGGTGAGGCGAGCGACGGCCCACGAGGCCCAGCCGGCAGGCCCTCCCGCCACAGTCACCCGTTCCTGGGCACTGGCCACAGCCGCAGCCCGCGTTGCCCGCGCCCTGCGCGCGACACCGCCGGCCGCAGCCGCCCACTCGGGCACAGCCGTACGCGGCACTTCCGCCGCTCCCGTCACGGCTCCCTTCGTTGTTTCGCACGTTGTCCCGCTCGTTGATTCGCTCGATGGCTCGTGCGTCGCTTCCTCTGCCGTCGCTCCGGGCTGCTTCCACGCTGCTGTCGTCATGAGATCCCCCTGTAGGCAATGCCGTTGATGTGTGGTGATGGACGTTTTGGTACGTGGTGACGGGTGTTCAGTTCGGCGGACTCAGCAGCCCCTGGGCCAGCCCCACGAGCACCGGGGCGACCCCGAGTGTCAGGAAGGCCGGCAGGAAACACACCGCCAGCGGCAGGGTGACCAGCACCCCCGCCTTGCGCGCCGCCTCGGTCGCCGTGCGGCCCCACTCGGACCGCAGGTCCGCCGCGATGCGCGCGACCGACTCGACGGCCGGCGCACCGGACATGTCCGCACGCGCCAGGCAACGTCCCAGCTCCCGTGCGCCGGGCAGCTCTGCGAACCGCCCCCAGCTCGCGTTCCCTTCGCCCCCGAGGCGGAGTTCCGCCGCGGTGTGCCGCAGGTGTTCGCCGACAGGGCCGCCCAGCGACCCGCCCACCGCGGCCGCCGCCTCGCCGGGACTCGCGCCCGCCGCGAGGCAACCGGCCAGCAAATCGGCCGCTGAGGCCAGTTGTTCGCGTACGGACGTCTCCACCGCACGGGCGGCGGACCGGGCGCGCATCTGACGCCGTCGGCGTCGCGTGGTGTACGCGGCCACGACTCCCAGTGCGGCGCCGACTGCCCCGCCGACCAGGACGAAACCGGTAACGGCAGCGGCCACGACCACGGCCCACTCCCGAACGGCCGCGGTCCGCCGTTCGGCACGGGCCCGACCCTCCGGCCCCCCGCGAGACGCACCGCGCCTCGCGGAGAAGACGGCTGCCGGGTTCGCGGCTGAGAAGATACGGGTCGCACGCCGCCGGGCAGTGCGCACATGAACGGCCTGTCGAAGGACCGAGGTCGTGCCGAGCGCCGTACAGATCACGAGAGTGGCGAGACAGATCACGGTAGTGGCGGGCGAGAAAACAATCCCCAGGCTGTGGATAACTTCAGCGGTCGCCATCGGCCCGCCGCCCCTCGGCCGCGCGGACGATACGGATCACCCAGAGCACCCCGGCCCACTCCAGCAGTCCGCCGACCGCCAGCAGACCCCAGCCGACCGGCGTGTGCAGAAGCACGTGGAGCGGGTCCGCTCCCAGCACGCTGCCCATCAGCAGCCCGAACGCCGGCAGGAGCGCGAGCATCAGGGCAGTCGTTCGCGCGCCCGCCAACTGGGCGCTCAGCTCGGCTTGTTGATGTCGTTGCGCTCGAAGTCCCGCCGTGACGCGTTCGACGCCCGCCGCGAGTCCCACACCGCCCTCGACCGCGACCTGCCAGCAGGCGGCCACACCGGTCAGCCCCTCGGCACCCGGTAAGCGCGCCGCCTCCCGCAACGCGGCCGGCACGTCCCCGCCGTACCGCGCCGCCGCCAGCACAGCCGCCCCCGGCTCCCCCAGCCCCTCCGGGCCCGCATCCGACGCCACCTCCGTACCGGCGAGCAGCAGCGCCTGCCCCGGTTGCCGCCCCGAGCGCAGTTCGGCGGCGACCGCGGCGCAGAGCGCGATCACGTGGTCGCGACGTCGGTCACGCCCCCGCTGAGCCGCGCGACCGCACAGTTGGCGGTGCACGACCGGTACAGCCAGCACCCCGAGGATCAGCGGCAGCAACGACTGGCCCAGGAGCGCGAGTCCGGCACCGAGGGGGAGGCTCCACCATGCGTGGCCCAGTCGCGCGAGACGGGCACTCCAGGATCGGCACCTCAGGGCCGCCCGTTCGCCGTACGCCCGAAGTCGGCCGCGACGAGGCCGGCCCCCAGCACCACTCCGGGGCCACTCCCCGGCGCCCCATCGTCGTACGGCGTGTCCGGGGCCGGATGTCTCGCCGCCTGCCAGCAGCAGACGGGCGCGGCGTACGGAGTTGTCCCGGCCGCCGACCCTCCAGAGGCCCGCCCCCGCGCACAGCAGCGCCGCGCACACCGGTGTCATCGAGTCCGTCGTGAGCTGCGCGGTCATGGCGTTCCCCCGTTCAGCGCGTTCCCCCGGTCGCAGAGGTCGGCCAGGCGGGGCCAGCCTTCGGCCCGACGGAAGCCGGCCGGGTGCCAGACGGCGGCGGGTGCGGTGGTGACCAGGCCCGAGGGGGCGCGGTCGAGGACATGGATCTCGGCGATGCGGCGATGTCCCGTACGGTCGCGTACGAGGTGGAGCACGACGGAGAGCGCGGCGGCCAACTGGCTGTGCAGGGCTGCCCGGTCCAGCCCTGCGGTCGAGCCGAGCGCCTCCAGACGGGCCGGTACATCGGCGGCGGCATTGGCGTGCACGGTGCCGCAGCCGCCCTCATGGCCGGTGTTCAGCGCGGCCAGCAGGTCGGTGACCTCCGGGCCGCGGACCTCGCCCACGACCAGCCTGTCCGGTCGCATGCGCAGCGCCTGGCGCACCAGGTCCCGCAGTGTGACCAGGCCGGCGCCTTCCTGGTTGGCCGGGCGGGTCTCCAGCCGTACGACGTGCGGGTGGTCGGGCCGCAGCTCGGCGGAGTCCTCGGCGAGAACGATCCGCTCCTCCTCGCCCACCAGTCCCAGCAGGGCGCTGAGCAGCGTGGTCTTGCCGCTGCCGGTGCCGCCGCTGATCAGGAAGGACAGCCGGGCGGCGAGGACCGAGCGGAGCAGGCGGTCGCCGCCGGGCGGGACCGTGCCCGCCGCGACCAGTTCGTCCAGCGTGAACGCCTTTGGGCGCAGCACACGCAGTGAGAGGCAGGTCGAGCCGACGGCCACCGGCGGGAGCACGGCGTGCAGGCGGGTCCCGTCGGGCAGGCGCGCGTCCACCCACGGGTGCGCGTCGTCCAGTCGCCGGCCCGCGACCGCCGCCAGCCGCTGGGCGAGCCTGCGGACAGCCGCGGCATCGGGGAAGCGCACGTCGGCGCGGTGGAGTCCGCCGCCGCGGTCCACCCACACCTCGTCGGGCGCGGTGACCAGTACGTCCGTCACCTCGGGTGCGGCGAGCAGTGGCTCCAAGGGGCCGCTGCCGGTCATTTCGGAGCGCAGCGCCGTCACGACGCCGAGCACCTCGGCGTCCCCGAGCAGCCGTCCTTCCTCGCGCAGCGCCACGGCCACGCGGGCGGGCGTCGGTTCGGCACCGGCCCTGGCGAGCCGCAGCCGTACGGCTTCCAGGAGCTGTTGTCCTGTGCCGGCGGAAGTGGTCGCGGCCTGCTTCACAGGCCCCCCGTCCTGCACTGCGCTGCTGACGCCGACCTCGGTTGCGCCGCGGGAGAACTCCGCAGAGCGTTGCGTGGTGGCCGTCGGTGTCGCCCTCCGGGACGCCCCCGGGGCCCTGAGCCGGGTGCCGATGCCGTTCATGAGAGGCCGCCGTCTTCGTGCCGGGTACGGCGGCCGGCACCCGCACCGAGTACGTCACGTCCCTCGGAGCGGGGGCTCGCCGCCTCTTGTCCGTCCAGCACCCGCACCCAGAACTCCGTACAGAAGCGACTCAGCGGTGACCGTGGATGTGCTCCCGGTGGGATGCCGCGGCCGAGGGCATCCGCGAGCTGCGGGTCCCAGGGCAGGGTGCCGACCGGGGGCAGGGAGAGCAGCCGGGCCGGCTCGCTGTCCGGCAGGCCGGGCCCCGGCACCTCGCGGGCCACGACGCGCAGGTCACGCAGGAGAGTCCGGGCCGAGGCGGCGACGCGCTCGGCCGCGACCGTCGCACGCAGGTCGGCCGGGACCAGCAGCAGCCCCACGTCGATCTGGGTGAGCGCTTCCGCCACGGCTCCGTCGAGGCGGCGCGGCAGGTCGACCACGACGACGCCGCCGCGCCTGCGTGCCGCCGCCATCACCGCGCGCATGGCCTGCGGCGGGATCGTCACGCACTCGCCGCGGTCCCAGCTCAGCACGCGCAGCGCATGCAGCCGGGGCAGGGACTCGGCCAGAGCACCGCCGCCGACCCGGCCGCGGGACTCGGCGAAGGCGGGCCAGCGCAGTCCCTTCTCCCGCTCGCCGCCGAGCAGGACATCGAGGCCGCCGCCCAGTGGGTCGGCGTCGATCAGTATCGTCCGGTGGCCCTGCCGCGCTGCCGTCACGGCCAGGGCGCAGGCGAGGGTGCTCGCGCCGGAGCCGCCCCGGCCGCCGAGGACGCCCACCGTCAGGGCCGGGCTCCGGTCTCCTTCCACCGCGTCCGCGATGCGGTCCACCAGCCAGCTCTCGCCGTCCGGCAGCCCGAGGACCCGCTCGGCGCCGATCTCCACGGCCTGCTGCCACACGCGGGTGTCGTCCGGCCGCTGTCCGATGAGGACGACGCCGGGCCGGCGCCCTGCGCCGCGCAGCCGGTGGATACAGTCCTCTCCGACGATCACCAGCGGGGCCGAGTCCCAGCCGGCCGCACCGGCTCCCCCGGCGTGCGACACGGCCGGCATCGTGCCTGCCGCCGCGCAGAGCCTCAGAAGATCGTCGAGGAGGTTTTCGTCCTCCGTGACGATCAACGGACCGGGCTCTTGCGCGTCGCGCTTCGTACTGTCCCAATCGCTGCTTCCGACCACGTTCTGTCCCCCTGTCGCTACACAACTCGCACATCCGCGAACTTCGCGGACTTTCACGGTGCAGCGATCCGGAAAATCTCGTGGATCTTGGTCGAAAACTGTGGACAACTACTGGGGCTGTGAATATCCCGGTCACCTATACCAGTGACTATGGAAAACTTCCTGAGAGCATCCTTCTGATTACGGTAAGTTACGAAGGGCGTGCGCGACGAGGCGTGGCGACCGATCGCCGAAGGAAGATCAAAAAGAGGCCCCGGAGGCCCGGAAATGCATCCGGACATGCGACGACCCCCGCCGGGGGGGAGAGCGGGGGTCGTCTCCACGGCCGACTCGGGGGGGGAGGAGCCGGGCCGGGTTAGCACGGTCGCGAACGATCCGTGACTTCCATGGTGTACCCGAGAGCCTTCTCAGGCAAACCCACGCGCCACACCTTACGCCGAATGGTGCCCCCCTATGCTCGCCTTGTGGAAATCCGAAGCTCGCTTCCTTCAGCACCCCACTCGGCTCCCCGTACGGCCGCGTTCTTCGACCTGGACAAGACCGTCATTGCTAAGTCGAGCACGCTGACCTTCAGCAAGTCGTTCTACCAAGGCGGCCTGATCAATCGGAGGGCCGCGCTGCGCACCGCGTACGCCCAGTTCGTCTTCCTCGCGGGCGGTGCGGACCACGACCAGATGGAGCGGATGCGGGAGTACCTCTCCGCGCTCTGCCGTGGGTGGGACGTGGCTCAGGTACGGGCGATTGTCGCCGAGACCCTCCACGACCTGATCGATCCCCTCATCTACGACGAGGCGGCCTCCCTCATCGAGGAGCACCACACCGCCGGCCGCGACGTCGTCATCGTCTCCTCCTCGGGCGCCGAGGTCGTCGAGCCGATCGGCGAACTGCTGGGAGCCGACCGGGTGGTGGCCACACGCATGGTCGTCGGCGCGGACGGCCGCTTCACGGGCGAGATCGAGTACTACGCCTACGGCCCCACCAAGGCCGAGGCGATCCGGGAGCTCGCCGCGTCCGAGGGGTACGACCTCGCGCGGTGCTACGCGTACAGCGACTCGGCGACCGACGTCCCGATGCTGGAGGCGGTCGGCCATCCGCACGCGGTCAACCCCGGCCGGACGCTGCGCCGGGAGGCCGCCGCCCGCGGCTGGCCGGTCCTCAGCTTCGACCGGCCGGTCCGGCTGAAGCAGCGGATCCCGTCGCTGGCCATGCCGGCGCGCCCGGCGCTGGTTGCCGTCGCGGTGGGCGCCGCGGCCGCCACGGCGGGCCTCGTCTGGTACGCCAGCCGGCGCCGCGGTACGCCGGCGCGCGCCCTCTCGGCCTGAGCGTGGTCGCCCCTCACAGGAGCCCCGGCACCGCACCCTCGGAACATGCGCCCGAATCGCCCTCCTTTGAAGGCAAAAGTAAAGATGTGCAGCGAGGGGTTCCGCTTGCCGGGCTGCAGGAGTACAAAGGAATTAACGGCCCGCGAGACCAAGGATCTCCGAGAGGAAAACCTGTAACGCAGTAAGGCCCACGGACCGCGCACGAACGCCAGGCACCCACGCGACGCCGACCCGTCGATTACGGGCCAGCCGCATCAGGTGACGGACAAAGCCTCCGACCTGTCGGCAACTATCGAGCACGCTTGGTAACCCGACGAACGTGCAGCGCGGCGGTACCGAGCAGGACCAGGTACCGCCGCCACCCTTTGTCCGGGCCCGCGCGGCCCGGCACTTCTGTGCAGCGCCTACGCAGCGCCCCTCTGAAGCGCCTCGCACACCGCCGTGCTCTCCCGCGCGCCGAGTTCGACCGCGCGCCCGCAGTGGGCGATCCAGGCCGCCATCCCCTCCGGAGTGCCGGAGACGTAGTTCTCCAGGGCGGCCACGTACGCCGCCCGGCCCAGCTCCGCGTAGCCGACCTCCGAGGGGCAGATCGACTTCGGGTCGAGACCGCTGCCGACCAGGACGACACGTTCCGCCGTACGCGCCACCAGGCCGTTGCAGGACCCGAAGGGCCGCAGCGCGAGCAGCTCACCGTGCACCACGGCGGCCGTGACCAGGGCCGGGGCCTGCGTCCCCGAGAGCAGCAGCCGCGCCAGCCCGTCCAGCCGCCCGGCCACCTCGTCGGCGTCCGGCAGCTCCAGCTCGATCAGCGGCTCGTCCACGGCCTCACCGGCCAGCCGTGGCCGGCCCACGCTCTCATCGGGCGCGTCGCCGCCCGCCGCCACCAGGTGCAGCCGCGCCAGCACCCGGAGGGGCGACTGCCGCCACACACTCAGGAGCTGCCCCGCCTCGGCCGACAGCCGCAGCGCCGCGCCCACGGTGCGCGCCTCCTCGTCGCCACTGAAGTCCGTGCGCCTGCGGACCTCTTCCAGCGCCCAGTCGGCACCGGACAGAGCCGCCGAACCGCGCGCGCTGCGCAGCGCGGCCTCACCGGTGACCTCGTTGCTGCGACGACGCATGATCCGGTGCCCGTAGACCCGGTCGATGCTCTTGCGTACGGAGTCCACGCTGTCGGCGACACCGGGGAGCGAGGCAAGGGTCGCGAGCGGGTCGGCTGTCGTACTCATGAGGACGACCCTACGCACCGCAAGGCCGGACCCCTCGTTGGAGTGGTCTTCTTCACGTAAACCCATCACGCAAGGCAATGCCGCAATTACCCTTCGTGAACATGAAGATCGCTTTCGTAGGCAAGGGCGGAAGTGGCAAGACCACGCTGTCCTCGCTGTTCATCCGCCACCTCGCCGCCACCGACACCCCCGTGATCGCGGTGGACGCCGACATCAACCAGCACCTGGGGGCCGCGCTCGGCCTGGACGAGAGCCAGGCCGCCGCGCTCCCCGCGATGGGCGCCCATCTCCCGCTCATCAAGGACTACTTGCGCGGCACCAATCCGCGCATCGCGTCCGCCGACACGATGATCAAGACCACACCGCCGGGCGCCGGCTCCCGGCTGCTGCGGGTCGTCGAGGACAACCCCGTGTACGCCGCCTGCGCCCGGGACGTGCGCCTCGACGGCCATGCGGTCCGGCTGATGGCCACCGGCCCGTTCACCGAGTCCGACCTCGGGGTGGCCTGCTACCACTCCAAGGTCGGCGCGGTGGAGCTGTGCCTGAACCACCTCGTGGACGGCCGCGAGGAGTACGTGGTCGTCGACATGACGGCGGGCTCGGACTCGTTCGCCTCGGGCATGTTCACCCGCTTCGATGTCACCTTCCTGGTGGCCGAGCCGACCCGTAAGGGCATCGCGGTGTACCGCCAGTACAAGGAGTACGCGCGGGACTTCGGGGTACGGCTGAAGGTCGTCGGCAACAAGGTGCAGGGCCCGGACGACCTCGCCTTCCTGCGCGACCAGGTCGGCGACGACCTGCTGGTGACGTTCGGCCAGTCCGACTGGGTCCGCGCCATGGAGAAGGGCCGGCCGGCGCCGTTCGTGGAGCTGGAGGGCGCCAACCAGGAGGCGCTGCGCACGCTGCACACCACAGCCGACGCCGCGTACGCGGGGCGCGACTGGGAGCGCTACACCCGGCAGATGGTGCACTTCCATCTGAAGAACGCCGAGAGCTGGGGCAACGGGAAGACCGGAGCCGATCTGACGGACCAGGTCGACCCCGGCTTCGTACTCTCCGAAGCACCGGCCACGGCCGCGCCACAGCCCGCCTGACGGCCGTACGGCGGCTCGCCCCGGATCCCGGCCCACCGGGGCGCCGCCGACCGGCAGAACCCCTCCGGTACACCTTCAGCGGCGGACCCGCGGCCCCCGCCGACCGCCACGGCAGTGCGGCCCCCGGCCGACCGCGCCCCGGTCGCGCGGCAACGCACACGCCGACAGCCGGCGCGGACGTTCACCTGATAGGCGGAACAATCGGCCCGTTTGCCTGTCACGGCTTCATGGAGACCCTGACACGACATTACGATCTCTTTACCGAAGCCGAAGAGTCACCGGACCGTCACTCACCGCGACGCATCCCGGCCGGCTCAGCCCCGCAGTACACCGCCGCCCACGACCGCGCCCCGAGCGCGGCCGCGTCGCCCCGGAGGAGACGGGAATGCCGCAGCCTTACGCATCCGAGCCGGCCACGCCAGGGTCCCAGGACCCGCGTACCGAGCAGCAGGACCACGACAGACAGCAGGGCTCCGGGGGACCGTTCCGGTCGCTCCGCCGCTCCTCGGGCGAGGACTGGCGCCGCGATCTGGGCGCTTCCTTCGTCATCTTCCTGATCGCCATTCCCCTCTCGCTGGGCATCGCGCTGGCCATCGGCGCGCCGCCCCAGGCCGGCCTCATCGCCGCGGCCGTCGGCGGCCTCGTGGCGGGCCTGCTCGGCGGCGCCCCGCTCCAGGTCAGCGGCGCCGCCACCGGCCTCCTGGTCGTCACCGCCGACCTCGTGCAGCGGTACGGCTGGCGGACCACCTGCGCCATCACCGTGCTGGCCGGACTCGCGCAGCTCCTCCTGGGCGCGCTCCGGGTGGCCCGCGCGGCGCTCGCGATCAGCCCCGCCATCGTGCACGGCATGCTCGCCGGCATCGGTGTGACCATCGCGCTCGGTCAGCTGCACGTGATGCTCGGCGGCGACGCCCACAGCTCCTCGCTGACCAACATCGCGGAGCTGCCGGGCCAGCTGGCGGGCCTGCACGGCGCCTCCGTGGTGATCGCCGCGCTCACCGTCGCCCTCCTGGTCGGCTGGCCCCGACTGCCCGGGCGGGTGGGCCACGCGCTGCGCAAGGTTCCCGCGCCGCTGCCCGCCGTCGCCGTGGCCACCGCCCTGAGCGCGGGCTTCGAAGTGCCGCGGGTCGAGCTGCCCTCGTGGGACGCGCCGACACTGCCCACCCTCCCGGACACGCCGCTGCTCGGCCTGATCGCTGCCGTGCTGACGGTCACGCTGGTGGCGAGCATGGAGTCGCTGCTGTCGGCCGTCGCGGTCGACAAGCTGGCCGCCGAACAGCCCGGCACCCGCTCCGGAGGCACCCACCTGGACCGTGAGCTGGCCGGTCAGGGCGTCTCGAACGTGGTCTCCGGAATGCTGTGCGGCCTGCCGATCGCCGGCGGCGCCATGCGCGGCTCGGCGAACGTGAAGGCCGGCGCGACGGGCCGCGCGTCGACGGTGCTGCACGGCGTGTGGGTGGTGCTCTGCTCCGGGCTGCTCGCCGGGGCGCTGGAGCTGATCCCGCTGGCCGCGCTCGCCGCGCTGGTGATGCTCGTGGGCGTACGGATGGTGAGCTTCGCGCACATCCGGCACGTGCAGCGGCACCGCGAGTTCCCCGTCTACGCCGTCACGCTGGGCGGCGTGGTGGTCTTCGGAGTGCTGCAGGGCGTGGGCCTGGGTATCGCGGTCGCCGTCTTCCTGGCGATGCACCGGCTCACCCACACCCGGGTCTCGGTCATCGAGGACGGCCCGCAGCACCGGGTGCGCGTCACCGGCCAGTTGACGTTCCTGGCCGTACCGCGGCTGACCCGGGCGCTGGCCCAGGTACCCGCGGAGGCCCACGCGGTCATCGAGCTGCACGGCTCGTTCATGGACCACGCCGCCTACGAAGCGCTGCGGTCCTGGTCGAGTGCGCACCGGGCGCGCGGCGGCGAGGTCACCGTGGGCGGGCGCGGCGGCCGGCCGATCGGCGAGCCGGGCGGCACGCACGCCTGCCGCCCCTGGACACCGTGGCGCAACCACCACTGCACCCGTCCCGCGCCGCCCACCGGTACGGACGAGGCCCAGCTCCTGGGTGGCGGCCAGCTGCTCGGCGGGGTCAGCGCCTTCCAGCGGAACACCGCTCCGCTCGTCCGGGAGGAGCTGGCACGGCTCGCCCGAGAGGGACAGCGCCCCACCAACCTCTTCCTTACGTGTGCCGACTCCCGCCTCGTCACGAGCATGATCACGTCGAGCGGGCCGGGCGACCTCTTCACGGTGCGCAACATCGGCAATCTGATGCCGCCGCCGGGCACGGAGGCCGCCTGCGACTCCGTGGGCGCCGCCATCGAGTACGCCGTCGAAGTACTGAAGGTCGGCTCGATCACCGTGTGCGGGCATTCGGGCTGCGGTGCGATGCAGGCGCTGCTCAACTCCCACCGCAATGAGCCCGGGGCGCAGACCCCGCTCGCGCGCTGGCTGCGCCACGGTCACCCGAGCCTGGACCGGATGGAGCGGCCGGAAGGCGCGACCGTCCGGCTGGCGGAACGGCCGGTCGCCGACGATCTGGAGCGGCTGGCGCTCGTCAACGTCATGCAGCAGCTCGACCACCTGATGTCGCATCAGTGCGTGGCGCGCCGCGTGGCCGAGGGTTCGCTGGCCCTGTACGGCATGTACTTCCACGTGGGTGAGGCGCAGGCGTACGTCCTGGAGCACGGCTCCGACCGGTTCTCGGCCGTGCGCCCTGAGGCGACACCGGTCAACGCGTAGCGTCCGAAGGCTCCGAGCGCCGGGCGGACCGCCGTGACCTGCGGCGGTCTCGTCCCGCGCGGACCGCGCCGGATTCACCCGCCGGCCCCCAAGAACGCCAAAAGGTCTACACCAATTTTTATCAACAGCCCTTGTCAGAGCGCCCCATCGGCTGATGAGCTAAGGCTCGGGACACACCGGACGCCCTGAGACTGGGAGATGCCGTGAGCAACGAGAGCCTGGCCAACCTGATGAAGGAGGAGCGGCGGTTCGCTCCGCCCGCTGACCTGGCCGCGAACGCCAACGTCAAGGCCGCGGCGTACGAGCAGGCCGCGGCGGACCGGCTGGGCTTCTGGGCCGAGCAGGCGAAGCGTCTGACCTGGGCCACCGAGCCCACCCAGACGCTGGACTGGACGAACGCGCCCTTCGCCAAGTGGTTCGCCGACGGCAAGCTCAACGTCGCGTACAACTGCGTCGACCGGCACGTCGAGGCGGGCAACGGCGACCGGGTGGCGATCCACTTCGAGGGCGAGCCCGGCGACACCCGCTCGATCACCTACGCCGAGCTGCAGCGCGAGGTCTCCAAGGCCGCCAACGCGCTGACGTCGCTGGGCGTCGCGGCCGGCGACCGGGTCGCGATCTACCTGCCGATGATCCCGGAAACGGTCATCGCCATGCTGGCGTGCGCCCGTCTGGGTGCGCCCCATTCGGTGGTCTTCGGCGGCTTCTCGGCCGACGCGCTGGCCACCCGCATCAACGACGCGGACGCCCGCGTCGTGATCACCGCCGACGGCGGCTACCGCCGCGGCAAGCCCTCCGCGCTCAAGCCCGCCGTCGACGAGGCGCTGACCAAGCCCGGCACGGAGAACGTGCGCAACGTCCTCGTGGTCCGCCGCACCGGCCAGGACACCGCCTGGATGGAGGGCCGCGACGTCTGGTGGCACGAGCTGGTCGAGCAGCAGAGCGACCAGCACACCCCGCAGGCCTTCGATGCCGAGCACCCGCTGTTCATCCTGTACACCTCGGGCACGACGGGTAAGCCCAAGGGCATCCTGCACACCACGGGCGGCTACCTCACCCAGGTCTCGTACACCCACCACGCGGTCTTCGACCTCAAGCCGGAGACCGACGTCTACTGGTGCACCGCGGACGTCGGCTGGGTGACCGGCCACTCGTACATCACCTACGGCCCGCTCTCCAACGGCGCGACCGAGGTGCTCTACGAAGGCACGCCCGACACCCCGCACCAGGGCCGCTGGTGGGAGATCGTCCAGAAGTACGGCGTCACGATCCTCTACACCGCGCCGACCGCGATCCGCGCCTGCATGAAGTGGGGCGACGACATCCCCGCCAAGTTCGACCTGTCGAGCCTGCGCGTGCTGGGTTCGGTGGGCGAGCCGATCAACCCCGAGGCCTGGGTCTGGTACCGCAAGAACATCGGTGCCGACCGGACCCCGGTCGTGGACACCTGGTGGCAGACCGAGACCGGCGGCATCATGCTCAGCCCGCTGCCCGGCGTCACGGCGACGAAGCCCGGCTCCGCGCAGGTGCCGCTGCCCGGCATCTCCGCAACCGTGGTCGACGACGACGCCAACGAGGTGCCCGACGGCGCCGGCGGCTACCTCGTCCTGACCGAGCCCTGGCCGTCCATGCTGCGCACCATCTGGGGCGACGACCAGCGCTACCTCGACACGTACTGGTCCCGCTTCGAGGGCAAGTACTTCGCGGGCGACGGCGCGAAGCGGGACGACGACGGCGACATCTGGCTGCTGGGCCGGGTGGACGACGTCATGCTCGTCTCCGGCCACAACATCTCCACCACCGAGGTCGAGTCCGCGCTGGTCTCGCACCCGAAGGTGGCCGAGGCCGCCGTCGTCGGCGCCACCGACCCGCAGACCACCCAGTCCATCTGCGCCTTCGTGATCCTGCGCGGCGGCGTCGAGCAGGACGAGGAGCTGGTCAACGAGCTGCGGGCGCATGTCGCGCAGAGCCTGGGCCCGATCGCCAAGCCCAAGCGCATCCTGCCGGTCCAGGAGCTGCCCAAGACCCGCTCCGGCAAGATCATGCGCCGGCTGCTGCGCGATGTCGCCGAGAACCGTGACATGGGCGACGTTTCGACACTTACAGACTCCTCGGTCATGGGGCTGATCCAGTCCCAGCTGACGAGCGCGCCGAGCGAGGACTGACCGGTACGCACCTCAGAGGGGCGCCCCGCCGTACGCCGGCGGGGCGCCCCTCTGCGAGCGCGGGCCCGCGCTCGGCAGCGACCGGCCGCCCCGCGGCGCGCTCCCCCCTCGCAGCGCGCACGGCTCACAAGCCACCCGTAAAGCACGCCTATATCCCTGTATGTATGCACGTCCGAAGATCGCTGGATCGTCTGTGCGCCACCCGGGTACAGTGAAGAACGCGTCAAGAAATACGCGAAACACTCAGGGTGCGCCGGGAAGTCTGGTCGGCAACTGCACAGCCATGCTCAGCTGCCGTCACCCGGAGGTCACCGCGTGAACTCGCCCGCTCCCCGCCGCTCCGTCCTCTTCGGACGGATGTCCCTGCCCGAGCGGAACCACCTCACGGATCTCCTCCGTACGGAGACCGTGGGCGGCGTCCTGCTGCTGGCCGCCGCGGTGATCGCGCTCGTCTGGGCCAACACCCCGCTCGGCGACAGCTATGAAGCGGTGCGCGGCTTCCACCTCGGCCCGGCCTCCCTCGGCCTGGACCTCTCCGTCCAGCACTGGGCGGCCGACGGCCTGCTGGCGGTCTTCTTCTTCGTGGCCGGCATCGAACTCAAGCGCGAGCTGGTCGCGGGCGAGCTGCGCGACCCCAAGGCCGCGGCGCTGCCGGTCGTCGCGGCGCTGTGCGGCATGGCCATGCCCGCGATCGTCTACACCGTGGTCAGCACGACGGGCGGCGGCTCGCTGGACGGCTGGGCGGTGCCCACCGCGACGGACATCGCCTTCGCGCTGGCGGTGCTGGCCGTCATCGGTACGTCCCTGCCCTCGGCGCTCCGCGCGTTCCTGCTGACCCTGGCCGTCGTCGACGACCTGTTCGCGATTTTGATCATCGCGGTCTTCTTCACCTCGACGATCAACTTCTGGGCGCTCGGCGGCGCGGCGGCCGGACTGGTGGTGTTCTACGTACTGCTGCGCAAGGGGGTGCGCGGCTGGTACGTGTACGTGCCGCTCGCGCTGGTCATCTGGGGCCTGATGTACAACAGCGGCGTACACGCGACCATCGCGGGCGTGGCCATGGGTCTGATGCTCCGCTGCCACCGGCGCGAGGGCGAGTCGCACTCCCCCGGCGAGCGCATCGAGCACCTCGTACGCCCCCTCTCAGCCGGTCTCGCGGTCCCGCTCTTCGCCCTCTTCTCGGCCGGCGTGTCCGTCTCCGGCGGCGCGCTGCACGACGTCTTCACCAAGCCGGAGACGCTCGGCGTGGTGCTCGGCCTGGTCCTCGGCAAGTCGCTCGGCATCTTCGGCGGGACCTGGCTGACCACCCGGCTGACCAAGGCCTCGCTCAGCCCCGAGCTGAAGTGGCCGGACGTCTTCGCCGTGTCGGCGCTGGCCGGCATCGGCTTCACGGTCTCCCTGCTCATCGGCGAGCTGGCGTTCTCCTCGGACCCGGCGCTCGCCGACGAGATCAAGGCCGCCGTGCTGGTCGGGTCCCTGACCGCCGCCGTGCTGGCCACCGTGCTGCTGAAGATCCGCAACGCCAAGTACCGGCGCCTGTACGAGGAAGAGAACCGCGACGAGGACCTGGACGGCATCCCGGACATCTACGAAGAGGGCACCCCCGACTACCACCTCCGGATGGCCGCGCTCCTCGAAGCGAAGGCGGCCGAACACCGACGACGGGCCGAGGTGGCCGCCGCCTCCGACTCCGGGCAGGATGGTCCGGCATGATCTGAGGAGTAATCACCGGGAGACAGAGAACGGGAGCAGTCGATGAGCACAGCAGGCGACGGCACGGACCACGGCGGGGACCGCAGCCTCGGGCAGCTCGTGGCCCACGCCACCACCGAAGTGTCCGCGCTGGTCCACGACGAGATCGCGCTGGCCAAGGCCGAGCTGCGGAACGATGTGAAGCGGGCCGGCGTCGGCGGACTGGCGGGCGGGGCGGCGGCGATCGTGCTGCTGTTCTCGCTCCCGATGCTCAGCTTCGCGCTGGCCTACGGCATCCAGGCCTGGAGCGGCTGGCACCTCTCGGTCTGCTTCCTGCTCTCCTTCGCGGCCAACGTGCTGGTCGCCGGATTGCTGGGCCTGATCGCCCTGGTGTTCTTCAAGAAGGCCAAGGCGGGCAAGGGCCCCCAGAAGACCGTCGCGTCGGCCAAGCAGACCGCGGCCGTGCTGGGGAACGTCAAGCCGCACCCGCGCCCGGCCGTGGAGGAGCACCCGGCGGTCGAGAGTGTGACACGCTCGGCCGTATGACGGCTTCCGAATCCTCGCCGGCTCCCTCGCCCGCCTCGGTCGTACGGCTCGACCTGCCCGGCGGCCAGGAGGTGACCCACCGGGACGTCGCGGCCAATGGCGCGCGTTTCCACATCGCCGAGATGGGCGACGGGCCGCTGGTACTGCTGCTGCACGGCTTCCCGCAGTTCTGGTGGACCTGGCGGTACCAGCTGCCCGCGCTCGCCGAGGCCGGCTTCCGGGCGGTGGCGATGGATCTGCGGGGCGTGGGCGGCAGCGACCGCACGCCCCGCGGCTACGACCCGGCCAACCTCGCGCTGGACATCACCGGCGTGGTGCGTTCGCTGGGCGAGCCGGACGCCGCGCTCGTCGGGCACGACCTGGGCGGCTACCTGGCCTGGACGGCCGCGGTGATGCGGCCGAAGCTCGTACGGCGGCTCGTGGTGTCCTCGATGCCGCACCCGCGGCGCTGGCGCTCTGCCATGCTCGCCGACGTCAAGCAGAGCCGCCGCTCCTCGCACATCTGGAACTTCCAGCGGCCGTGGCTGCCCGAGCGGGCCCTGGTGGCGGACGACGCGGCGCTGGTCGGACGGCTGATCCGGGACTGGTCCGGGCCGCGGCTGCCCGAGGACGAGGCCGTCGAGGCGTACCGGCGGGCGATGACCATCCCGTCCACGGCGCACTGCTCGATCGAGCCCTACCGCTGGATGGTGCGGTCGATGGCGCGACCGGACGGGATCCAGTTCAACCGCCGGATGAAGTGGCCGGTACGGGTGCCGACGCTGCACCTGCACGGTTCGCTCGACCCGGTGATGCGTACCCGCAGCGCGGCCGGCTCCGGTGAGTACGTCGAGGCGCCCTACCGCTGGCGGCTCTTCGACGGCCTGGGGCACTTCCCCCACGAGGAGGATCCGGTCGGCTTCACCACCGAGCTCATCAACTGGCTGAAGGATCCCGAGCCGGACAGGTGACCCCGCGGACGCCCTCGTCAGCGGGGTTCCGGTGACGGAAGTGACGCCCCGCCGAACGGATACGAACGCTCGTCTGACGAACAGCCACTTGCCTGGCGCATACGCCAATTGACCGACACCGGTGCGATTACGGACCGCGGGGCACGGGCAGAGACGAGGGTATGGGCTGGACGCACGACTACCGTGACGTGGCACGCAACCGCCGCAGCAACGCCGCTGCGCTGGGCACCAAGGAGAGGAGCGCCCCGGACCTCCGGGCGGGCGGACCTCATGAGCTCGCCGATCCACTCGGCATTCCGCGCATCCTGCGCCGCCGTGCGCGCTGGATGACCGCGCGGCTCCGCCACCCGCGGAGCTGACCCCGGACGGCCGGGGTCACGCCGCCAGGAGCCCGCTGGACGGGCTCGCGGACGGCGGACGCTCCGGACGGCCCGTACGGGCTCCCCGAAGCGGCAGCGGCCGCCCCGGGCCCCTTCTCACATCGCACAGCCCTGGCTGTCGACCGGTTGCTGGGCCGTACGCCCCCGCTCGATGTCGGTGCGGACCTCGTCGGCCGTCAGGGCGTACCCCGTGCTGTTGTCGTCGAGGGACTTGGCGAAGACCACGCCGTAGACCCTGCCGTCCGGGGTGAGCAGCGGGCCGCCGGAGTTGCCCTGCCGGACCGTGGCGTACAGGGAGTACACATCGCGGGCGACCGTGTCGCGGTGGTAGATGTCCGGGCCGTTGGCCTGGATGCGGCCGCGGACACGGGCCGAGCGGACGTCGTAGCCGCCGTTCTCGGGGAAGCCCGCGACGATGGCGCTGTTGCCGCTCCGCGCGTCCTGGCCGGTGAAGCGCAGCGCGGGCGCCCGCAGGTCGGGGACGTCCAGTACGGCGATGTCGCGCCGCCAGTCGTAGAGCACGACCTTCGCGTCGTACCGCTGCCCCTCGCCGCCGATCTGTACGGTCGGCTCGGTCACGCCGCCCACGACGTGCGCGTTGGTCATGACGCGGTGCGGGGCGAACACGAAGCCGCTGCCTTCGAGGACCTTGGCGCAGCCGGTGGCCGTGCCGACGACCTTCACGATGCTCTGCTTGGCGCGGGCCGCGACCGGGCTGCCGGCCAGCGCCGGGTCGGGCGGCTCGACCTCCTGGATCGGCTCGTTGGAGAACGGCGTGAAGACCTGCGGGAAGCCGTTCTGCGCGAGGACGGAGGAGAAGTCGGCGAACCAGATGTCGGCCTGTGCCGGAATCACCCGGGAGACGCCGAGCAGCACCTTGGAGTTGCGTACCTCCTTGCCCAGCGTCGGCAGGGACGTGCCCGCGAGGGCCGAGCCGATCAGCCAGGCCACCAGCAGCATCGCCACGACGTTCACCAGCGCGCCGCCCGTGGCGTCCAGGGCGCGCGCCGGTGACCAGGTGATGTATCTCCGGAGCTTGTTGCCCAGATGCGTGGTGAGCGCCTGACCCACGGAGGCGCACACGATGACGATGGCGACCGCCGCGATGGCGGCGAAGGAGCCCGGTGTGGCGTCCTCGGTCACTTCGTTCCAGATCACGGGCAGCAGGTAGACCGCGATCAGTCCGCCGCCGAGGAACCCGATCACGGACAGGATGCCGACGACGAAACCTTGGCGATAACCGACGACGGCGAACCACACGGCGGCGACCAACAGCAGGATGTCCAGGACGTTCACGCCCGCCACCGTCTCACGAGCGCCAGTCGAGCGGGACCTGCTTGTCCCGGTCCCAGGGCACTTCCCACCCCGCGTAATGCAGGATCCGATCGATGAGACCGGCGGTGAAACCCCAGACCAGAGCCCCTTCGACCGTGAAGGCCGGGCCGACGTGGCCACTCGGATGGCGGGTCGTCACGCGGTGCGCGGGGTCCGTGAGATCGGCCACGGGAACCGTGAACACCCGGGCCGTCTCCGCCTGGTCGACCGCGCCGACCGGGCTGGGCTCGTGCCACCAGCCGAGCACCGGCGTCACCACGAAGCCGCTCACCGGGATGTAGAGCCGGGGCAGCACACCGAAGAGCTGCACACCGGCCGGGTCCAGGCCGGTCTCCTCCCGGGCCTCGCGCAGCGCCGCGTGCAGCGGGCCGTCGCCGTCCGGGTCGCCGTCCTCCGGGTCCAGCGAGCCGCCCGGGAAGGAAGGCTGGCCCGCGTGCGAGCGCAGGGTCCCGGCGCGCTCCATGAGGAGCAGCTCGGGACCGCGGGTGCCCTCACCGAAGAGGATCAGCACGGCGGACTGCCGGCCGCCGGTCGCGGGCGGCAGGAAGCGGCTCAGCTGATGCGGCTTGACCGTCGCCGCCGCGTCGGCCACCGGGCGCAGCCACGCCGGCAGCCCCTCGGTCGTGACGCGTACGTCCCCGGCGGCCGCCCCCGCGCCGGCCGCCTGCTGTCCGTACACCGTCCGCCCGTCCGTCCACCGTCCGTGGGCGTCCTGGTCGTACGCCCCTCGTGCCGTCTCCTGTGCTCTCGTCATACGCGCCCCCTCAGGCCCTCGCTGCGATGGTCACGACGTCCCGGCTCCGGGGCCGCCCTCCGTCATCCGGCCGTCACGCGGGCCGCCAGGGGCGGCGCGGGCTCGCCGGGGAAGTCGGCCGGGGGCCGCAGGCGCTGCCCCGGCTTGCCGCCCATCTCGTACTTGAGCAGCTTCTTCGCCTTCTCCGGGTCAGTCTCGCCCTCGCCGTACGAGGGGCACAGCGGAGCGACGGGGCAGGCCCCGCAGGCGGGCTTGCGGGAGTGGCAGACGCGGCGGCCGTGGAAGATCAGGCGGTGCGAGAGCATCGTCCACTCGCTCTTGGGGAAGATCTCGGCGATCTCCGCCTCGACCTTCTCCGGGTCCTGCTGCGTGGTCCACCCGAAGCGGCGGACCAGCCGCCCGAAGTGCGTGTCGACGGTGAGGCCCGGGACGCCGAAGGCGTTGCCGAGCACCACATTGGCGGTCTTGCGGCCCACGCCGGGCAGCGTGACCAGGTCCTCCAGCCGGCCGGGGACCTCGCCGCCGAACCGGTCGCGCAGCGCGGCCGACAGGCCGAGCAGGGACTTCGCCTTCGCCCGGAAGAAGCCGGTCGGGCGGATCAGCTCCTCCAGCGCCTCGGGGTCGGCGGCGGCCATGTCCTCGGGCGTCGGATACGCGGCGAAGAGGGCCGGGGTGGTCTGGTTGACCCGCAGGTCGGTGGTCTGCGCCGACAGGACGGTGGCGACCAGCAGCTCGAAGGGGTTGCGGAAGTCCAGCTCGGGGTGGGCGTACGGATAGACCTCGGCGAGCTCGCGGTTCATCCGGCGGGCCCGGCGGACCAGGGCGACGCGGGACTCGGCCTTGCGGACGGCGGGCGTCTCGGGTGCCGCGGTCTTTTTCGCTGCGGTCTTCTTCGCCGTGCTCTTGTCCGCCGCGGTCTTCTTCGCCGCTGCAGTCTTCTTCACTGCGGCGTTCTTCTTCGCCGTGGTCTTCTTGGCCGCGCTTTTCCCGGCCGCGGTCTTCTCCGCCGCGGCGGTTTTTTTCGCGTTCGCGGTCTTTTCGGAGGCGGTTCCGGCGGCCTTCCCGGGGGCGGCCGACTTCTTCGCCGCCGCAGCCGTCCGCTGCCCGGCCCGATCGGTCTTCTTCGCCTCTGACGTGCTCTTCTTCGCCGTCACCGTGCTCTTCTCCGCGGTCGCCTCCGGCTGCCTCGTGGTGGCCGGTTTCCTACGAGTGCGTGCCCTGCCCGAATCCGGGTCGGCGGTGGTTGGCGCGGAGGCGTCCGACACCTCCGTCACCCCGGCCTTCTCCGCCGCAGGAGCCCTTTTGGCGGTAACGGACCCCACCAGCTCCGAGTCCGCTTTCGAGGGCTTCGCGGCATTCGCGCCCGCATGTTCGCCCACAGCAGAATCGCGGCCTGCGCTCACTCGTCCGGCCCCCTTGTCCTGTGCTCTCACCGGCGTATTGGACACTCGGCCAGACTACGGCCACCCACCGACATCCGGCCCGATCGCCAGGAATCGCGCCCCCAATCGGCCCCCTGCCTTATGGCGGCGGACACCTGTCCTGCATCCTTGTGATTGATCGCACTGTTTTGCATTCCGGCATGATGGGGACCTACGTCACCCGGAGCATGTCGACAAGGAGAGAACTCGTGGACGACGTTCTGCGGCGCGCACCGCTCTTCGCGGCGCTCGATGACGAGCAGGCTGCTGAGCTGCGTGCCTCGATGACCGAGGTCACGCTTGCCCGTGGTGACGCCCTGTTCCACGAAGGGGACCCGGGCGACCGCCTGTACGTGGTCACCGACGGCAAGGTGAAGCTGCACCGCACCTCCCCCGATGGCCGCGAGAACATGCTCGCCGTCCTCGGCCCGGGTGAGCTGATCGGTGAGCTGTCCCTCTTCGACCCGGGCCCGCGCACGGCCACGGGCACCGCGCTCACCGAGGTGAAGCTGCTGGGTCTGGGACACGGCGACCTCCAGCCCTGGCTGAACGCCCGCCCGGAGGTGGCCACGGCCCTGCTGCGCGCCGTCGCCCGCCGGCTGCGCAAGACCAACGACCAGATGTCCGACCTGGTCTTCTCGGACGTGCCCGGTCGTGTGGCGCGTGCCCTCCTGGACCTCTCGCGCCGCTTCGGCGTGCAGTCCGAGGAAGGCATCCACGTCGTCCACGACCTCACCCAGGAAGAGCTGGCCCAGCTGGTCGGCGCCTCCCGTGAGACGGTCAACAAGGCGCTCGCGGACTTCGCCGGCCGCGGCTGGCTGCGTCTGGAGGCCCGCGCGGTGATCCTCCTGGACGTCGAGCGCCTCGCGAAGCGGTCGCGCTGACCACTGCGCGTCAGCGCGCGTACCGAAAGGCCCCGCATCCGTGCGGGGCCTTTTCGCGCGGGGGCTTCGCCCCCGCCCCCCGGGGCGCTCAACGCCGGACGGGCCGTTCTTCGGCTAGACCAGCCCGTGCTCCCCCAGGTAGTCCAGCTGCGCCCGCACGGACAGCTCCGCCGCCGGCCACAGGGAACGGTCGACGTCGGCGTACACGTGGGCGACGACGTCGGCGGCCGTACGGTGACCTGCCTCGACTGCCGTCTCCACTTGGGCGAGCCGCTTGGCCCGGTGCGCGAGGTAGAACTCCACGGCGCCCTGCGCATCGTTCAGCACCGGCCCGTGGCCCGGCAGGACCGTGGTCACGCCGTCGTCGACCGTCAGGGAGCGCAGCAGCCGCAGCGAGTCCAGGTAGTCGCCGAGCCGACCGTCCGGGTGCGCCACCACCGTCGTACCGCGCCCGAGGATCGTGTCCCCGGTCAGCACGGCCGCGTCGGCCGGCAGGTGGAACGAGAGCGAGTCGGCGGTGTGCCCCGGAGTGGGCACGACGCGCAGCTCCAGGCCTCCCGTCGTGATCACGTCCCCGGCGGCCAGGCCCTCGTCCCCGAGGCGCAGCGCGGGGTCCAGGGCCCGTACCGGCGTACGGGTCAGCTCGGCGAAGCGGGCGGCGCCCTCGGCGTGGTCGGGGTGCCCGTGGGTGAGCAGGGTGAGCGCGACGCGCCGGCCGGCCCGCTCGACGGTGTCGAGGACCGTCTTCAGGTGGCTCTCGTCCAGCGGCCCCGGGTCGATGACCACGGCGCGGTCGGAGTCCGGCTCGGCGACGATCCAGGTGTTGGTGCCGTCCAGGGTCATCGCGGACGGGTTCGGCGCCAGTACGCAGTACGCGCGTGCGGTCGCGGCGCCGGAGAGGACACCGCCGCGCGGCTGGCCGGGAAGTGCGGCTGCGTCGGTCATGCGGCAGGCCCTTCGGGGGAGCCGGACGCGGTGCCGTCGTGGCCGGCCGCCGCGCCCGAGGGGATGTGTTTGGTGAACTCTTCGTGGCCCGGCCAGCTGAGCACGATCTCCCCCTCGACGAGCTCGGCGCGCGCCAGTACGGGGGTGAGGTCCTGCCGGGCCGCCGCGGCGAGCGCGTCGGCGGCGGTGCCGTACGGCGCAAGGGTGCGCAGCGTGGCGATGGTCGGCGGCATCATCAGCAGCTCGCCGCGGTCGTAGCCGGCCGCCGCCTCGGCGGGCCGGGTCCACCCCGTACGGTCGGCCTCCGTGGACGCGTTGCGCGTGCGCTGGCCCTCGGGGAGGGCGGCCACGAAGAACCACGTGTCGTAGCGCCGCGGCTCGAACTCGGGGGTGATCCAGCGCGCCCAGGCCCCCAGCAGGTCGCTTCGCAGCGCCAGGCCCCGGCGCTCCAGGAAGTCGGCGAACGACAGCTCACGGGCCACCAGGGCGGCACGGTCGGCCTCCCAGTCGTCCCCGGTGGTGTCGGCGACGACCGTGCCGGCCGACGGCCCGGCGAGCAGCACGCCCGCCTCCTCGAAGGTCTCGCGGACAGCCGCGCAGACCACCGCCTGCGCCACGGCCTCCTCGACGCCCAGCCGGGCGGCCCACTCGGCGCGCGAGGGCCCGGCCCAGGCGACCGGCCGCTCGTCCCGCGGGTCGACCGAGCCGCCCGGGTACGCGTACGCGCCGGCCGCGAAGGCCATGGAGGCGCGCCGGCGCAGCATGTGGACGGCCGGTCCCTGGCCGGAGTCGCGCAGGAGCATGACGGTCGCCGCTCTACGGGGCGTGACCGGCGTCAGCTCCCCACTGGCGAGCGCCCGGATCCGGTCCGGCCACTCGGGCGGGTACCACTGGCCATTGGTCGTCGTCGACATGGCCGGATGCTATGCGTTCACGCGCGGATGTTCGAGGGGGCGCCCCGGCCCCCCGGACGCCCCTCGGAGAGGCCGCGCGCAGGGGCACACGAGGGGGCGGCGAGCACCGGCCCCGAAGGCCCGAGGGACGGCGGACACGAGAGCCGGCGGGCGCGAAGGGCCTCAGGGGCGAGGGAGCAGCAGCCCCAAGACCGAGGGGCGGTACGGCTCCGCAGACGCGAGGGGCGGTACGGATCCGCAGCTTGTGCCGCGGGCCGTACCGCCCCTCGGAGAATGCCGTCCGGCCGGTCGCTCAGTCCGCGATCTCGACCTGGATCTCGACCTCGACCGGCGCGTCGACCGGCAGCACGGCCACGCCCACGGCGGAGCGGGCGTGCACGCCCTTGTCGCCGAGGATCTCGCCGAGCAGCTCGCTCGCACCGTTGATGACACCGGGCTGCCCGGTGAAGTCCGGTGCGGAGGCCACGAAGCCGACGACCTTCACGACCCGGACGATCTTGTCCAGGTCGCCGGTCACGGATTTCACGGCGGCCAGCGCGTTCAGCGCGCAGACGGCGGCCAGCTCCTTGGCCTGGTCGGCACCGACCTCGGCGCCGACCTTGCCGGTGGCCGGCAGCGAGCCGTCCACCATCGGCAGCTGACCGGAGGTGTACACGTAGTTCCCGGTACGCACGGCCGGCTGGTATGCGGCCAGCGGCGGCACGAGGGCGGGGAGCTTCAGGCCGAGCGACTCGATCTTGTCCTCGACCTGGCTCATGCCTGCTTCTCCCGCTTCAGGTAGGCAACCAGCTGCTCGGGGTTGTTCGGGCCGGGCACGACCTGGACCAGCTCCCAGCCGTCCTCGCCCCAGGTGTCCAGAATCTGCTTCGTCGCGTGCACCAGCAGCGGCACGGTCGCGTATTCCCACTTCGTCATGGGGCGAGCGTAATGCCTGTACAGGGTGGCCGAGGACGCGCGTCCGCGGCGCCCCCGCACGCGTCTCCAGGGGCCCGTGAGCACGCCGCCGACCGAGGCATACGCGACAGGCCCGGCGTCTCGTGCGTAGCCGGGAGGCGGACTGGTTAGGCTCCATGGCGTGAGCAGGCTCCATGTCGTCAGCGGCAAGGGCGGTACCGGAAAGACCACGGTCGCCGCCGCCCTCGCCCTCGCCCTGGCCACCGAGGGGCGGCGCACCCTCCTGGTCGAGGTCGAGGGCCGGCAGGGCATTGCCCAAGTGTTCGAGACCGAGGCGCTTCCCTATGAAGAGCGCAAGATCGCTGTCTCTCCAGGGGGCGGCGAAGTGCACGCGCTGGCCATCGATGCCGAGCGCGCGCTGCTGGACTACCTCCAGATGTTCTACAAACTCGGCGGTGCCGGCCGCGCCCTGAAGAAGCTCGGCGCGATCGACTTCGCCACGACCATCGCGCCGGGACTGCGGGACGTCCTGCTGACCGGCAAGGCCTGCGAGGCCGTCCGCCGCAAGGACAAGCACGGGCGCTTCGTGTACGACGCGGTCGTCATGGACGCGCCGCCCACGGGCCGCATCACGCGCTTCCTGAACGTCAACGACGAGGTCGCGGGACTCGCGAAGATCGGGCCGATCCACAATCAGGCACAGGCCGTCATGCGGGTACTGAAGTCGCCCGAGACGGCCGTCCATCTGGTGACGCTGCTGGAGGAGATGCCGGTACAGGAGACCGTGGACGGCGTCGCCGAACTGCGCGCCGCCGGCCTCCCGGTGGGCGGCGTGGTCATCAACATGATCCGGCCGCCCGTCCTCGACCCCGACGAGGTGGACCTGGCCGCGAACGGCGCCCGCGCGGGCATCGCGGCGGCACTCTCCAGCGCGGGGCTCGGCGGAGCGCGCCGCGGCGGCCGCGCCGAGCGGCTCATCGACCCGCTGCTGGAGCAGGCCCGCGAGCACGCCGAGCGGGTCGCGCTGGAGCGTGCGGAACACACCGAGATCACCGGCCTCGGGCTGCCCACGTACGAACTGGAACAGCTCCCCGAGGGAGTCGACCTCGCGGGGCTCTACCGGCTGGCCCGGGACCTGCGGACACAGGGACCGATATGACATCGGAGTACACGACCTTGGATGCTTCGGCTCCGCACCTGGACGTGGACACGCTGCTCGACGACCCGCAGACCCGCATCATCGTGTGCTGCGGCGCGGGCGGCGTCGGGAAGACCACCACGGCGGCCGCGCTCGGCGTCCGCGCGGCGGAGCGCGGCCGGAGGGCCGTCGTCCTCACCATCGACCCGGCCCGCCGGCTCGCGCAGTCGATGGGCATTTCCGAACTGGACAACGTCCCGCGGCAGGTCAAGGACGTCAGCGGTCCCGAAGGCCGGGGCGAGCTGTACGCGATGATGCTGGACATGAAGCGCACGTTCGACGAGATCGTCGAGGCGCACGCGGACAAGGAGCGGGCCAGGGCGATCCTGGAGAACCCCTTCTACCAGTCCCTGTCGGCCGGGTTCGCCGGCACGCAGGAGTACATGGCCATGGAGAAGCTGGGCCAGCTGCGCTCCCGCGACGAGTGGGACCTGATCATCGTCGACACCCCGCCGAGCCGGTCCGCGCTGGACTTCCTGGACGCGCCCAAGCGGCTGGGGTCCTTCCTGGACGGCAAGTTCATCCGGGTCCTGATGGCGCCCGCGAAGGTCGGCGGCCGGGCCGGGATGAAGTTCCTCAACGTCGGCATGTCGATGATGACCGGCACGCTCAGCAAGCTGATGGGCGGCCAGCTGCTCAAGGACGTCCAGACGTTCGTAGCCGCCATGGACACCATGTTCGGCGGCTTCCGCACCCGCGCGGACGCCACGTACCGGCTGCTCCAGGCGCCCGGTACGGCCTTCCTGGTGGTGGCCGCGCCGGAGCGGGACGCGCTGCGCGAGGCGGCGTACTTCGTGGAGCGGCTGGCCGCCGAGCAGATGCCGCTGGCCGGCCTGGTGCTGAACCGCGTACACGGCAGCGGCGCCGACCAGTTGAGCGCCGAGCGGGCGCTGGCGGCGGCCGAAGCGCTGACCGACCTGGCCGGAGCCGGGAACTCCGGTTCGGTGGACGAGGAAGACGCCGAAAATCTTGGCGAGGACGGAATTGTGGATCTCGGAGGCGGGAAGGCTGGATCACGTACCGCTGACGCTTCCTCCCCCGCTGCGTCGGCGCTGCACCGGCAAGACCCCTCCGCAACTCCCGAATCGAAGCAGTCCCCCGAGGCCCGGTCGGCCCGTCTGGCCGCAGGCCTGCTGACCCTGCACGCCGAACGGATGCAGGTTCTGGCGCGCGAGCGGCGCACCCGCGACCGCTTCACCGCGCTGCACCCGGAAGTACCGGTGGCGGAGATCGCCGCGCTGCCCGGTGACGTCCATGACGTCTCGGGACTGCGCGAGATCGCCGACCGCCTCGCGTCCGGGCACACGGACGAGGCACACGGCGACGCGTCCGAGGGCGCGAGCTGACAGCCCGCCGCACGATGCGGACGGTCTGACGCACGCCGGCTCCGTCCGTGACTACACGGGCCTGCCCCTTCGGGCGCGCGCCTGTCCGGGCATGCGCCTGCTCGGGCACGCTCCTCGGCCCCAACGGGCATGAGACTGAGCATCCCGGGCACTCGTCGGCACGGACCGATCGCCTGCCGGCACGCGGAACCGTGGGGGAGATCACGCGGAACGGTCTCGGAGACCACGCGGAACCGTCGCGGGACGTGGAGACCAGGCGGTATGGCGCGGAGCGGTACGGCGGTAGCCAGTACGGCGACAGGTCATGCCGATTGGCCGATTCGGAGACGAGCAGGCAGACCTCGCGCAGGCGCATCCAAGAGGCCCATGCAGCATCCAGAGAGGCGCATTCAGGAGGCGTACGCGGAGAGACGAGAGCCGACACGGCAGCGCAACCCGGCACGGCATCGACTCAGGCACGGACGGCGTGGCGCGACGCGGCGCATCCCGCGCCGACCTCAGTGCGACGGTGCACGACGGCGGCCGAAGCCACCGTCACGTGCCGCACTTCTACCGCGCTCGTGCACGCGGCGATCGCGCACCGACCCAAGCGCCGGCGGCCATGCCGCAGTCAGCGCTCACCCTGCCCGGCCGGCCCTGCGCCGGGTGTTCATTTCCCGGCTGACGCCGGGCACCACCGGCCGGCTCAGCCGACCGCGGCGAAGTTGTCGTACTCCACTTCTTCGTCTTCGTCGCAGTCCACGAGGATTCCCGCGCTGCGTTCGTATTCCGTACGAGCCGTCTCCAGCAGCCGACGCCACGAGGTGACGGTCGGGCGACGGCGCAGCAACGCCCTCCGCTCGCGCTCCGTCATCCCGCCCCACACTCCGAATTCGACGCGGTTGTCCAGGGCATCGGCAAGGCACTCGGTTCGCACGGGGCATCCGGTGCAGACCGCCTTGGCGCGGTTCTGGGCTGCCCCTTGAACGAACAGCTCATCCGGATCGGTCGTGCGGCAGGCTGCCTGTGCACTCCAGTCGGTTACCCAGCTCATGCTGGCGCCGTCCTCTCCCGAATCGAGGCTCCCCCACGGCGGCAAGCGGCATATTCACCGTTGCCAGTTGAGGACGTTACGGAAGGCAGGCAGGGCGCAACACCCCCTTCGGGCCCAATCTTGAATGGTCCGAACGGACTATGCGTATGCGGCAGATCACCCAACGGAGTGAGCGCAGGGCATACGTCGCTTTTCTGGCAGGCCAGGACACTTCAGGGTGTTTCACACAAGCCACGAACGAGCACGGACGACGCATACGGGCAATCCGGTCACCGGCCCCGCGGCGGAAAGCGGCGATGTGCTGGTGCGGAACCACGTTCGAGTGACAGGCGTGAACAGAGTATGCGAACAGATGCGCCCCTGTCCGGTGATTGAGAACCTACGCGCCTCACGTTGCCGGGGCACCGCGCCGAACTGCCCGCACGGTGAGCCCGTACCCCCTCACCGTCGAACAGCTCCTCCTCGGCCCGGGACGGCCCACCGTTCCACCGGGGCCCGGAGCGGCCCACCGGTACGCCGGTCCACCGTTGCTCCGGCCCACCGTTACTCCTTATGGCATAGCCCACCCGGGCGCCCCCGATGTCACGATCCGGTACTCGAACATCCCGGGAGGCACCCGCTGCCTCGGAACGTCCTTGCCAACGGATTAGGGTGCTTTCATGGGTAAGAAGCGCGACGGTGGCGGCCTCACCGCAACCCAGCAGGCCGCGAAGTTCCTCGGCGTGAGCGTTCTGGCCGGAGCCGTACTGGCGGGCCTGGCACTCCCCGCCGCCGGCGCGCTGGGCCTCGCCGCCAAGGGGACGGTCGAGGGGTTCGACGAGATCCCGTCCAATATGAAGACGCCACCGCTGAGCCAGCGGACGACGATCCTGGACGCCGACGGCGGCGAGATCGCCAAGGTCTACTTCCGCAACCGCACGGTGGTGGACCTGAAGGACGTCTCCCCGTACATGCAGAAGGCGATCGTCGCCATCGAGGACTCGCGCTTCTATCAGCACGGCGCGGTCGACATGAAGGGCATCCTGCGCGCGGTCAACAAGAACGCGCAGTCCGGCGGGGTCTCCCAGGGCGCCTCGACGCTGACGCAGCAGTACGTGAAGAACGTCTTCGTCGAGGAGGCGGGCAACGACCAGGACAAGGTCGCGGAGGCCACCCAGCAGACCATCGGCCGCAAGGTCCGCGAACTGAAGTACGCGATCCAGGTCGAGAAGGAGCTGGGCAAGAAGAAGATCCTGCAGAACTACCTGAACATCACCTTCTTCGGGCAGCAGGCGTACGGGGTCGAGGCCGCGGCCCAGCGTTACTTCAGCAAGCCCGCCAAGGATCTGGACCTCGCCGAGTCCGCGCTGCTGGCCGGCATCGTCCAGTCGCCGAGCCGGTACGACCCGGTCAACGACCCCGAAGAGGCCACCAAGCGGCGCAACACCGTGCTCCAGCGGATGGCCGACGTCCACGACATCACCCGGGCGCAGGCCGCCGCGGCCGCGAAGAAGCCGATCGAGCTGCACGTCAGCACCCCGCGCAACGGCTGCATCACCGCCGTCGACGGGGCCGGCTTCTTCTGCGACTACGTCCGCGAGGCGTTCCTGAACGACCCGGTCTTCGGCAAGACGGCCAAGGCCCGGCTGGCCCGCTGGCAGCGCGGCGGCATGACGATCCGTACGACGCTGGACCCGCAGGCCCAGAAGGCCGTGCAGAAGTCGGTGAGCGATCACGTGTACGACTCGGACCCGGTCGCCACCGCGGCGGCCCTGGTCGAGCCGGGCAGCGGCAAGATCCGCGGCATGGGCCAGTCCCGGCCGTACGGCTTCAAGGCGCACCAGACCCAGATGAACCTGTCGGTGGACGGTGACATGGGCGGCGGCGCCGGTTACCAGCCCGGCTCGACCTTCAAGCCGGTGATCGCGGCGGCCGCGCTGGAGCAGGGCGTCAGCCCGAACAAGGTCTACCCCTCCCCGTACCGCATGCAGTACCCGAGTCCGGTCTCCACCTGCAAGGGGATGTGGAACGGCAGCGCTCCGGTGGAGAACGAGAACCGCAGCGAGAAGGGCCCGTACGGCATGAAGGAGGCGACCGCGAAGTCGGTCAACACCTACTTCGTGTCGCTGATCAGCGATGTCGGCATCTGCCCGGTCACGAAGATGGCCGACAAGATGGGCATCAAGCGCGCCGACGGCAAGGACATCGACCAGGTCCCGTCGATCACCCTGGGCACGCAGGAGATGTCGCCGCTGACCATGGCCGCGGGGTACGCCGCGTTCGCCAACCGCGGCGAGTACTGCACGCCGGTCGCCATCGAGTCGATCACCGGCCCGAACGGCAAGGCGATGAAGGTCCCGCAGACCAGCTGCCGCCGGGCCATGTCGGAGAAGACGGCCGACACCATAAACACCCTCCTGCAGGGCGTCGTCGAGGACGGCACCGGCAAGGAGGCCGGGCTCAACAGCCGGCCGAGCGCGGGCAAGACCGGTACGACGGACGGCCGTTACGCCGCCTGGTTCGTGGGCTACACCCCGAACATGGCGGGCGCGGTGTGGGTCGGCGACCCCGAGCACAAGCGGCGGATGGTCGACATCACCATCGGCGGCCGCCCGCACGACAAGGTCTTCGGTGGCGAGGTACCGGGCCCGATCTGGCGGGACGCGATGGCCGGGGCGCTCGCGGGCAAGCCAGCGCCGGGCTTCCACACGGTGCCGATCCGCAGCCCCAAGGACAAGAAGAAGAACCGGGCCAAGCCGCCGGCCCGCACGGACGGCAAGCCCGGCGGGGGCGGCGTCGACCTCCCCGACCTGCCGGACCTGCCCGACGTCATTGGGGGCGGCGACGGCGGCTGGAATTGGCCGGGCGGTGGGAACGGCCGGGGGCACAACCGGTGACCCGGAGCCGCCCGTGGGCTTAGCGCCCATGGTCTCGGGCATAGTGCCCGGCGCACCGAGCACGCAAAAAGGGGCGCCCCTCTCCGGAGGGGCGCCCCTTCGCGCATCCGTACGCGGTCGACCTCGCGTACCCGTACGCGGTCAGCCCCGCGTGTCCAAACGCGGTCCTTCCCGCGTATCCATACGCGGTCCGTCCCGCGTATCCGTACGAGTCAGCCCGCCAACGCCGGCGCCAACGCCCTGGTCAGCCCGCCAGCAGCTTCTTCACCGTGGCGGCCACCCGGCCGCCCTCGGCGCGGCCCGCGACCTTCGGGTTCACGATCTTCATGACCGCGCCCATGGCCTTCGGGCCCTCGGCGCCGCTGCCGACGGCCTCCGCCACCGCCTCGGCGACGATGTTCTCCAGCTCCGCGTCGGTGAGCTGCTTGGGGAGGTAGTCGGCGAGCACCTCGCCCTCGGCCTTCTCCCGCGCGGCCTGCTCGGTCCGGCCGCCCTTGTCGAACGCCTCAGCGGCCTCGCGGCGCTTCTTCGCCTCGCGCGCGATGATCTTCTCGACCTCGCCGTCCGACAGTTCGCGGGCCTCGGTCCCCGCGACCTCCTCCTTCTGGATCGCGGTGATCGTGAGGCGGAGGGTGGAGGAGCGCAGCTCGTCGCGCGCCTTGATCGCTGCGGTGAGGTCGTCCTGCAGCTTCGTCTTGAGCGTGGTCATGACCCAAGTTTGCCAGGGCCCGCCCGCTACCGCGCGGAGTTATCGGGCCGGAACGGCTTCCCCGGCCCCGGCGAGCCCGGCCGCCGGAACCCGGCCGAGGCCCGGCGCGTACCCGGCCCGCGCCCGGTGCGAGACCCGTACGACAGCATGATCATCCCTCCCCGTGATGCCTCCGTGCCTCGCTCTCTGCCACGATGGGGCCATGCGCGCGCGATACGGAGTACCCCTTTCCCTGACGGCGGTCGGCGCGGCCGGCATCGCCTACGCCGCCGGCATCGAGGCCCGGTCCTTCCGGCTCCGCCGGGTGACGATCCCCGTACTGCCGCGCGGCATGCGGCCGTTGCGGGTGCTGCAGGTGTCGGACATCCACATGGTCAGCGGGCAGCACAAGAAGCGGCGCTGGCTGCAGTCCCTGGCCGGCCTCCGCCCCGACTTCGTCGTCAACACCGGTGACAACCTCTCCGACCCCGAAGGGGTGCCGGAGGTGCTGGACGCGCTGGGCCCGCTGATGGAGTTCCCCGGTACGTACGTGTTCGGCTCGAACGACTACTACGGGCCGAAGCTGCGCAATCCCGCCCGCTACCTGATCGAGAAGGTCCAGGGCCGGCACGGCCTCAACGGCAACGCGCCCGTCGTCGGCGCCATCCACAACCCGTGGGAAGAGCTGCGGGACGCCTTCGACACGGCGGGCTGGGTCGGCCTCTCCAACACCCGCGGCCGGCTGAAGCTCGACGGCTTCGAGATCGCGCTGACCGGTCTGGACGACCCGCACATCAAGCGCGACCGGTACGCCGAGGTGGCCGGCGGCCCCGAGGACGGCGCCGATCTCTCGCTCGCCGTCGTGCACGCCCCGTACCTGCGCTCGCTGGACGCCTTCACCGCCGACGGCTATCCGCTGATCCTCGCCGGGCACACCCACGGCGGCCAGCTGTGCATCCCCTTCTACGGCGCCCTGGTCACCAACTGCGACCTGGACACCGGCCGCGTGAAGGGCCTCTCCACCCACACCGCCGGCGAGCACACCTCCTACCTGCACGTCTCCGCGGGCTGCGGCACCAACCGCTACACCCCCGTCCGCTTCGCCTGCCCGCCCGAGGCGACCCTGCTGACCCTGACGGAACGCGCCTAGCCGCCGACCGGTTCCACGCTTCCGGGGCGGACTCCAAGTCGGAATCCGCCCCGGCTTCCGTCTCGGCTTCCGCCTCGGCTTCCGCCTCGGGCTCCGGAAACCTCAGGTTCCGCTTCAAGGCCGGTGCCGCCCCGATCCGTCCCCGATCCCCGCGCATCCCGTCTAGCGTGGAGGGATGATCGACCCGACCCGGTCCGACCCCACCCGTTCCTCGCACTACGCGACCGGCCCGGCCGGCGCCTCGGCGCTCACCCCGTCGTCGGCGGTCGCGCCGCACGGCCCCCGCCCGCTCGCCGCCTTCCTCCGGCTGCTGATCGCCGCGGCCGCCGCCACCGGCATCGCCCTGGAAATCTCCCTCTCCACGGACCTGCCCCGGCTGGCGTCCTCTTTCACGATCCAGAGCAACGCGGCGCTGGCCGTCTGCGCCGCGTGGTCGGCCTACCGGACCGCCACCGGTCGCCGCCCCGTCTCGCCCCGGATCACCGGCGCCGTCGTGCTCTACATGGTGATCACCGGCCTCGTGTACCACGTCGTCCTGGCCGGCGACGCGGCCCACTTCGCCATGACCGGCGCCGCGGCACGCGGCACCACCGGCACGGTCGCCAACCACCTCCTGCACACCGTGACGCCCCTGGCCGCCGTACTGGACTGGCTCTTCCTGACCACCCCGCGCCACTTCCGGCTGCGCCACACCTGGCAGTGGCTGGCGTACCCGCTCCTCTATCTGGCCTTCGCCCTGGTCCGCGGCGCCCTGATCACTCCCGGCACGGCCGGCCGCTACCCGTACCCCTTCCTGGATGTCGAGATCCACGGGTACTCAGACGTCCTGGTCAACACCTTCCTCTACGGTCTGGCCTTCTTCGCGCTCGCCCTGGTCCTCCTCGCAATCGACCAGTTCAGGCCCGCTCCCCCGCGCCCCGGATACCGGATTTCACGTTCGCGGATCGGTCCGCTAAAGTAGAGCTCGTTGCTTCGGGGTGTAGCGCAGCTTGGCAGCGCGCTTCGTTCGGGACGAAGAGGTCGTGGGTTCAAATCCCGCCACCCCGACTGAAGAAACACCAGGTCAGCCCTGGTCTTCCGGTGAGGAAGACCAGGGCTGAGTGGTTTCCGGGGTCCTGTTGAGTGACACCTGGGAGAAGATCTTCGACTCCACCTCCCAGCACCCCGCTACCAACGCCCCGTCAGACGCTGCCGCAGCAGATCATCGAGCACGGCCACGGGTGAGGTAGGACACACCGTCGGCCTTCACCGTCAATGGCCACGCCCGCATCGGGGGCCACGTTGGTCACGTCCTCGCCAGGCACGCTTCAGTGCCTTCCTGCCCGGGGCCCGGGGAGGGTGAACGCCGCCGCTTCCCGGGGCTGTTCTCGTATCGGAAGTGCGCTGGGATCTTGGTGCTGTAGGCAAGCTGATTGCCCAGTGCATAGGTATGACCACTCTTGTGGCGATGGGGATGCGAACGCTTCGGAGGGGGAGTCGCGCAGGTTGATGTGCGGGTGGGCGGCGGAGAGCAGGAGCTGCGGTCTCTGTACGACTGGCTGCGACAGGATGCGGGCGTCCGCCGCGGGGCGCACGTGACTCTCCCCCGAGGACCGCTGGGCCGGACAAGAGGGGGCGTGGGCAGACGTTCTCCAGCTCGTCACCGACAAGCAGTCCACTCCGGCCGCATCGGACACCGCTGCGGAGGGCGACGAGGTCACGCCTGTCTCGGCAGAGCCCGTTACGCGGGCCGGGCGAACGACGCCGGCCGCTCCCATTCCACAGCAACAGCGCAGCAGTAAATGGCAGGGTACGCCGCCGGGCCGATCGCTCTCCCGCTCGTCGCGGGCGCCATCAGCCTGAGGACGAAGAACGACGCACCTACAGGTCCCAGTATCTCCGTTGGATACGTCGAGGGGGACCAGGGCAGGGATGTCGCATACCTGTGGCAGGAGATCCTGAAGGGCCGCGGCTATCGGCCCAAGGTTCAGGCGAAATCACCCCACGCACTTTTTGCCGCTCAGGCCGAAGGCCACATCGATGTCCAGCACAACGCTCGGTTGGCGGAGACCGATTTGGCGTACTGGCAGAGATACAACAGCAAGCTCGAGGGTCTCGGCACCCGGTACAACGATTCCTCGCTGAATGTTGCTGTCCCAAAACTGGGCGTTCATTTCCGCCGAGCCGATCGCATCCGAGACTTCCTCCTACCTCGACAAGATGAAAGAGGCGTACGACCTGGACAGGTCGCAGTCGTTCGACGAGGACGCCTCCATCGACACTCCCGAGATGGGCAGCGACATCAAGTCGCTTTACGGATGGGGTTTCCCGTCGCGGTGTTCGTGCGGTCCCCGTGGGGAGCGCGAACATCCGCTCGGGTCAGCCGGCACCTCTCGGGCAATCCAGATCAGATGCATGATCGGTTGATTGCGTTCCCTCAGTAGTGATGACCGTCATCACACCGAACCGGCTTGTATGGGGTTATTCAGCGCCGGTAGTGTCCTGCCGACCGCTGATCGGACAGACCACCCGATCAGGGAAGTACGGGGGAAGAAGCACATTCGGGGGCCGTTAAGTTTGGACGCCTACCGGCGTATCCGCATGTCCCTCTTCCCCCTTGGTGTTGCAAGGGGAAAGGTTACGTGAACCACAAGCACGTTCGCACGGCCGCCGCTGCCATCGTGGCGGCAATCACCGTCGGAGTCGCCGCGCCGGCGGCCACTGCTGCCACCTCGCCGCAGACGCGACTCGCAGCCGCACAGGAAGCCCAGCTGCCCAGCACCTTCAAGGCCTTCCTGGACAGTGACGATCCTGAGGTACGGGCATTCCTGTCCGTGTTCACGCCTGAAGAGCTCGCGGAGATGCAGCAGGTCGCCGACGGCCATGACGGCGCTGCCGCACACAGCGCCAAGGCCCTGAAGGCTCCCAACTGGGGCAAGATCTGGGGCGCACTGAAGAAGATCGGCGGCTTCGCCAAGGCCGTCGGCGGCAAGTACAACGACTTCAAGAAGTGGGTCGACAGCCGCCCCTGGTACGTGAAGTACCTGATCAAGTCGGTGACTCCCGGCCTGTCGCTCTACGACATCTGGTGGCACTTCAACCACTGAGCCAACGCGTTGGAACAGTGATCGATAGCGCGGGGCAGCGGACTGCTGCCCCGCGTCCGCGCAATCGGAGAGCTGCTTTATGACGGACGACGCCGACACCCCCACGAACAAGGCCACCGAGACGAACAAGGCCACCGACGCGACCTGGGCGGTTCCCCTGCTCGCGCTCATTCCCGTACCCCTGATCGGTTTTCTCACCGACCTGTCCAGGACCTGGCAGGCCGTTTCCTGGGTCCTGTGGAGCCTCGCCGCGCTCCTGGCAGTGGCGGGGTGGGTACAGGTGGCCAGGCACGGTGCCAAGGGAGCCGGCGGATGGTCCGCCTGCGTCGTGCTCCACTGCGTACTCGCCTGGCAGGCGACACACCTGCTCACCGCCTGACCACGCAGACATACCGTCTTACCGTCCTGCCGGCTCTCCCCTTCGCCGCCCCGGTGACCTGAAGCGGCGGCCTATGAACTGAGGCAGTCCCCGGTCAGCGCGGGATGCCACTCTGCCGGATCCGAGGCTGTCCGCGGGGATCAGAGGCTGTCCGCGAGTTCAAGGATCGCCTGAGGGATCAGAGGCCCTCTGCGGTCAGGGGCTTGAGCATCTTGCGTAGTTGGGGGGCGCCGACGGGGCCGATGGCTCGGGCGGCGAGTCGGCCCTGGCGGTCGATGACGACGGTGGACGGGATGAACTGCGGGTTGATGCTGCCCTTGGGGAACCGCACCAGGAGCTTGCCGGCCGGGTCGAACAGGCTGGGGTACGGCATCTTGTGCTGCTCTTCGAAGGTGCGGGCCTGTGCGGTGTTGCTGTCGCGGGTGTTGATGCCGACGAACCGTACGCCCTTGGCCCGGCTCTCCCCGGCGACCTTGGCGAAGTCGGGCGCCTCCGCATCGCACGGACCGCACCAGGAGCCCCAGATGTTGAGCACGACGAGCTTGCCCTTGTAGTCGTCGATGTCGAGCGGCTTCCCTTGTGTCGTCCGGCCCTTGATGTCGGGGGCCGGCTCGCGGTCCGAGACGGGGACCGTGTCGAAGCCGCTCTTACCGCTGACGAAGCCGGGACGGGCGTTCCCGGCGGAGTCCGAGCCCCCGTCCGTGCAGCCGCTGAGGACCGACGCGGCGGCGCAGGCGGAAAGCAGTACGGCGGGCAGCGGCGCGGCTCCGCGGGCGGCCTGCCGGGTGCCGGGACGGCTCCAAAAGGTCATCTCGGGAGTTTCGCACGGCACTTGGGGGACGCTCCGGCCGGTACTAGTACGCGTCCTTTTTCCCCGCGTGGACCGTTGGCGGGTCAGGGGAGGGGCATGGCGTTGATGCGGGGGGCCAGTTCGCGGGCGAGGGTGGTGGCCAGAGCGCGGAATATGGCGACCTCGGGATCGGTGTCGCCGGCGCGTGCCGCCAGGTGGCTGGACTCCAGGGGCGCGTCCAGTACCGGGACGAAGACCGCACCGGGCCAGTTGTAGTAGCGGGCGAAGGAGCGGAGGCCGGAGCCGGCGCCGTGGCCGGTGAGTACGCCGGTGAGCACCTCCTGCGGGAAGAGGGCGACGCTGCGGCCGCGGCGGGCGGCCTCGTTGTGGAAGTAGAGGTAGTCCTTGAAGATCGACGGCGTGTGGTCCGGCACCCGGAAGATCGGCAGGTCGGCGAGGTCGGCGACGCGCACGCCCTCGGTACGGGCATCGGCGAGCCGGTCGGACTCGGGGACGACCACGATGCGCTGCTCGGTGAGGAGCACATCGCCGACCAGCCGGTCGTCGTCGGGCATCGGCCGGATGAAGGCCAGATCCACCCGGCCCTCGACCAGCGCCGTGACGTGTTCGGTGAAATTGAGCTGGACCACTTCGACGGGTGTCTCGGGGCGCGCCCTGCGGTAGGCGTTCACCGCCGCCGGGGTGATCTCCGCCGAGCCGTGGCCCATGATCCCGATCCGCAGCGGGCGGGTGGTGCGCTCCCGGTCCCGGCGCACCACCTCGTGCACGTCCTCGACCGCCGCGTCCGCCGCGGCCAGCAGGGCGCGGGCGTGCTCGGCGAGGCGTGCCCCGGCGGCGGTCGGCCGTACCGGGTTCCGGTGCAGCAGCGGGGTGCCGAGCTCGCTCTCCAGGCGGCGGATGTGCTGGGTGACGGCCGGCGGGGTGAGGAAGAGGCGGGCCGCCGCCCGGCCGAAGTGCTGTTCTTCGACCACGGCCAGGAATGACGGGAGCAGCCGGAGGTCCATGGTTGTCCAGCGTACGACGCAGCCGCTATCTGCGCGTATGTCCGTTAACGAATCGTGAATGCGGGCGGCGGGGAGAGGCCCGGTGCCCGTACAACGGGCTGGTGACCGACACCGCCGGACTGATACCGACCCGTACCTCCCCCGCACCCCGTACGCCGCCCGCCCCGCGCCGGTACGGCCTGCGGACGGCGCTGATGATGACCGCCTCCGGCTGGAGCGCCAACCAGTTCGCCGCGCTGCTCGGTGCCTACCGCACCGCCGGCCTCTCGGACGCCGCGGTGAACGCGCTGCTCGCGGTGTACGCGGTGGGGCTGATACCCGGGCTGCTCGCCGCCGCGCCGCTCGCCGACCGCTACGGCCGGCGCCCCGTGGCGTTCACCGCGCTCGCCCTGAATCTGGCCGCCACGCTGCTGCTGATGCTCGGCGCCGACACGGCGTTCTGGCTGGCGCCCGGCCGGCTGCTCACCGGGATCAGCGCCGGTGCGCTGCTGGCGGCCGGTGGCGCATGGGTGAAGGAGCTCTCCTCGCCGCCGTACGCGCCGACGGGTACGGAGACGGTGGCCGCCCGGCGCTCGGGGATCTTCGTCTCGCTCGGCTTCGCCTCCGGCGGGCTGTCCGCCTCGCTGATCGCGCAGTGGGCGCCCTGGCCGATGGTCCTGGCGTATCTGCCCCACGTGGTGCTGGCGCTGCTCGCCGGCTGCCTCTCCCTGGGCGGCCCGGAGACCCGGCCCACCGGCCCGCGCGGCGCCGCCGCCACCCGTATCCCTGAGACCCGCCCCGTCGGCGAACGCGCCGCCACCGGCCGTACCGGCGCACGCCGCGCCACCGGCCGTACCGCCGGCTTCCGGCGTGCCGTCCTCCCTCTGGCCCCCTGGGTCTTCGCCGCGCCGACGGTCGGGTTCGCGACCCTCCCCGGGCTGGTGGACGGTGGCCTCACCGGCTGGCAGGTGGTGTACGCGGGGGTGGCGACCGCGGTCGTGCCCGGCTCGGGGGTCGCGGTGCAGCCGCTGGCCCGGCGGCTGAGCGGTCGCAGCCGGCTGCTCACCGGGGCCGCCGGCCTGCTGGTGATGGCCGCGGGCTTCGCGCTCGCCGTACCGGCCGTCGCGTACCGGCAGCCGGTGCTCGCCCTGCTCGCCGGGGCGGTGCTGGGCGCCGGGTACGGGCTCGCCCTCACCTACGGCCTGGCCACCACCGCGGCCCTCGCGACTCCGGCCGCCCTCGCCCGCCTCACGTCGTACTTCTGGAGCCTCGCCTACCTGGGGATGTTCGCTCCCCTGCTGCTCAGCGCGATGGGTGCCGCCGTCCCGATGACCCGGCTGCTGGCCGCGGCGGCGGCACTGGCGGTGCTGTGCTGCGGCCTGCTGGCCTTCCTCAATCGCACGAACGGCTCCCGGGCCCCGGCGGAGTAGCCGGGCCCCGGGAGCCGTCGGGCCTCAGGCGGCGCTCAGTCCTCGCCCTCCAGGTCGCCCTCGGTCTCCAGGAAGATCTCGCGGAGCGCTTCGAGGGCCGCGGGGTCGGGCTTGGCCCACATACCGCGGGACTCGGCCTCCAAGAGGCGCTCGGCGATGCCGTGCAGGGCCCAGGGGTTGGCCTCCTGGAGGAACGCGCGGTTCTCCGGGTCCAGGACGTAGGTCTCGGTGAGCTTGTCGTACATCCAGTCGGCGACCACGCCGGTGGTGGCGTCGTACCCGAAGAGGTAGTCGACCGTCGCGGCGAGCTCGAAGGCGCCCTTGTAGCCGTGGCGGCGCATGGCCTCGATCCACTTGGGGTTCACGACCCGCGCCCTGAAGACGCGCGAGGTCTCCTCCACGAGGGTGCGCGTGCGGATCGTCTCCGGGCGGGTGGAGTCGCCGATGTACGCCTCGGGGGCTGTGCCCCGCAGCGCACGTACGGTGGCCACCATGCCGCCGTGGTACTGGAAGTAGTCGTCCGAGTCCGCGATGTCGTGCTCGCGGGTGTCGGTGTTCTTCGCGGCGACGGCGATGCGCTTGTACGCCGTCTCCATCTCCTCGCGGGCCGAACAGCCGTCGAGACCGCGGCCGTACGCGTAACCGCCCCAGACCGTGTAGACCTCGGCGAGGTCGGCGTCGGTGCGCCAGTCGCGGGAGTCGATCAGCTGGAGCAGGCCCGCGCCGTAGGTCCCCGGGCGGGAGCCGAAGATGCGGGTGGTGGCGCGGCGTTCGTCGCCGTGCTCGGCGAGGTCGGCCTGCGCGTGCGCCCGTACGAAGTTCTGCTCGGCGGGCTCGTCGAGGCCCGCGACCAGGCGGACCGCGTCGTCCAGCAGACCGATGGTGTGCGGGAAGGCGTCCCGGAAGAAGCCGGAGATGCGGAGCGTGACGTCGATGCGGGGGCGGCCCAGCTCTTCCGGAGCAACGGGTTCAAGTCCCGTTACCCGGCGGGAGGCGTCGTCCCACACGGGGCGGACGCCGAGCAGCGCGAGGGCCTCGGCGACGTCGTCACCGGCGGTGCGCATCGCGCTCGTGCCCCACAGGGACAGGCCGACGGAAGTGGGCCAGTCGCCGTTGTCGCTCTTGTACCGCTCCAGGAGGGAGTCGGCGAGCGCCTGTCCGGTCTCCCACGCGAGGCGGGACGGGACAGCCTTCGGGTCGACGGAGTAGAAGTTGCGGCCGGTCGGCAGGACGTTGACCAGGCCGCGGAGGGGCGATCCCGAGGGGCCGGCCGGTACGAAGCCGCCCTTCAGGGCGTGCACGACGTGGTCCAGTTCGGCCGTCGTGCCGGCCAGGCGCGGCACGACCTCGCGGGCGGCGAAGTCGAGGATGTCCGCGACCTGCTGCGAGTGGCCCTCGGCGACGGACGCCACGGCCTCGGGGGCCCAGTCCGCGTCCTCCATCGCCTGGACCAGCGCGCGGGCCTGCTCCTCGGCGGCGTCGGCGGTGGTGCGGGTCGCCGCGGACTCGTCCAGGCCGAGCGCCTCGCGCAGGCCGGGCAGCGCTGACGTACCGCCCCAGATCTGCCGGGCGCGGAGGATCGCGAGGACCAGGTCGACGCGCGGGGCGCCGGTCGGCGCGCCGCCGAGTACGTGCAGGCCGTCGCGGATCTGCGCGTCCTTGACCTCGCACAGCCAGCCGTCGACGTGCAGCAGGAAGTCGTCGAAGCCGTCGTCGTCCGGGCGGTCCTCCATGCCCAGGTCGTGGTCGAGCTTGGCGGCCTGGATGAGCGTCCAGATCTGCGCGCGGATCGCGGGCAGCTTGGCCGGGTCCATGGAGGAGATCTGCGCGTACTCGTCGAGCAGCTGCTCCAGGCGCGCGATGTCGCCGTAGGAGTCGGCGCGGGCCATCGGCGGGACGAGGTGGTCGACGAGGGTGGCGTGCACGCGGCGCTTGGCCTGGGTGCCCTCGCCCGGGTCGTTGACCAGGAACGGGTAGATCAGCGGCAGGTCGCCGAGCGCGGCGTCCGGGCCGCAGGCGGCGGAGAGGCCGGCGTTCTTGCCGGGCAGCCACTCCAGGTTGCCGTGCTTGCCCAGGTGGATCATCGCGTCGGCGCCGAACCCGCCGTCGGACTGCGCGGCGGCGATCCAGCGGTAAGCGGCCAAGTAGTGGTGCGAGGGCGGCAGATCGGGGTCGTGGTAGATCGCGATCGGGTTCTCGCCGAAGCCGCGCGGCGGCTGGATGAGGATGAGCAGGTTGCCGCGGCGCAGGGCCGCCAGCACGATGTCGCCCTCGGGGTTGCGGCTGCGGTCCAGGAACATCTCGCCGGGGGCCGGGCCCCAGTGCTCCTCGACCGCGGTGCGCAGCTCCTCCGGCAGCGTGGCGTACCAGCGCTTGTAGTCGGCCGCCGGGATGCGGACGGGGTTGCGGGCCAGCTGCTCCTCGGTGAGCCAGTCCTGGTCGTGGCCGCCGGCCTCGATGAGCGCACGGATCAGCTCGTCGCCGTCGCCGGAGACCAGGCCCGGGATCTCCTCCTCGGGCCCGAAGTCGTAGCCCTCGGCGCGGAGGCGGCGCAGCAGCTCGACGGCGGAGGCCGGAGTGTCCAGGCCCACCGCGTTGCCGATGCGGGAGTGCTTGGTCGGGTACGCGGAGAGCACCAGCGCGACGCGCTTGTCGGCGGGCTCGATGTGGCGCAGCCGGGCGTGGCGTACGGCGGTGCCGGCGACCCGTGCGGCGCGCTCGGGGTCGGCTACGTACGCCGGGAGGCCGTCCTTGTCGATCTCCTTGAAGGAGAACGGGACGGTGATCAGGCGGCCGTCGAACTCGGGCACGGCGATCTGGCTGGCCGCGTCCAGCGGCGAGACGCCCTCGTCGTTCTCCTCCCAATCGGCGCGCGAGGAGGTCAGGCAGAGCGCCTGGAGGACCGGTACGTCGAGGCCGGTGAGGGCGCCCGCGTCCCAGGACTCGTCGTCGCCGCCGGCCGAGGCGGTGGCGGGCTTGGTGCCGCCCGCCGCCAGCACGGTGGTGATGATCACGTCGGCGGCGCGCAGCTCGTCGATCAGCTCCGGCTCGGGCGCGCGCAGCGAGGCGACGTACCGCGGCATCGGGCGGCCGCCGGCGTCCTCGACGGCGCCGCACAGGGCGTCCACGAAGGCGGTGTTGCCGCTCATGTGGTGGGCGCGGTAGTAGAGCACCGCGACCGTGGGGGCGTCCGGGGCGAGGTCCGTACGGGCGGTCCGCTCCAGCGGGCCCCAGGAGGGCGCGGCGGCCGGGGGCTCGAAGCCGTGGCCGGTGAGCAGCACGGTGTCGGAGAGAAAGCGGGCCAGCTGCTCCAGGTTGGCCGGGCCGCCGTGCGCGAGGTAGGCGTGCGCCTCGGCGGCGATGCCGACCGGAACGGTCGAGGCGGCCATCAGCTGGGCGTCGGGGGCCTGTTCACCGGTCAGCACGACGACCGGGCGGCCATCGGCGAGCAGCTGGTCCAGGCCCTCCTGCCAGGCGCGGATGCCGCCGAGGAGGCGTACGACGACCAGGTCGCAGCCGTCCAGCAGGGCGGGCAGCTCTTCGAGGTCCAGCCGGGAGGGGTTGGCGAAGCGGTAGCCGACCGGGCCGCCGGCCGCGCGGGCGCTGAGCAGATCGGTGTCGGAGGTCGACAGGAGCAGGATCTGACGGGGAGCGTTCTCCCCGGACTGCGGGTCCTCGGACTGGAGGTTCCCCGGCTGCGGGGTGGACTCACCGGACGTGGGCAGCATGCGGCGTCGGGCCTTCCTCGGGGTCCGCGCCCCGGGCGGTGTCGGAATGGATCTCCCCTGCTCCGGCAGGGCCGAGAGCGGGGGAAAGGGAGTTCCTGACTCACCCGGCCGCAGGGGCCGGGCTCACAGTGGCGGGACCGCGCCGGATTCGCACCGGGCTTCCTCCCCTGTCGCCGTCGCCGGCGATGGTGACGGACCGGGTGGTCCGCCGTGGTCATAGTAAGGGTCACCTCCCCGGCGCGGGGCGGACGGCCGGGAGAGGATCGGTATGCTCGCCGCCATGCCCACGGCGACCAACCCACCACCCCGGGACGAACCCCCCATACCGGTTCGCCTCGACGCCTGCCCGGGCACTTTGCGGCTGCACAACGCGGACGACGGTGCGCTGGCCCGCGTCCGGGTGCCCGGCGGCGTACTGACCGCCGCTCAGGCGGGCGCGCTGGCCGATGCGGCGCTCCGGCTCGGGGACGGTTCGCTGCATCTCACCTCGCGCGGGAATGTGCAATTGCGCGGCCTGGACGGCGAATGCGGCGCGGCCCTCGCGGGCCTGCTCGACGCGGCCGGACTGCTGCCGTCGTACCGGCACGAACGGGTACGGAACATCGTCGCCTCGCCGCTGTCCGGGCTGGACGGCGCCGGCCACGCGGAGGTACGCGACTGGCTGCGCGGCCTCGACGGGCTGCTGTGCGCGAGCGACGCCGCGACGGCGCTCTCGGGCCGCTTCCTGTTCGCGCTGGACGACGGGCGCGGGGACGTGGCGGCGCTGGGCGCGGATGTGACATTGATCGCCCTCGGCGACGGGGCCGCCCTGCTGCACATCGGTGCGGCGGACGGTGCTGCTGACGGCGCTGCGGACGCTGCTCTTCGGGTGCGCGCCGCCGACGGCCCCCGGGCCGCGCTGACGGCCGCCGAGGTCTTCCTGGACGCGGCGGCGGAGAGCCGGTCGAACACGGCGGCGGAGAGCGGGTCCAACACGGCGGAGAGCCGGCCCCGCACCTGGCGGGTGCGCGATCTGCCGGACGGCGCGGACGCGTTGGTACGCGAGACGGCCCGGCGGCTGGACGCGGCGGGCAGCCCCTGCACGGATACGGATGCGGATACCGCCACGGCTACGGATACGGAGCGGACCTCGCCGCCTACGGGAGCTGCGCCGCCCGCCCCCGGCATCGTCGAGGGCCCCGGCGGCCTTCGGGCGCTGTCCGTCCTCGCCCCTCTGGGGACGCTGACCGCCGCGCAGTGGAGGCTGCTGACCGACGTGGCCCGTAAGGACGGCGCCGGCGAGCTGCGGCTCACCCCGTGGCGCGGCGTGGTCGTCCCCGGGCTGTGCCAGGAGTCGGCCGACGCCCGGCTGCGGGAGCTGGCCGCGGCCGGCCTGATCACCGACCCGGCCTCCCCCTGGCACGGCGTGGGCGCCTGCATCGGCCGTCCCGGCTGCGCCAAGTCGCTGGCCGACGTACGGGCGGACGCGGCCAGCGCCCTCGGCACGGGCGGCGGGCTGCCGGTGTACTGGTCGGGCTGCGCGCGCCGCTGCGGCCACCCGCAGGGCGACTGGGTGGACGTGGTCGCCACCCCCGAGGGCTACGAGGTCGACGGGTACCGGGTCACGGAGCGCGGCGATCGCCTGCGTACTGTCGTGACCGACACCGCAGACATGAACGGGTCTTCAGATGTATCTGGTGTGAGCGAGTCCGCGGGCGTGCACACGTCACCGGACTCCTGTGGGCCCGCGGACGGACGGACGTCAGCGGACCTTGCCGTCGCCGTGGCGGCAGCACGTACGAGCGCAGCGGCACCGGCCACCACGTGACCACCGCGGTCCCCGGCCACCACGTGACCACTGCGGTCCCCGACCACCGCAACCACCGCGACCACAGCGACGAGATGAGCGAGAGCAGAGTGTTCGACTACGAGAAGGACGGGGCGGAGATCTACCGCCAGTCCTTTGCCACCATCCGCGCGGAGGCGGACCTCGCGGGGCTGCCCGCGGACGTCGCCCAGGTCGCGGTCCGGATGATCCACGCCTGCGGGATGACCGACCTCGTCCGCGACCTCGCCTTCAGCCCGGAGGTGATCGGCCGGGCCCGCGCCGCGCTGGAGTCGGGCGCGCCGGTGCTGTGCGACGCGCAGATGGTCGCGAGCGGCGTCACCCGCAAGCGGCTGCCCGCGGACAACGACGTGGTGTGCACCCTGTCGGAGCCGGGCGTACCGGAGCTGGCCGCGAAGCTCGACACCACGCGCAGCGCCGCCGCGCTGGAACTGTGGCGCGACCGGGGCCTGCTGGAGGGCTCGGTGGTGGCCGTGGGCAACGCACCGACCGCCCTGTTCCGCCTGCTGGAGATGGTCGCGGAGGGCGCGCCGCGCCCGGCGGCCGTGCTCGGCATACCGGTGGGCTTCATCGGTGCGGCCGAGTCGAAGGACGCCCTGGCGGCCAACGCGCTGGGCCTGGACTACCTGGTGGTGCGGGGCCGGCGCGGCGGCAGCGCGATGGCCGCGGCCGCCGTCAACGCGATTGCGAGCACCGCGGAATGAGCACCACCACGCAGAGCGGCGCCGCCGAGGGCGCAGGCGGCCCCGAGAAGGCCGGGAACACCGGGAAGCTGTACGGGGTCGGGCTGGGGCCCGGCGACCCGTCCCTGCTGACCCTGCGGGCCGTCGAGGCCATCGGCGAGGCGGACGTCGTCGCGTACCACAGCGCCCGGCACGGCCGGTCCCGCGCCCGGGCGATCGCCGAGCGGTATTTGCGGCCCGACCACATCGAGGAGTTGCTGCGGTACCCGGTCACGGTCGAGACGACGGACCACCCCGGCGGCTACCGGGGCGCGCTCAACGACTTCTACGAGGAGGCCTCGGCCCGGCTGGCGGCGCACCTCGAAGCGGGCCGCACGGTCGCCGTCCTCGCCGAGGGCGACCCGCTCTTCTACGGCTCGTACCAGCACATGCACAAGCGGCTCGCGCACCGCTTCCCCACCGAGGTCGTCCCCGGGATCACCTCGGTCAGCGCCTCTGCCGCCCGGCTGGGCGTCCCGCTCGTCGAGGCCGAGGAAACCCTGACGATCGTGCCCGGCACGCTGCCGGAGGACGAGCTGACGGCCCGGCTCGCCGCCGCCGACTCGGCGGTCGTGATGAAGCTCGGCCGTACGTTCCCGACCGTGCGCCGCGCCCTGGAGCGCGCGGGCCGGCTGGCGGACGCGCGGTACGTGGAGCGGGCCTACATGGAGGGCGAGCGCACGGCGGCGCTGGCGGACGTGGACCCGGAGTCGGTGCCGTACTTCTCGGTGGCCGTACTGCCGTCCCGAGTGGACAGCGGGCCCGCGGCCCCGGGGCGCGGCGAGGTGACCGTCGTCGGTACCGGGCCCGCCGGGGCACCCTGGCTGACGCCCGAGTCGCGCGGCGCCCTGGACAACGCCACCGACCTGGTCGGCTACACGACGTACCTGGACCGGGTGCCGGTACGGGCCGGGCAGCTGCGGCACGGGTCGGACAACAAGGTCGAGTCCGAGCGCGCCGAGTTCGCCCTGGACCTGGCGCGCCGCGGGCGGCGGGTGGCGGTCGTCTCCGGCGGCGATCCCGGCGTCTTCGCGATGGCCACGGCCGTGCTGGAGGCGGCCGCGCAGCCGGAGTACGCGGAGGTGCCCGTACGGGTGCTGCCGGGCGTGACGGCGGCGAACGCGGCAGCGGCCCGCGCGGGCGCCCCGCTCGGCCACGACTACGCCACGATCTCGCTGTCCGACCGGCTCAAGCCCTGGGAGGTCATCGCCGAGCGGCTGCGCGCCGCGGCCGCGGCCGACCTGGTGCTGGCGCTCTACAACCCCGGTTCGCGCAGCCGTACCTGGCAGGTAGGCAAGGCCCGCGAGCTGCTCCTCGAACACCGCGCGCCGGACACCCCGGTGGTGCTCGGCCGCGACATCGGCGGCCCCGAGGAGAGCGTCCGCATCGTACGGCTGGCCGACCTGGACCCGTCCGAGGTCGACATGCGCACCCTGCTGATCGTCGGCTCCTCCCAGACGCAGACGGTACGGCGCGGCAGCGGCGAACAGATCGTCTGGACGCCGCGGCGGTATCCGGAGGACTGATGCCGCGGCGGTACCCGGAGGGAGGCTGACGGGGGCGTGACTCCCGGGCGCGCCTCTGGGGGCACACCTCCCGAGGTCACGCCTCCGTACGGAGGGCCTCGCCCAGGTGATCCGCCAGCCAGCGGACGGCCTGTTCGGGGCCGTCCGCGACGGGGACGCCGGCCGGGGCCGCCGGGCGGCGGACGAGGACCACCGGGACGCCGGCCTCACGGGCGGCGGTGAGCTTCGGGGCGGTGGCCGCTCCCCCGCTGTCCTTCGTGACCACGACGTCGATCCGGTGCTCGCGCAGCAGCGCCCGCTCTCCGTCCAGGGTGAACGGGCCGCGGTCGAGCAGCACCTCCATGTGCGGCGGGCACGGCCCTTCGGGTGCGTCCACGGACCGCATGAGGAACCACAGGTCCGTCAGGTCCGCGAAGGCGGACAGGCCCATCCGGCCGGTGGTGAGGAAGACCCGGCGGCCCAGCTCCGGGAGGAGCGCGGCGGCCTCCTGCAGGGAGCCGGCCGGGTGCCAGTCGTCGCACGCGCCGGGGACCCAGCCGGGCCGGCGCAGCGCCAGCAGGGGAACATGGGCCATGCCCGCGGCCGTCGCCGCGTTGAAACTGATCTTTCCGGCGAAAGGATGGGTGGCGTCGATGAGCACGTCCACCTGGTGCGCGCGCAGCCACTGGGCCAGCCCCTGGGCGCCGCCGAAGCCGCCGATGCGTACCTCGCCCGGCGGCAGCACGGGACGGGCGACGCGGCCCGCGAGCGAGGTCGTCACGCGTACACCGCCGGCGAGCGGGCCGTCGGCCAGCGCCGTGGCGAGGCGGCGGGCCTCCGTGGTCCCGCCGAGGATCAGTACGTGCGTGGCGTGCATCGGGTCCTTCCATGACTGAGGCGAGCGGCGGGCGCAGCGCCCAACTCAAGCACACCGGTCTGCGGCCCGGCTGGACGACCGGTGCCTGTGCCACCGCTGCGGCCACCGCCGCCTACACCGCGCTGCTGACCGGCGACTTCCCCGACCCGGTGACGATCGCCCTGCCCAAGGGGCAGACCCCGGCATTCGCGCTCGCGGTCGAGGAGCTGTCCGAGGGCGGGACCGGGGCCGAAGCCGAGAACCGGGCCGGGGCCGAGGGTGGCCCTGGGGAGCCCGCCGGGAGGCGCGCGACGGCGGGTGTGGTCAAGGACGCGGGGGACGACCCGGACGTCACGCACGGCGCGCTCGTCCGCGTCACCGTGCGAGCCCTGCCGCCCGGCTCCGGGGTGGTCTTCAAGGCCGGCCCCGGGGTGGGGACGGTGACCCGCCCGGGCCTCCCCCTCGATGTCGGCGAGCCGGCCATCAACCCGGTACCGCGCCGGCTGATGCGGGACCATCTGGCGCAGGTCGCCGCGCGCCACGGGGGAGGCGCGGCGGACGTCGAGCTGACCGTCTCGGTGGACCACGGCGAGGAGATCGCCCGCTCCACGTGGAACCCGCGGCTCGGCATCCTGGGCGGGCTGTCGATCCTCGGGACGACCGGCGTCGTCGTGCCGTACTCGTGCTCGGCATGGATCGACTCCATCCGGCGCGGCGTGGACGTGGCCCGCGCGGCCGGGCGTACGCACGTGGCCGGCTGCACGGGCTCGACGTCCGAGAAGACGGTGGTGGCCGAGTACGGGCTGCCCGAGGACGCGCTGCTGGACATGGGCGACTTCGCGGGCGCGGTGCTGAAGTACATCCGCCGCCACCCCGTGGACCGGCTGACGGTCTGCGGGGGCTTCGCCAAGCTCTCCAAGCTGGCCGCCGGCCACCTGGACCTGCACTCCGCCCGCTCCCAGGTCGACAAGGGCTTCCTCGCCGGCCTGGCACGCCGCGGCGGCGCGGACGAGGCGCTGGCGGCCGAGGTGGCGGAGGCCAACACCGGGCTCGCGGCACTTCAGCTGTGCACGGCGGCCGGGGTCCCGCTGGGCGACCTCGTGGCGGCCACCGCCCGGGACCAGGCCCTTGAGGTGTTGCGCGGCGCCCCCGTGACCGTCGACGTCATCTGCATCGACCGCGCGGGCAACGTGGTGGGGCGCAGCAGCCCCCGCTGACCCACCGCCGCGGCGCCGGCCGACCGCACGAAGCGACGCTCCGTCTCCTGTCTCCCCGTGCCCCGCCTCAGCACACGTGGCGGTCGCGCTCCGCCGAGTACAGGTGGCTGTCGCGGAACTGCTCGGCGGCCAGCGTGCGGCCCACGATGATGACCGCCGTGCGGACGATCCCGGCCGCCTTCACCTGGTCCGCGATGTCCTCCAGGGTGCCGCGCAGCACGACCTCGTCGGGCCGGCTGGCCATCGCGACGACCGCGGCCGGGCAGTCGGCCCCGTAGTGCGGCAGCAGTTCCGCCACGACGCGGTCCGCGTACCGGGCGGCCAGATGCAGCACCAGAAGGGCGCCGCTGCGTCCGAGGGTGGCCAGGTCCTCGCCCTCGGGCATCGCGGTGGCCTGCTGCGCGATACGGGTGAGGATCACCGTCTGGCCGACCGTCGGCACGGTCAGCTCCCGCTTGAGCGCGGCGGCGGCCGCCGCGAACGCCGGGACGCCGGGCACCATCTCGTACGGCACGCCCGCCGCGTCCAGCCGCCGCATCTGCTCGGCGACCGCGGAGAACACCGACGGGTCGCCGGAGTGCAGCCGGGCCACGTCGTGCCCGGCCTCGTGCGCGCGCAGCACCTCGGCGATGATCTCGTCCAGGTTCAGCTGCGCGGTGTCCACCAGACGCGCGTCCGGCGGGCACTCGGCGAGCAGTTCACGGGGCACGAGGCTGCCCGCGTACAGGCAGACCCGGCAGTCGGCGAGCGTACGGGCACCGCGCACCGTGATCAGGTCGGCCGCGCCGGGGCCCGCGCCGATGAAGTACACGGTCATCTGTCGTCTCCTGGAAGTGCTTCGTAGTCGTCGTCACCTTCGGGCCCGTGACCGGGCCCGGCCGCCGCGGGGGCGTCGAACGTCCCTCCCCGGATGCCGTCGAAGGCCCCTGGGTCGGTCCCGTCTCCCGACCGGCCGGGGCCCTTGCGTACGGCCCACTGCGTGACCGGCATCGCCTGCCGCCAGCCGGTGAACCCGCCCACCGGTACGGCGTGCGAGACGGCCAGCCGTACCAGCTCGCCGCCGTGCCTCCGGTACCAGTCCGCGAGCAGCGCCTCGGACTCCAGCGTCACGGTGTTGGCGACCAGCCGGCCGCCGGGCGGCAGCGCGGCCCAGCAGGCCGCGAGCAGGCCCGGGGTGGTCAGGCCGCCGCCGATGAAGACCGCGTCCGGGGAGCGAAGTTCGGCCAGCGCCTCGGGGGCCGGGCCGGTGACGACCCGAAGGGCCGGTACGCCGAGCCGGTCGGCGTTGCGCCCGATGCGCTCGGCCCGTACGGGGTCGCGCTCGACGCAGACGGCGCGGCACGAACGGTGGGTCCGCATCCACTCGATGGCGATGGAGCCCGAGCCGCCGCCGATGTCCCACAGCAGCTCGCCCGGCTCCGGAGCGAGCGCGCCCAGCGTGGCCGCCCGCACATGACGCTTCGTCAGCTGCCCGTCGTGCTCGTACGCGGCGTCGGGCAGTCCGGGCACGGCGCCCAGCGGCAGCGCGTCCGGTGACCGGTGGCACTCCAAGGCGATGACGTTCAGCGCGTCCCCGGGCGGGTGCGGCCAGTCCTCGGCGGTACCGGTCAGGACGCGCTCCCCCTCGCCCCCGAGCTGTTCGAGCACCCGCATCCGCGTCGGCCCGAAGCCCTGTTCACCCAGCAGCCGGGCGACCTCGGCCGGCGTGCCCGGGCCCGCGCTGAGGACCAGCAGCCGACGCCCCTGGTGCAGGGCGGCGGACAGCTGAGCGGGCGGCCGGCCGACGAGCGTGACGACCTCGGTCTCCTCCACCGGCCAGCCCAGCCGGGCACAGGCGTAGGAGACGGAGGAGGGGTGCGGCAGGATGCGCAGCGCGTCGGTGCCGACCGCCCCGTCGCCGAGCACCTCGGTGAGCGTCCGCCCGATGCCGTAGAACATCGGGTCGCCGCTGGCCAGCACGGCGACCTTGCGGCCGGCGTGCGCCGCCAGCAGTGCGGGCACCGCGGGCCGCAGCGGGGACGGCCAGGGCACCCGGCGCCCCGTGCACTCCGCCGGCAGCAGGTCCAGCTGGCGTGGGCCGCCGATGAGGACGTCCGCGTCCCGCAGCACGTACTGCGACGTGGCCGGGATGCCCGCCCACCCGTCGGCTCCGATCCCGACGACGGTCACGGCCGGTGGCGTGGGGGGTGGGGACGTGGCGGGGGTCACAGCCGGCTACCTCGGAGTTCGAGCGGATTCGGAGCCGCACTCTACTGGCCGCACACGGCGGGCCGCTGGCCGCCTCCCGGCCCCCTGCCCCGGCCCGGCTCGACCAACCCCTGACATGCTCCCGCCGAGAGTTTTCCACAGGCGAACGGACGGCCCGACGAGATCTCCCACGCCGGGCGCAGAATGGGTCCCATGACTGACGAGACCACTGCCACCACCGAGTCCATGCCGGACTGGGAGAAGCGCTTCCGGGCCCCCCGCGTCGGGCTGCCCGAGTGGGCGGAGGACGCCCCCGAGCGCTCCCTGTTCGTGTCGAACGCCACCGGCACCTTCGAGCTGTACGCGTGGGACCGGGCCGACGGTGCGCAGCGCCAGGTCACGGACCGGCCGAACGGCACGACGGACGGGACGCTCACCCCCGACGGCGAGTGGATCTGGTGGTTCTCCGACACCGACGGCGACGAGTTCGGCGTCTGGATGCGCCAGCCGTTCGGCGGCGGCGAGGACGAGCCGGCCGCGCCCGGCCTCGCCCCCTCCTACCCGGGCGGACTCGCCCTCGGCCGCGACGGCTCGGCCGTCATCGGCTGCTCCACCGACGAGGAGGGCTCGACCGTCCACGTCGTCCGGCCCGGCCAGGACCCGGTGGAGATCTACCGCCACCGCGAGTCGGCCGGTGTCGGCGCCCTCTCCCACGACGGCTCCCTGATCGCCATCGAGCACACCGAGCACGGTGACGCGATGCACTCCGCGATCCGCGTCGTCCGCGCCGACGGCTCCACCGTCGCCGAGCTGGACGACACCAAGGGCGGCACCGAGGAACTGGGCCTGTCCGTGATGGGCTTCGCGCCGGTCGACGGCGACACCCGGCTGTTGGTGGGCCACCAGCGCCGCGGCCGCTGGGAGCCGATGATCTGGGATCCGCTGACCGGCGAGGAGACCGCCCTCGCCATCGACCTGCCCGGCGACGTCGGCGCCGACTGGTACCCCGACGGTTCGGCCCTGCTGGTGGAGCACGAGTTCCAGGCCCGCGGCGAGCTGTGGCGGTACGCCCCCGCCGACGGCGAGCTGACCCGCGTCGAGACCCCGACGGGCACGGTCTCGGGCGCCACCGCCCGGCCCGACGGCACCGTGGAGTTCCTCTGGTCCTCCGCCGCCCAGCCCCCGGAGGTCCGCTCCACGAGCGGCGCGGTCGTCCTCGACCCGCCCGGCATGAAGGCCCCGGGCTCCGTCCCGGTGACGGACACCTGGGTCGAGGGCCCCGGCGGCCGCATCCACGCCCTGGTCCAGACGCCCGCCGGAGACGGTCCCTTCCCCACCGTCTTCGACATCCACGGCGGCCCGACCTGGCACGACAGCGACGCCTTCGCCTCGGCGCCGGCCGCCTGGGTGGACCACGGCTTCGCCGTCGTACGGGTCAACTACCGCGGCTCGACGGGATACGGCCGCGAGTGGACGGACGCGCTCAAGCACCGCGTCGGCCTGATCGAGCTGGAGGACATCGCCGCCGTCCGCGACTGGGCGGTGGAATCCGGCCTCGCCGACCCGGCCAGGCTCGTCCTCTCCGGCGGCTCCTGGGGCGGTTACCTGACCCTCCTCGGCCTCGGCACCCAGCCCGAGTCCTGGGCCCTCGGCCTGGCCGCCGTCCCCGTCGCGGACTACGTCACGGCGTACCACGACGAGATGGAGGCCCTGAAGGCGATGGACCGCACGCTCCTCGGCGGCACGCCGGAGGAGGTGCCCGAGCGTTTCAAGGCGTCCTCCCCGCTGACGTACGTGGACGCCGTCCGCGCCCCGGTGTACATCTCCGCCGGGGTCAACGACCCGCGCTGCCCCATCCGCCAGGTGGAGAACTACGTCGACCGCCTCAAGGCCCGCGCCCACCCGCACGAGGTCTACCGCTACGACGCGGGCCACGGCTCCCTCGTAGTGGAGGAACGCATCAAGCAGCTCCGCCTGGAACTCGACTTCGCCCGCCGCCACCTGGAGGTCGGCTGACCCACACCTGAGTCCTGAGTAACGAAGAGCCCGCTCGCCCCGCGGCCTGGGACGCCATGGCCGCGGGGGGGGGCGGAGCGGCCGGGGGCCGGGGAACGACCATGGCCGGGGCTGAGTTCGGGGTGGGGTGGGGCGGGGGCGGGAAGGCCCCCCTTGCGCCTCAGGACGGTGAGGTGATTTTCGCCTCGGCCGTTGCCGGCGGACCGCCCGGCTCGTCCGTAGGAATTCCCAGCGCCGCGTCCCGGGCCGCTTCGGATTCGCGGCGGAAGAGGCGGAACCACATGAAGATGACGAAGCCCGCGAAGACGAACCACTCGCCGGTGTAGCCGAGGTTCTGGAACGCCTTCAGGTCCAGTCCGCTGCCCTCGGCCGCGGCCGGCGGCACGGCCTTCAGGGGGGCCTGTGCGTCGGAGACGGTGATCCACGCGTCGTACACGTCGTACGGCACGATGTTGACCAGCGACGCCGCGCTGATCATGCCGAGCTGGCCCTGCGGCAGGCCGCCGCCGGTCTGGACGCCCTGCGTGCCCTGGCTCTCCGAGGCCTGGAGGGCGCCGGTGACGGTGACCTTGCCCCGCGGGGGCGCCGGCACCTTCGCCGTGGCGGCCTTGGAGTCCGCGTCGCCCGGCAGCCAGCCGCGTACGACGGGCAGCGCCCTGCCGCCGTCCGTACGCAGCATGGTCAGCACGTAGAAGCCGGTCCGCTCGCCGAGCTTCCGGCCGGGGACGAGCATCTGGTGACCGGTGTCGTAGTGCCCGGTCGCGGTGGCGCTCCGGCCCGAGGTGTTCTGGTCGACGGGCAGCAGCTGTGTCACCGGGCGGGCGGCCGCGGCCTTGGCGTCGGCCGCCCGGTGTTCCTGCTGCTGGTGGCTGTCGACGCGGTCCTCGAAGCGGCTCAGCTGCCAGCTGCCCATGAAGATGCACACGGGGATCGCCAGCAGGACGAAGACGTTGATTCCCCACCATCGCGGGGTGAGCAGGAACCGGTACACACCATCAAAGGTACGGGCACGTGCCTCGTACCCGGACGGCGGGCCCGTATCCGCCGGCCCGCAGCGCCTCGGTGACCCGAGTCGACCAGATCACCTCGTCGACACGACCCCGTCGACAAGAACACCCCGTCGACTGGAACGACTCGGGGTCGCTACTGCGCCGGCAGGGCGCCGGTGCGGTAGACCGTGCCCGCGCACGCCTCGTTGAGCGTGGTGGAGGCAGCGGACGGCTCTCCCGCCTCCGGGGTGTGGCTGACCGCGACACTGGCCGCCTGCGTACCGCCGTCCCCGGGTCCTTCGCTGCCGCCGCCGGCCTCGTCGCCGTTGCCCTCGGCGGAGGACGTGTTGGCCGGCTCGCCGCCGCCCGCCCCCTCCGACGTGCCGGGCGTGGGCGTACCGGTTGTCGCGCAGCCCGAGGGGCCGCCGCCCTGCGCCGGGATCCAGGCGAACTTCACCTCGTACGCCTCGCCGGGCTTGAGCACGAGCTGGCCGGGCGCCGCTGCGGGGTCCGGCAGTCCGGGCGCGGCGTCGCCCGCCGTGTGGTCGACGACCTGGACGCGGCTCGGGTCGGCGCTGCCCTGGGCCACGGCGACGACGCTGCCGCCGCCGTCGACGGAGCAGGAGGTGGTGGAGATGTTGACGACCTTGAGGGCGCCGTAGACACGGCCTTCGGCGTCGGGGGCGGCGACGCTGGCGCTGCCGTCGCCGAGCTGTGCGCGCAAGCAGGCCGGGGAGGTGACGTCCATCGTGGCGGCCGGGTCGGCGGCGGGGTCGCCGGGCTGGTCGGTGCTGCCGCCCTCGCTCCTGCCCTTGTCCTTGTCGGTCTTCTGGTCGTCCTTGTCGCCCTTCTTGCCGTCCTTGCCGGCCGGGCGGTCGGTGTGGTGCCCGGCGGGCCCGCCGTGCGTGCCGCCGGTCGTGACGTGCGCCCGGGAGCTGCTGGCGGCGTTGGCCTGGCGGTCGGCGTCGTCTCCCCCGCCGTTGGCGACGTGCAGCATGGCGGGCATGGCCGTACCGCCGAAGAGCAGTACGGCGGCGGCTCCGGCCACGGCGTGCCGGCGGCGCCTGCGCCGGGCCGGTACCGCGCGGCGGAGGTGGTCGAGGGAGTCGGGGGACGGTTCCAGGTCGCGTACGGCGGACTGGAGGAGGTTCCGCAGCTCCTCCTCACCGCCACGGCCGTCGAGGCCGCCACGGCCATCGAGACCGCCACGGCCATCGAGACCGCCGAAGCCGCCGGGGCCGCCGAAGCCGCCGCCCATGGCACCGTTGTCATCGTTGTCATCCGGCGTACGCGCACCCGGACGCGTGCCGCCCTCCGGCGGCCCGGTCTCCGGGCGCATCTCGCCCTCCGGCGCCCCGTCCTCCGGGCGCGCCGTTTCGTGCCGGCCCGTCGAGCCTTCGGAGTCGGGCTCGTGCGGGCCGTACTGCTTGCTGGTCATGCCGGAGCCTCCATGGCGACGCGCAGCGCCGCGATACCCCGTGAGCCGTACGCCTTTACCGAGCCGAGCGATATGCCCAGCGTCTCGGCGACCTGTGCCTCGGTCATGTCGGCGAAGTAGCGCAGCACGAGGACTTCGCGCTGGCGCCGTTGCAGACCGCGCATCGCCTTGATCAATTGGTCCCGTTCCAGCTGTTCGTACGCGCCTTCTTCGGCGCTCGCCATGTCGGGCATCGGCTTGGACAGCAGCTTCAGTCCGAGGATGCGGCGGCGCAGCGCGGAGCGGGAGAGGTTGACGACCGTCTGCCGCAGATAGGCGAGGGTCTTCTCGGGGTCGCGCACGCGGTTGCGCGCGGAGTGCACACGGATGAACGCTTCCTGGACGACGTCCTCGCAGGACGCGGTGTCGTCCAGGAGCAGCGCGGCGAGACCGAGGAGGGAGCGGTAGTGCGCTCTGTAGGTCTCGGTGAGGTGGTCGACTGTGGTGCCCGCTGCCATCGCCTCGTCAGCGTTCCCGTGCTGGGACGGTGCCTGCGAGGGGCGCGCGGCGGGCCAGGGCGCGATCACCGGCATACCACCGGGGATGCGAGTACGCGGCGGCCGCGCCACAGCTGTGCCGCCTGCGCCCGCCGGGCCGATCGCGATGCCGAGTACCTCTGCCACGCCTGTTGGACACGCTTCCCCCCGTCAGGGTTGTACGCGCAAGGCACCGTTTTTGGCGATGCGTTGAATGCCCTCATGCGTACCAGCTCTTCCTTGATGCCCCAGATTGCCCGTACCCCTATGGGCGGTATTACGCACTTACCGCGGCCCTTGTGGGGCCTTCGCCGTACGCCGTGAGGGCGCGTCGCCGAACCGTGCCGTGTCGAACGCCCAGGAAGGGCGGCGACAAAGACGCTCCCCGCGCGGCTGCGGTTGCAGCTCGACGGGGAGCGAATAGTCGAACGGGCCATCGACCCAGCTCAAGCGACCGGGGTCGATCGTCCGCTCACAGGACTTTCACAAGTAGTCCTCGAATTATTACCCACCGGGGAACATCTTGGGGAGTGGGTTTCTTCGACGTTCAATCACTCAGGGCCGCCCACGGCCCGGAAGCGCCGATCGCCCACGGCTACGCTCTCCGCCGACGTCCGGCCGCGCACGGCCCCGCTCTCCGCCAACGGCCCGGCGGCTCAGTGCCCCGTCAGCTCCGCCGCGACCAGCTCGCCGATCTGCGCGGTGTTCAGGGCCGCGCCCTTGCGGAGGTTGTCGCCGCAGACGAAGAGTTCCAGCGCGAGCGGGTCGTCCAGAGACCTGCGTACCCGGCCGACCCAGGTCGGGTCCGTACCGACCACATCGGCGGGCGTCGGGAACTCGCCCTCCCCGGGGTCGTCGCACAGCACCACACCGGGCGCGGCGGCCAGGATCTCGTGCGCCCCCGCCACCGTGACCTCGCGCTCGAAGCGCGCGTGCACGGTCAGGGAGTGCGTGGTGATCACCGGCACCCGGACGCAGGTCGCGCTGACCCGGAGGTCCGGCAGCCCGAGGATCTTGCGGGACTCGTTGCGTACCTTCAGCTCCTCGGAGGACCAGCCGTCCTCCTGCAGGGAACCGGCCCACGGCACGACGTTCAGCGCCATCGGCGCGGGGAACGGCCCGAGGTCGTCCCCGACGGCCCGCCGTACGTCGCCGGGCGTCGTGCCCAGCTCGGTGCCGGACACCTCGGAGAGCTGGCTGCGCAGGGCGTCGACGCCGGCCCTGCCCGCGCCGGAGACGGCCTGGTACGAGGAGACGATCAGCTCGCTCAGCCCGTACTCGGCATGCAGCGCGCCCAGCGCGACGATCATCGAGAGCGTCGTGCAGTTCGGGTTGGCGATGATGCCGCGCGGCCGGGCGCGGGCGGCGTGCGCGTTGACCTCCGGGACGACCAGCGGCACGTCCGGGTCCATCCGGAAGGCGGCGGAGTTGTCCACGACCACCGCGCCCTTGGCGGCGGCGATCGGCGCCCACTTCGCCGAGACCTCGTCCGGCACGTCGAAGAGCGCGATGTCGATGCCGTCGAAGGCCTCTTCGGCGAGCGCCAGCACCTCGGTCTCCGCGCCGCGCACGGTCAGCTTGCGCCCCGCCGAGCGGGGAGAGGCGATCAGCCGTACCTCGCCCCAGATGTCGGCGCGCTCGGAGAGGATGCCGAGCAGTACGCCGCCGACGGCGCCGGTGGCGCCGACGACGGCGAGGTTCGGCTTACGGGGCGCGCGGTCGTCCGCGCGCCCCGCCTGGGCCGACAGCATCGGCCCATCAGCCGATGTCATCGGCCGGTGCCGCCATAGACCACGGCCTCGTCGGAATCGGTGTCGAGACCGAACGCGCTGTGGACGGCCTGGACTGCCTCGTTGACGTCATCGGCGCGGGTGACGACCGAGATGCGGATCTCGGAGGTCGAGATGAGCTCGATGTTCACGCCCGCGTTGGACAGCGCCTCGAAGAAGCCGGCGGTGACGCCGGGATTGGTCTTCATGCCGGCGCCGACCAGGGAGATCTTGGCGATCTGGTCGTCGTAGCGGAGCGAGTCGAAGCCGACGGAGGGCTTGGTCTTCTCCAGCGCCGCGATGGCCTTGCGGCCCTCGGTCTTCGGCAGCGTGAAGGAGATGTCGGTCAGACCGGTGGAGGCGGCCGAGACGTTCTGCACGACCATGTCGATGTTGATCTCGGCGTCCGCGATCGCCCGGAAGATCGTCGCGGCCTCGCCCGGCTTGTCCGGTACGCCGACGACCGTGACCTTCGCCTCGGAGGTGTCGTGCGCGACACCCGAGATGATCGCCTGCTCCATCGGCTCGTCCCCTTGCGGTTCGTTGCTGACCCACGTACCCCGAAGCCCCGAGAACGAGGACCGGACGTGGATCGGGATGTTGTAACGGCGTGCGTACTCGACGCAGCGGTGCAGCAGCACCTTGGAACCGGAGCTGGCCAGCTCCAGCATGTCCTCGAAGGAGATCCAGTCGATCTTGCGGGCCTTCTTCACGACCCGCGGGTCGGCGGTGAAGACACCGTCGACATCGGTGTAGATCTCACAGACGTCCGCGTCCAGCGCGGCGGCCAGCGCGACGGCGGTCGTGTCCGAGCCACCGCGACCCAGGGTGGTGATGTCCTTCTTGTCCTGGGACACACCCTGGAAGCCGGCGACGATCGCGATGTTGCCCTCGTCGACGGACGTCTTGATCCGGCCCGGCGTGACATCGATGATCCGTGCCTTGTTGTGCACGGAGTCCGTTATGACACCGGCCTGGCTGCCCGTGAAGGACTGCGCCTCGTGTCCGAGGTTTTTGATCGCCATCGCCAGCAGGGCCATGGAGATCCGCTCTCCGGCGGTCAGCAGCATGTCGAACTCGCGGCCCGAAGGAATCGGGGAAACTTCCTCCGCGAGATCGATCAGCTCGTCCGTCGTGTCGCCCATCGCGGAGACCACTACGACAACTTGGTTGCCGTTCTTCTTGGCCTCGACGATTCGCTTGGCAACGCGCTTGATGCCCTCGGCATCCGCAACGGATGAGCCGCCGTACTTCTGCACGACAAGGCCCACGTGTGCTCGCTCCTCGCAACTGTCTGTCGGATCCCCGTGGCCTGCGGATTCCGCAGGTCTGCGGTTGTTTCCGGACCCCCGGGTTCAGGGGCCATGCGGTCGGCTCAGTCTATCGAGCAGGCGGAATCCGCCTCGCCATTACCACATCGTGAGACACATTGCTCGCAACCTGATCGAAACGGTCGGCATGCCGGTCGCGTCCGACCGCCGCACCCACCGCCCTGACCCGGTACGAGCCGTCCCGTGTCCTTCTTTCCGAGTATCTCCCGAAACGGCCGGCGTGGCGCTCCGTCGCGCCCGCTCGGCAGGCCACCTGCCCGCTCCGGCCAAGAGCACACGGAAACCACCCGGAAACGTAAGCCAGCTCACAAGGCGCCCGGTGTTACGCGACGGCGCCCAAGGGCACGCCGAGCCTCGCCCGCGCGCCCCGGCGCTCGGCCCCGGCGCTCAGACGCTCAGCCCTGGCGCAGGCCGAGGGGACCGGCGATCTCCGCCGCCATCACCTTCCCGGCCTCTTCCTCCAGGTCGCCACTGCCGTCGGCGCCCGTGTCGGTGTCCAGGCCGTCCAGCTCGTCCAGCGGCTGGTCCAGGCGTACGTGCGCGACCAGCGACTGCAGGGCGCGCAGCGCGGCGCTCGCGGTGGGGCCCCAGTTCGACAGGTACGAGAACTGCCACCACCACAGGGCCTCGGTGATCCGCCCGGCCCGGTAGTGCGCGAGGCCGTGCCGCAGGTCGGTGATGATGTCGGCGAGGTCGTCGGAGATCCGGCAGGCCACGGGCGCGCTGCGCGGGACGTACGGGTCGAACAGCTCGTTGTAGACGTCCACCGGGTCCAGCAGCGTCGCGAACCGCTCCCGCAACTCGTCCACGTCCGGCTCGGGGCCGATGTCCGGCTCGTACCGCTCGTCCGGGACGATGTCCTCGTGGGCGCCCAGCCGGCCGCCGGTGAGCAGCAGCTGGGAGATCTCCAGGAGCAGGAAGGGCACGGCGCTGTCCGGCTCGTCGCCGCGGGCCACTTCCGTGACCGCGACGATGAAGCTGTCGATGGAATCGGCGACCTGTACCGCGAAGTCGTCCGGGTTCTGCGTCGCGTTGTGCAACGTGGGATCAGACATCGAGAAGTCTCCGTCCTTCGAAGGCCCGCCCGAGCGTGACCTCGTCGGCGTACTCCAGGTCGCCCCCGACCGGCAGGCCGCTGGCCAGGCGCGTCACCTTCAGTCCCATGGGCTTGATCATGCGCGCGAGGTACGTGGCGGTGGCCTCGCCTTCCAGGTTCGGGTCGGTGGCCAGGATCAGCTCGCCGACGGTGCCGTCGGCGAGCCGGGCCAGCAGCTCCCTGATCCGCAGATCGTCCGGGCCCACGCCCTCGATGGGGCTGATCGCCCCGCCCAGTACGTGGTACCGGCCGCGGAACTCCCGCGTCCGCTCGATGGCGACGACGTCCTTGGGCTCCTCGACCACGCAGATGACCGAGGGGTCCCGGCGCGGGTCACGGCAGACCTGGCACTGCTCGTCCTGCGCGACATTGCCGCACACGGAACAGAACCGGACCTTCGCCTTGACCTCCATCAGCGCGTTCGCCAGCCGACGGACGTCGGTCGGCTCGGCCTGGAGGACATGGAAGGCGATCCGCTGCGCGCTCTTGGGACCGACGCCGGGCAGCCGCCCCAGCTCGTCGATCAGGTCCTGGACCACGCCTTCGTACACGGAACGCTCTCTCCCTTGTCCGCCCTGCTCCGTACGCTAATCGCCCTCCCGTCCGAAGGGGAGGTCTCGGCCCCCTGAAGAGGGAACCTGCCGGAACTCTTGGCCTGCCGGCCGTCCGGTCTTCTTCTGTTCTTCCCCGCCGGAAACCGGTCGGCCCGGCCCCTGCGGAACCGGACCGGTTACGGAACCGGACCGGCTCCCGCCGGGAAGGGCGGCCTCAGAAGGGGAGGCCGGGGATGCCGCTGCCACCGCCGAGGCCCTGCGCGAGCGGGCCCAGCTTGTCCTGCTGGAGCTTGGCGGCCGCGGCGTTGGCGTCCTGGACCGCGGCGATGACGAGATCCGCGAGGGTCTCGGCCGTCTCCTCGGGCGTCGCCGCCTCCGGGTCCACCGCCTTGGGGTCGATCTCCAGGCCCTTCAGCTCGCCGGCGCCGTTCACCGTCGCCTTGACGAGACCACCGCCCGCGGACCCTGACACGGGCGTCTGCGCCAGCTCCTGCTGGGCCGCCGCGAGGTCCTGCTGCATCTTCTGGGCCTGCTGGAGCAGCTGCTGCATATCGGGCTGACCACCGGGGATCACTGCGGACTCCTGCCGTACGACTACAAATGGGTGCGGTAGCCCGAGCCTACGTGCTCCGGGAGCGTGCCGCCCTACGTCGCGGGGAGGAGTACGGATGTGCGCCCGCCCCGGGCAGCGGCGCGCCTGCGGCGATGACGGAATGCGACAAAAAGCGACACAGCCACTCGATCACTCGGCGCTGTCGCACGAGGTCACTCGTGGTCGACGTACGAGGCCACCCGTTGCTGCCGCACGAGGTCACTCGTGGTCGTCGCACGAGATCACTCGTGGTCGTCGCACGAGGTCACTCGTTCTCGTCGCACGAGGTCACTCGTTGTTGTACTCCTCTATGACCGTCGCGCCCAGTTCGCGGACGATGAGGTCGTAGCCGCTCAGCGCCGAGTCGACGAGGTCGGCGTCGTCCTCCGCCGGCATGTCCTCCTCGATCGACATGGGCGAGGGCTCCGGCTCGCGGTACGCCGGCTCGGCGGCCGGCCCCGGCGCCTGCGGAGCTCCGGCCGAGGCCACGGCCTGCCGCGCCCGCTGCGCGCCCTGACCGCCGCCCGCGGCACTCCGGTCGGGCCCGCCCTGCGCGGGCGGTGCGGGCGCCGCCGCGGGCTGCGGCGGCCCGGCCGGGGCACCGCCGCCGAAGCCACCGCCACCGCCGCCGAAGCCGCCACCGCTCGCGCCGCTGCCGCCGAAGCCGCCGCCGCGCGGGGCCGGGCCGCCGCTCGGCGGGTTGGCACCGCCCGACGGATCGATGATCGCCTCGACCCGCCACTGCACGCCGAACCGCTCGGCCAGCGCCTCCCGCAGCACGTCCTCACTGCCGCCGTTCGCGAAGCTGTCGCGCGCGCCGGCATTGGGGAAGCCGACCTGCAGCGTCGTGCCGTCGAACCCTGCCACCTGGGCGTTCTGGCTGAGCAGGATCCAGGTGAAGCGCCGCTTGCCCTTCACCGCCTCCAGGATGTCCGGCCACATCTGCCGTACCTGCTGAGTCCCCTGGGCGTTGCCCTGCCCACCGGCCCCCGGCACGCCCCCGCCCTGCTGGGCCGCGGGCTGCTGCGGGGCCGCCGGCTGCGGAGCGGACGGCTGAGGGGCGTACGACGGCTGCCCGCCGGACTGCTGTACAGGGGCGTCGCCCTGGCCGCCGCCCGGCTGGCTCCCGGGCGCGGCCGCGGTCGGCCAGCCGCCGGGCCGCCGGCCACCTGCCGCGCCGCCCTCGGCACCGCCCGCCGCCGGTCCGCCCTGAGGTCCGCCCTGTGGTCCGGCACCGCCGGCCGTCGGCCAGGCCCCGGGCCGCTGCCCGGACTCCTCACCACCGCCACCGGAGCCGCTCGCACCGCCGGGCCCGCTCGCGCTGCCCGGCCAGGCGCCCGGCCGGCGCTCCCCGGCACCGGCCTCCGCGCCGGCTCCAGCGGGCTGCCCGCCGTCGCCCGGCGCACGGCCCGGCTGCTGCGCGCCCGAAGGCCACGCGCCCGCCGGAGCGCCACCGCTGCCGCCGGGTACGGGCGCCGCGCCCGAGGCGTCCCCCGGCGCGCTCCCCGCACCGGGCGCCCCCCCGGCACCGCCACCCGCGGGGCCACCTGTCGGGCCACCCTCCGGACCGCCGACCGCTCCGGCCGCCGGGCCGTTCCCTGTACCGCCCCCGGCGCCGCTTCCCGGGCCGCCCATGGCGCCGCGCACCGCGGCCCGTGCCGCCGCGGGACCGCTCGGCCCCGCCGGCACGCCCGGCGCCGCGTGGGTGTCGGGCCCGGGTACGTACCCCGCTGCGGGCTCGCCGCCGGGCTGCATGACCGGCATCCCGGCCGCGCCCGGTGCGCCGCCCGGCATGCCGCCGCCGAGGGCCGCGACGCCGACCCCGCGCTCCAGGCGGTCCAGCCGCGCCTGCACCGAGCGCTCGTCGTCGTAAGCGGCGGGCAGCAGCACCCGCGCGCAGATCAGTTCCAGCTGGAGCCGCGGCGAGGTCGCCCCGCGCATCTCCGTCAGGCCGGAGTTGACCAGGTCGGCGGCGCGGCTGAGCTCCGCGGCGCCGAAGACGGACGCCTGGGCCTCCATCCGCTCCACGACGTCGGCCGGGGCGTCGATCAGCCCCTTCTCCGCCGCGTCCGGCACGGCCGCCAGGATCACCAGGTCGCGCAGCCGCTCCAGCAGGTCGGCCACGAACCGCCGGGGGTCGTTGCCGCCCTCGATCACCCGCTCCACGACCTCGAAGGCCGCCGCGCCGTCCCCGGAGGCGAAGGCCTCCACGATCGAGTCCAGCAGCGACCCGTCCGTGTACCCCAGCAGGGCCGTGGCCATGGCGTATGTCACACCGTCGGCACCGGCGCCGGCCAGCAGCTGGTCCATCACCGACATCGAGTCACGCACGGAGCCGGCGCCGGCCCGCACGACCAGCGGCAGCACGCCCTCGTCGACCGGGATCTCCTCCCGGCCGCACACCTCGTGCAGGTACTCGCGCAGGGTGCCGGGCGGCACGAGCCGGAACGGGTAGTGGTGCGTACGCGACCGGATCGTCCCGATGACCTTCTCGGGCTCGGTGGTCGCGAAGATGAACTTCAGATGCTCCGGCGGCTCCTCGACCACCTTCAGCAGGGCGTTGAAGCCCGCCGAGGTGACCATGTGCGCCTCGTCGATGATGTAGATCTTGTAGCGGCTGCTGGCGGGCCCGAAGAAGGCCTTCTCGCGCAGCTCGCGCGCGTCGTCCACACCACCGTGCGACGCGGCGTCGATCTCGATGACGTCGATCGATCCGCGGCCGTTGCGCGCGAGGTCGACGCAGCTCTGGCACTCCCCGCAGGGGTTCGGGGTGGGACCTTGCTCACAGTTGAGGCAGCGCGCCAGGATCCGCGCGCTGGTCGTCTTGCCGCAGCCGCGGGGTCCGCTGAAGAGATACGCGTGGTTGACGCGGTTGTTCCGCAGGGCCTGCTGCAGCGGGTCGGTCACGTGCTCTTGCCCGATGACCTCGGCGAAGGTCTCGGGGCGGTAGCGGCGGTACAGCGCAAGGGATGACACGCATACGACGATATCGGCCCGCACCGACAACCGGCCCCCGCCGACGATGTCCCACGGCCACCCCCGGAGCGAAGGAGCCCGGCCCCGCGCCTTCGGCCGACCCGACCGCCCTGCCCACGGGCCACCCTTCGTACGGCTGCCCTTCCTACGGGCCGCCCGCCCACCGAGGCCGACCGGCGGCCGCGGCACCCCGAGGCCCCGAGCCCCGAGCCCCGGGAACGCAAACGCCCCCCACGCACCCGCCAGAGCCGACCTACCCTTGCTGCCTTCCGGCCCTGGGGGAGTTCAGTCAGATAGCGCCACGTGAGGGGCTGCGCCCACAGTACCTGATCCAGCGCCCCCGAAACGACCCTCACCCCCGCCCCCCGACCCGGGTGGATCCCACCCGGGGATCGAGTTCGCGAGCACTCCCCCACGTCATGTAATGTCTCCAGCGGAGGATTCGCCTAGAGGCCTAGGGCGCACGCTTGGAAAGCGTGTTGGGGGCAACCCCTCACGAGTTCGAATCTCGTATCCTCCGCCAGTGCCTCACCGGGCACGATGTCGAAGGGCCCCACCGTTCGCGGTGGGGCCCTTCGACGTTGTCGTGGCGTCTGCCGCACCTGCACCTCGCTCAGCACCTCGTGTGAGCCCACTCACTCAAGCCCCCCTCGACGAGGGGGCACCCCGACAAGGCCGCCGGTTTGCTGCGTCTTCGCGTCATATGGCGCGCAAGCCGCGTGACTCGGACATAATCGCGCACCCGCCCCTTTGCGCCGGTCGCCGGCCGTGAATAAGGGGGCGGAAGATTCCAGCGAATGGCCAGCACCAAACGATTCTGCTGAATTTCGCACGTGAGTGCATTCATGTGTTATATGCACTCGCCCCACGGAGCTAATCCCACACCGCTATGCTCATTGCCGCGCAGCGGGTTGCGACGGAAACAACGCGTCGCTGCCGGCTGCGGTGATGCCGACCGCCGTACGAGGGCTCGGGCGTCCTGGGGACCCGGCTCCGCGCGGAATACCTATTAGTCATGTGCTGCGACCGATTTACGGTGCGCGTGGCCCGACGGTCTTCTGTCGTTCCCAGCCCTTTTCCCGGGCCCGTGAATGCCGTGCATGACGCCCCATTCCTTCCCTTAGTGCTCTGAGGATGCCGATGGTCCGTGCTGATGCGTCACCCGGAAGGCCGGGGCCCGCCGCCACCACGATGTGGCTGCTGCCGCCCGCACTACTGGCCATATGTACGGCCGTGGCCGCCTCGTCGGTGCCCCCGGCGGCCCGCCCCTACGCCGTCTGGATCGGCATCGTCGCGACGGCGGCGGTGGCCGTCGCGGCCGCGTCGGCGGCCCGCCGGGGCCGCACCATCGACGAACTCCGCCGGCAGTACGCCGCGAGAGAGGAGTTCCTGCAGCGGCAGTTGGCCGAGCAGGAGACCGAGACCGTACGGATGGCCAAGGAGACGCTGCCCGCGGCCATGGCCCGGCTGCAGAAGGGCAACTCGGTCGAGGACGTACTGCGCACCACCAGCCCGGTGTCCCTCGTGAGTCCCCGCTTCGAGGCCGCGCAGCACGGTGTCCTGCGCTACGTGCTCCAGACCGTGGAGGCCGAGGAGGACCTGCGTGACTCCGCCCAGCGGGCCTTCGTCAACATCGCCCGCCGCGTCCAGGCCATCGTGCATCAACAGGCCCTGGAACTGCGGGAGATGGAAGACAAACACGGCCAGGACCCCGAGGTCTTCAACGACCTGCTGCACCTCGACCACAGGACCGCGCTGATCGGCCGCCTCGCGGACAGCATCGCCGTACTGGGCGGGGCCCGGCCGGGGCGTCAGTGGCAGAAGGACATCCCGCTGTTCAATGTGTTGCGCGGCGCCATGTCCCGAATCACCGACTACCGCCGGGTGGACCTGCACTCGGTGGCGGACGTCGGCATTCTCGGCCGCGCCGCCGAGCCGCTCATTCACGCCGTGGCCGAGCTCCTGGACAACGCCACCCGCTACTCCCCGCCCCAGACCCGGGTCCATCTGACCGCGTCCGAGGTGCAGTCCGGCGTGGCCGTCGAGATCGAGGACGCCGGGCTCGGGCTGACCGACGAAGCCCGGATCCGCGCCGAGCACGCCCTGGCCCAGGACGCCGCCAGCGGGCTGGACCTGGACGACCTGGGCGAGTCGCCGCGGCTCGGCCTGGCCGTGGTCGGCCGGCTGTCCCACACGAACCACTTCAAGGTGTCCCTGCGGGTCTCCGCGTACGGCGGCGTGCGCGTCGTACTGATCGTCCCGCCCGACCTGGTCACCGTGACTCCGGTGCCCGGCGGGGCCCTGGCCAAGGCACCCAGCCTGCCGCCGCCCCGCGAGCCCTCCAGCTACGGCCGCAAGCCCATTTCCCAGGCGTCCCTCCAGGAGCCGTCGCCCAGCAACGCCCGGCGCACCGCCAACGGGCTCCCGCAGCGCAGGCGGCGTACCCGCGCCCTCTCCCCCCATCAGCGGCCGCCGCAGCAGGCGGCTTCCACCGCCGACTCCCGGTCCTCGGCGTCGGCCGGCGGGCCACCGCAGGCCGGGTTGTGGATGTCCGCCTTCCTCGAAGGTGTCTCCGGCGAGTCCCGAGCCGATTCCCCAGCGTCTCGTCCCGATGGCCCGAGCGATGAAGAATCCGAGCAGTAACAGAGCCATGAGGTAAGGATGAGTAAGCACGTGGCGACAAAGCAGTGGCTCAATATGGACTGGATGCTGGAGGAATTGGCTTCCAGCGTCCCGCAGACCCGAAATATCGTGGTGCTGTCCTCGGACGGCCTGTGCATGGCGCAATTCGGTACGGACGGCGACGCGGCTGATCGCCTCGCCGCCGCCTGCGCCGGACTGCAGAGCCTTTCGGCGGCCATCGCGGCGGAATTCCCGCACGGCAACGGCCGTATGAAACTCGTCGTGGTGGAGGTCGACGGTGGCTTCTTCTATTTGATGGCGGCCGGCGCCGGGGCATATCTGGCGGTACTGGCCGACGACGACGTGGACGCCGGGCTCGTGGGGCAGCGCATGCGGGACCTGGTCGCCCGGATCGGGCAGCACCTCACCAGCCCACCGCGGTCCGACCGGCAGCTGCCATGAAGGACCCGGAACAGGAGGAACTCCGGCCCTGGGAAGAGGGCGGACCCGAGCGGCTCTACATCCTCGCGTCCGCCGACCGGAATCCGCCCGAGAAGCGCGTCCCCCTGGACGTGGTCACGCTGATCGTGAGCCGCAGCGAGGCCGGCTCGGGCATGCAGCCCGAACGCGCCGCCATCGTCGGCATCTGCGATTACCCGCTCTCCGTCGCCGAGATCTCCGCGTATCTCAAGCTGCCGGTCAGCGTGGTCACCGTTCTGCTCACGGGCCTGCTGGAGAGCGGCCACGTGGAAGCCCGGGCCTCGATCCCCGCCAAGTCGATGCCCGATGTCGAACTCTTGGAGGCGGTGATGCATGGACTACAGAATCTCTGAGCCCGTCGTCGGTCCCCGGTCCGAAGACGTCCTGCCGGAGTCGATCACCACCGCGGTGAAGGTCGTCGTCGTCGGCGGCTTCGGCGTCGGGAAGACCACCCTCGTCGGATCGGTCAGTGAGATCAGACCGCTGACCACCGAGGAGACCATGACGCAGGCCGGGGCCGGGGTGGACGACATCGCCGGCGTCGAGCGCAAGAGCGAGACGACCGTGGCGATGGACTTCGGCCGGATCACCCTCAGCGACGAACTGGTCCTGTACGTCTTCGGCACCCCCGGTCAGCAGCGCTTCTGGTTCCTGTGGGACGGCCTCTTCGAAGGCGCGCTCGGCGCCGTGGTCCTGGTCGACGCCCGGCGGCTGGAGGACAGCTTCGACGTGATGGGCCGGCTGGAGGAGCGCGGGGTGCCCTTCATCGTCGCCATCAACTCCTTCCCGGACGCGCCCTCCTATCCGGTGTCCGACCTCCGGGAGGCCCTGGACATCCCCGACGCGGTGCCGGTGATCGATTGCGACGCCCGCGAACGCACCTCCAGCCGCGACGGTCTGCTGTCCCTCGTGCGCTATCTGCACGCCCTCACCACCACGACCACGGAGCCACGGTGACCTCCTCCTCCCCCGACCAGACCCGCCTCACGTCGCTGCCCGGGCCGCCTCCGGAGTGTCCGGCGCACGCCGGGTCCAGGAGTACCGACGGACTGGCGCGGCTCTTCGGCCCCGAGGCGGCCGCGGACCCCATGGGCCTGTACGAGCGCCTGCGCGCCGAGCACGGCCCCGTCGCGCCCGTCCTGCTCGACGGCGATCTGCCGGCGTGGATCGTGCTCGGCTACCGGGAGATCCTGGAGGTCGCCGGTACGCCGGGCCGGTTCAGCCGCGACTCCCGTACATGGCGCTGGTTCAAGGAGGGGAAGGTCCCGCCGGACTCCCCACTGCTCCCGATGATCGCCTGGCAGCCGGTCTGCCTGTTCCTGGACGGGGCGGAGCGCGACCGGCTGCGGCTGGCGGTCACCGACAGTCTGGAGCGCTTCAACCGGCGCGGCATCCGGCGGCACATCACCCGCTTCACGCACCAGCTGGCCGACGGCTTCGCGGAGCGGGGGGAGGCCGATCTGGCCGGCGAGTTCGCCGAACAGCTGCCCATGCTCGTCCTGACGCAGCTCCTGGGCATGTCCGACGAGTTCGGACCGCGGCTGGTCGCGGCCAGCCGGGACATGGTGGCGGGCACCGAGACGTCCGTGGCCAGCAACGAGTTCATCGTGGAAACGCTCGCGGATCTCGTACGGCGCAAACGCAAGGACCGCGGCCACGACATCACGTCCTGGCTGATCGACCACTCCTCCGGGCTGACCGACGAGGAGGTGTGGAACCACCTGCGGGTCATCCTCATCGCGGCGAACGAGACCACGGTCAACCTGCTCAAGAGCACGCTGCGGATGGTGCTGACCGACCCCCGCTGCCACGCGTCGCTGGCCGGCGGGCAGATGACCCTGCCGGACGTGGTGGAGCAGGTGCTCTGGAGCGAGCCGCCGCTGATGACCATCCCCGGCCGATGGGCCGCCGTGGACACGGAGGTCGGCGGACAGAAGGTCGCGGCGGGCGACATGCTGCTGCTCGGGCTGGCCGCCGGTAACTACGACCCGGCCGTCCGGCCGGACCCCTCGACCCCGCTGCACGGGAACCGCGGGCATCTGGCGTTCAGCAGCGGCCCGCAGGAGTGCCCCGGCCAGAACATCGGCCGCGCCATCGCCGACACCGGCATCGACGCGCTGCTGGCGCGGCTGCCCGACATCCGGCTCAGCATCCCCGAGGGGGACCTGCGCTGGACGTCGGGCTGGATGACGCGCCATCTGGCCAGTCTGCCGGTGACGTTCACCGCGGCCCGGCGCCGCTCCCCCGCCCCGCTCGATGACGCGGCGGGGAGCGTACCGGCGCCCGGCGGCCCCGTGGGCGACGCCCGGGGCGCGTCGGCGGTGACCGGCCCGAGGCCCGCCGCCGGGTTCCCGGTTCACCCCGCTCCCCCGCTCCCGTCCCCGGCGGTACCGGTTCCCCGGCGTCGTCGGTCCTGGTGGGGCCCGCTGAAGGCGTGGCTACGGGGGTGAGGGGGGCCGGAGGGCTCGTGATGGGAGGGGCCGCGCGCGCACGGAAAGCCCGGTGACGGCCTTTTCCACGCGGTTCAGCGCCTCTTCCATCACCGCCCGGGACGTGGCGTAGCTGATGCGGATGTTGCCTTCGGCGCCGGGGCCGAACCACTCCGTCGTACCGGCCACCACCGCCACCCGGGCTTCCGCCAGGAGGAATTCGCCCATCGCGCGACTGTTCAGGCCGGTGGCCGACACATCGGGAAACAGCACGAATGTGCCGTCCGGGCGGCCGCACGACATTCCCGGAATCGCGTTCAGCCGTGCCACGCAGTAATCCCGGGTCTCCCGCAGATGTGCCAGGAACGCGTTCCGCCAGGGCCAGCCGTGACGCAGCGCGGCCAGCGCACCGGCCTGGGTGAAGGGCGTCAGGCTGTACGCGGCGCCGAGTCGCTGGAAGACGCGCTGGAGGTCGTTCGCCTCGCGCGCATTCGGGGCGATCACGAATCCCATCCGAAGGCCGGGCAGGGCAAAGGTCTTGGAGAGTCCGGTCACCGTGTGGATGCGCGGGCCGGTCTCCGTGTCCAGGCTCGCCATGCTGACGTGCGCGCCGGGCGGGTACACGATTTCGTTCCAGACCTCGTCGGAAAGGACCGGGATTCCGTGCCGGCCGGCTGTTTCCGCCACCGCGCGGAGGGTTTCCGCGGGGAAGACCGTGCCCAGAGGGTTGTGCGGGTTGCACATGCAGATCAGTGCGGTGCGCGGGGTGATCAGGGAGGCGAGCCGGTCCGGGTCGAGCTGCCCCGTCCTCTTGTCGACGGGGTAATGGACGCGGCGGGCTCCTGCGGCGTCTATGGCCTGGCCGAAGAGCAGGTCCACCGGGTCCAGCAATATGCATTCGTCGCCCTGCCCGCACAGCAGGTGGACCACGCCCCAGAGTGCGGCGGCCGTGCCGGGCGCCGTCACCACGCGGTCGGGGTGTGCGCTTATCCCGTAACGGTCCTCGGCCACCTCCGCGAACACCTCCCGGAGTTCGTCCAGGCCCTCCGGTGACGCATAGGGAAAGTAGCCGTCGGCCAGCGCCGAGATCATGGCGTCGGTCACCACCTGCGGCCCGGGGAAATCCGGTTCGGCGGCGGTCAGCGGAATGACATCGGGCGGATAGGCGCCCCACCGTATGTGCGAACGGTTCCGGAGCAGACCGGGCCGGACACGCGCGTCGTCGAAAAGCGAGCCCATCGCCTCGCGCGTCGTACCGTGCATCTCTTCGTGCGCCATCTTGTGGCGCGCCCCATGCTCCACCTCGTAGAGCGGCATGGCGCTCAGCCCCGCTGGTAACGGGCGGGCGGATACCGGTCGTACAGCTCCGAGGACCAGTACGTGGTCACGCGGGGAAGGCCGTGCTGCACCCGTGCCGACGCGTACGTGTGGATGCCGCGCCCGTCCGGGAGCGGACGGCGCGCCACATGGTCCAGCAGGGCCCGGTAGCCGCTGTCGGGAAGACCCAGGCCGGCCATGACCGCGCTGATGCGGTCGCGTACGGTCCGGTCGTTCTCGGCGTGCACCCACAGGGGGACGTACAGCGTCGCGGACACGGGGAGATGCCCGCCGGCGGCGGCGAAGGTCAGGTTGCTGACGAGCGGCTGGTTCCGTACCTCTCCCGCCCGGCCGGTCACCTTGCGGCAGAATTCCCCGAGGAATCCCCGCTCGTGCTGAGCCGATATCTCCATGCGGGTGTCGAGGTATTCCGGGGTGACGTCGTAGTGCCGGAAATACACCTTCACGCGTGACTCGGGCCCGTCGGCCAGGTCGAGGCTGACGTAGACGATCCGGTCGAGGTCGAATCCGCGGTCGGCGTAGTCGGCGATGGCCGTCCACGCCTTTCCGAATCCCAGCCGGTCCAGCGCCTCGTGCGTCCGCTCGACGGCGGACATCCCGCGGGAAGCGTTCGGATTCAGGTAGACCTTGAACTCGGGCCGTCCGGTGGGCGTGAAGACCACCGCGTGCATCATGGCGAATCCTGTCGGTTCCTCGTCCGGGAGGAACAGGTCCGTTATTTTCGCCAGCCGGTCGCCGTCCGCGCCGAAGTCCTGGACTAGTATCCGGGTGAGCTCGGTCGCCGATTCCTGTGCGGCCGGTGTGGTCGGCCGGTCAGGAAGGGCTTCGACCAGCACGCGAACCTCTCGGCAGTGCCTCGAAAAGGCCGCGGAGAACTCGATCGGCGAACCGTCGGCGCAGACGTCCGAATGCCAATGTGGTCGCTCACCTATTCGCCCTCCGCCCCATGGCGTGAGCATCCCGCGCAGTACCCTTGTGCCGTGCTCGGCATCCATCCCCGCGCTGTCCAGAAGACGCGCCAGGGTGGAAACCCCGTAATCCACGAATGACACGCCAGCAGGCGCCCTCGATTCCGTACGCAGTACCACCACGAAATTCCTCCGCTCACCGGGTTTCGCCGTACCGTGCGCTTGCTTAGCCGGCCCATCGGCCAGCACCAAGAGGGTCGGATACCCCTGAATGCCGCAGCACTCGGGGAGCGACGGCTGTCGCCGTTTCCCTGAAATCCGAGGCCCCTTCACAAATAACGAAGCTTCTTCCGCCTCGACAGCGGCGCGCGGGGGGCTCGCGTGGGTGTCCACCGACAGTGCCACGCACCCATGCCGGACGAATGTGCACGCTGTCACCCAGAGGGACGGGACTGGTCTCACCATCCGGAATTGTTTGTCACAGCCACGTATTAGGAGACGATCATGCGCAACGCCTCCGGCGCCGGCCGGGTCCCTGTGACCGGCAGGGCTCACTCGCGAGGAGTGGGCACTCCCCCCACACATCCCCCAAGGAGAAACGATGCGTGCTCAGAAGCTGTCCCTACTGGCCGTGGTGGTCGCCGCCGGCCTCTCGCTCACCGCCTGCCAGGGCGGGGACAGCGACTCCGCGAGCGGCAGCAGCAACGACAGCTCGGCGTCGCAGGGTTCCGGGGGCGGCAGCGCACCCGCGGACGGCAACGCGACCGGCTCGGAATCCGGTTCGAGCAGTGACGGCTCCGGCGAGAGCGGCGCCTCGGGCTCCGGCTCCTGCAAGACCTCGCAGCTCGACTTCAGCAGCTCCCACGGCATGAGCGAGGGCACGACGCTCATCAACCTCAAGAACACCGGGTCCGCCACCTGCAGCCTCCAGGGCTTCCCCGGCGTGGACCTGAAGGGCAAGGACGGCACGGTCAGCGCCACCCGCAGCAAGATCGGCCCGACGAAGGTCGACGTCGCGCCCGGCGAGGAGACCCGCTTCACCCTTCACCACCCGATGAACGACTCCGGCGGCAGCGGCGTGACCTTCACGTCCCTCATCGTCACCCCGCCCGGTGAGACCCACTCGCACTCCCTGCCCCTGACCATCAACGTCCCCGCCTCCGACAGCGCCACGCCGTCGATCACGGTCGACCCGGTCGGCGCCGGCAAGTAACGGCACCAGCAACGCCCCCGGGCCCCGGCGGACCACGTCGGGGCCTTCGCCGTACCGGGCCTCGCCCCGGCGCACTGCGAGCACCGGCCCACCCCGCCCACGCTCCCTCAGCCCTCCGCCCCACGCCCGCCTCGACGCACACACCGAAAAACCCGGTCGGTACCGCGTACGCCCCCTCCCCCGCAATACCCGCCCCTCCCCGGTACGCCCTGCCCGCATGCCCGCGACCGGCGTACGGCCCGAAGCGCCAGCCACCCGCCGGACCCGCAGGCAGCTCCCCCGCACACCGCACGCGGACCGGCCTCCATACCGCGGGAACGGCCCCCTGTCACGCCGCACGCCCCCACCGGTCCGGCACGGGTCACCGGCACCCGAAGGGGCGTGAGAAGCAGGCGTGCGGGCGCGTATGGGGTGTCCCCCGAGGGGTACCGGAGCGCAGTTGGTCCTTCAGAGGGGGAGACTCGGATGACAACACCGCCTCAAGAGTGCGTCGTACTCAACATCCCGCAGGGGCTGCGACTGAACCTGCTGGGCCTCGTCGTCGAAATCGGCCAGGTACGCATAGTCGCCGACCGGGCAGGCCTGCTCGGCAACCTCATCGCCTCCTTGACCTGCGGTGGCGGCACAGCCGCAGCGCAAAGCCTTGAGGCACTGGCACAGATGCTCCGTTCCCAGGAAAAGGCCGCCGGCCCCAACCAGCACGCCCAGGAGCAGGAGCCCGCGGGCACGTAGCGGCCTGCTCCGCTCGTGGGGGGGGGGGGGGGGGGGGGGGGGGGGGGGGGGGGGGGGAGCCGCCGGGGCGGGGGGGGGGGGGGGGGCGGGCCCGGGGGGGGGGGGGGCGGCGGGCCCCCCCCGGGGCGGA
>NZ_JBITXI010000011.1:59110-105314 GCF_044544605.1 Streptomyces sp. NPDC053560 | reverse complement strand
CCCCGTCGCGGCCGGCCCCCCCGGGGGCGGGGGGCCCGCACCATGAGGTGCGGGCCCCTCGCCACGAGCGGACGGCGGGGCGGTCATACGGACACCCCCGCCGCCCAGTTGTCCGGGGGTTGGAGGAGGGCTGCTGTGGTGGGGTGGGTGGGGGAATCCAGGAGGTGGGGGGTGGGGCCGTGTTCGGCCAGGCGGCCGTTGTCGAGGACGGCGGTGTGGGTGGCGAGGGCGGCGGTGTCGCGGTCGTGGGTGATCAGTACCAGGGCCAGGTCGGGGCGGGTGCGGAGCAGGCCGGTGAGGTGGGCCAGCAGCGACCGGCGGGTGAGGGTGTCCAGGCCCGAGGTGATCTCGTCGCAGATGAGGACGCGGGGGCGGGCCAGGAGGGCGCGGGCCAGGGCGGCGCGCTGCAGCTCACCGCCGGAGAGCCGCTGGGGGCGGCGGCGGACGAGGTCGGCGGGGAGGCCGAGGGCGGCGAGGGTGTCGTCCGCCTCGGTCAGGGCCTCGGCGGTGGGAACGTTGCGCAGCCGGACGGCCGTGCGGGCCACCTGGTCCAGTACGGGGCGGTGTTCGTCGAAGGCGGCGCGGGCGTCCTGGAAGACGTACTGGACGGCGGCCAGTTGGGCGGGGGTGCGGGCGCGGAGGCTGTGGGGCAGGACCTCGCCGTCGAGCCGGATCTCGCCGTCGTAGGTGCGGTGCAGTCCGGCCATGCAGCGGCCGAGGGTCGTCTTGCCGCTGCCCGATCTGCCGACCACGGCCAGGCACTCACCGGCGCGGAGGGAGAGGCCGGGGAGGCGGAGGACGGGGGTGCGGTGGTGGCGGGCGGTGAGTGAGGAGATGTGGAGAAGGGGGGCTTCGGGAGCCGGGAGGACCTCTGAGGTCGCGTTGGCCGGGCCTGCCGTCGCGGCGTCCACCGAGGTGTCGGCCGGAGTGGCTTCGGAGGCGAGGAGTTCGCGGGTCCAGGGGTGCTGGGGGTCCTGCCGGAGCCGGTCCGCCGGGCCGGATTCGAGAATGCGGCCCGCGCGCAGGACGTGGAGGTCGTCGGCCAGGGCCCGTACGACGTCCAGGTCGTGGCTGAGGAGGAGTACGGCGATGCCCCGGCGGGCCACCGCGGCGAGCTGATCGACGATGCGGCGCTTGGTGAGCGCGTCCTGGCCGGTGGTCGGCTCGTCGGCGATCACCACCCGGGCGCCGGTGAGGAGCGCCTGGGCGAGGACGACGCGCTGCTGCTGGCCGCCGGAGAGCTGATGAGGGTAGCGGCACAACAGGTCCTTGGCGTCGTTCAGTTGGGCGTCCGCGCAGGCGCGCAGGACCCGTTCGGTGACGGCCGCACGGCGGTCGCGACGGGGCAGGTCGCGCACCTGCGCGCGGGCGATGTCGCGGAGGAGGGCGTCGACCCGGCGCGCGGGGTTGAGGGCGGCGGCCGGGTGCTGGGGGACGTAGCCGACGAGGCCGTCCGGTACGCGGACCTCGCCGGTCACCTGCGCACCCGCCGGGTATTCGCCCAGCAGCGCCAGCCCGGTGGTCGTCTTGCCGCTGCCCGAGGCGCCGACCAGCGCGGTGATCCGGCCGGCGTGGAGGCGGAGGGAGACGCCGTCGACGAGGGGGCGGGCGGAGCGGGCCGAAGTGCCTTTGCTGCCGCCTCCCGCGTCAGCAGGACCGTACCCGTCGGCCGTGCCGCGTTCCGGCATCGCCACCCGCAGGTTCACGATCTCCGCGACCGGTGTGGCCGCGGCGTACAGGGAGGTGGGCTCGGTGCCGTTCACGCGTGCTTCTCCTTCCGGGGCCGCGGCAGGGCGCGGAGGGGCGTCCGGCGTCGGGCCCGGCCCGTCAGTGCCGCGTCGAAGAGCAGGTTGGTGCCCATGGTCAGGGCGACGATCAGTACGGCGGGCAGGACGACGGCCCAGGGCTGGACGAACAGGCCCGTGCGGTTGCGGTCGACCATGACCGCCCAGTCCGCGGCGTCCGGGGCCACGCCGACGCCGAGGAAGGCGGCGGTGGCCACGAGGTAGAGGACGCCGGTCAGCCGGGTGCCGGCGTCGGCGGCGAGGGTGCGCAGGGCCGAGCGGCCGACGTAGCCCACGGCCATCCGCCACCAGCTCTCGCCCTGCATCCGCAGCGCCTCGACCGCCGGGCGCGCCGCCGCCTCCGCCGCGGTGGCGCGGATGATGCGCGCGGCGTCCGGAATGTTGACCAGCGCGACGAGCAGCGCGAGGCCCACGGCGCCGGGCGAGAAGACGGCGGCGACCAGCAGGATCAGCAGCAGGGACGGGATCGCGAGGAGCACGTCCAGCGGGCGCATCAGGAGGTCTTCGAGCCGGCTGCGGTGGGTCAGCGCGGCGGCGAGGCCGAGCGGCAGGGCCACCGCGTACGCCAGTGCCGTCGCGCAAAGCGCGGTGAGGACGACGGTGCGGCCGCCGAGCAGCACCTGCCGCCAGACGTCCCGGCCGACGAAGTCGGTGCCGGCCCAGTGCCCGGCGCCGAGGGTGAAGGAGGCGGCGCGGGGGCCCGGTTCGCCCGCGAGCAGCGGGCCGAGGAGGGCGAGGAGCAGGGGGACGGCGACGAGGAGCAGGCCGAGGAGGAAGCGGCCCGGGCGGAGGGTACGTATGGTCCGCTCGGCGGTGCGGCGACGTACGGGCGTTCTCACGCGGCCACCCCCGCCCGGGGTGCGAACCGGCGGGCCACCAGGTCCGCGCCGAGGTTGAGGACGACGGCGGTGAGCCCGAAGACCACCGCCAGGCCCTGGATGACCGGGACGTCGCGCTCGGCGACGGCGTTCATCAGGACCGTGCCGAGCCCGGGGATCGCGAAGAGGGCCTCCACGACGATGACGCCGCACAGCAGCCAGTCGATGGTGCGGGCGAGCTGCTGGGCGGCGGGCGCGACGGCGTTGGGCAGGGCGTGCGTGTACCGGATGCGCGCGCCGGCGATGCCGTACCGGCGGGCCTGTGCGGCGTACGGCGACGCCAGCGCGTCGATCATGCCGGCGCGGACCAGCCGGACCAGCGAGCAGACCGGCCGGGCGAGCAGGACGAGGACCGGAAGGACGAGCGCGGCGGGGTGGGCGAGCAGGTCGCTGCCGTAGCCGACGGCGGTCGGCGGGAGCCAGCCCAGGCGCAGCGCGAAGACCGTGACGAGGAGGACGCCGAAGGCGAACTCCGGTACGGCGTAGATGCCCAGCGTCACCGCGCTGATGACGCGGTCGGCGGACCGGCCCTCGTGGCGGGCCGCGAGGACGCCCAGGCCGACGGAGAGCGGTACGAGCAGGGCGACGGTGAGGCCGGCGAGCAGCACGGTCGGGCCGACGCCGTTCGCGAGGTACGTGGCGACCGGGCGTCCCGAGGTGAGGGAGGTGCCGAAGTCGCCGTGCAGGAGGCCGGCGGCCCAGGCGGCGAGGCGTTCGTGCGCGGGCCGGTCCAGGTGCAGGGCCTCGCGGATCGCGGCGATGCGCGCCGGGTCGGGCTGGTCGCCGGCGAGGGCCACGGCCGCGTCGCCCGGCAGGGCCTCGGTGAGGGCGAAGACCAGCAGGACGACGGCGACGGTCTGGCCGGCGCCGAGCAGCAGTCTGCGGATCACCCAGGACCGCAGGCCGCTGCCGCGCGCCTCCTTGGCGAGGCGCGCGGCCCTCGGGGCTCCGGTGGCGGTCACGCCAGCCACACCTTGTCGAAGCGGGCCCAGTCCAGGGTGTTGGCGGGCGCTTCGTGCGTGACGCCCCGGACGTTCTTCGCCGTGCCGAGGATCCAGTCGGCGAAGCCCCAGACCAGGAAGCCGCCCTCGGCGTACAGGCGGCGCTGCATGCGTCCGTAGACGGCCGCCCGTTCCTTCTTGTCCTTGGTCGACTGGGCCTGCTGGTAGAGGGCGTCGAAGTCCTTGTGGTGCCAGTGGGTGGCGTTGGTGGTGGAGTCGGTGAGCAGGCGCTGGGAGAGGTGGGACTCGATGGGCATGGCGCCGGAGCGGTAGCTGGCGAGCGTCCCGGAGTCCAGGGTGTCGGCCCAGTAGGTGTCCTTGCTGCCCGTGCGCACCTTCACGTGCACCCCGGCCTCGGCGGCCTGGTCGCGGAAGATCGACGCGGCCTCGGTGAAGCCCGAAGCGACGTCGGAGGTGTCCAGGGTGACCTTCAGCCCGTCGGCGCCCGCCTTCTTCAGCAGGTGGCGGGCCTTGTCGAGGTCCTGGGTGCGCTGCGGCAGGCCGTCGGCGTAGTACTCGTACCCCTTGCCGAACAGGTCGTTGCCGATCTCGCCGGCGCCGGACAGGGCGCCCTCGACCAGCTCCTTGCGGTCGGCGATCAGGAAGAACGCCTCGCGGACGCGCTTGTCGTCGAACGGCGCACGGTCGGTCTTCATGGCGAACGCCTGCATGGCGCTGTTGCGCAGCCTGATGATCTCGATCTGTCCCTTGCCCTCGTGGGCGCGGGCGGTGGTCGGGGTCAGTTCGTGGGCGTACTCGACCTGCCCGCCCAGCAGGGAGTTGACGCGGGCCGACTCCTCGTTGGCGACGAGGAACTCCAGCCGGTCCAGGTGCGGCGCGCCGTCCCAGTGGTCGTCGTACCGTTCGACGACGGTGGAGCGGCCGGGCGTGAAGGAGACGAAGCGGAACGGGCCGCTGCCCACCGGCTTCCTGTCGAATTCGGTCGCGCCCTCGGGGACGATGTACGCGCCGAACGCGGCAAGGACGTTGGGGAATTCGGCGGTGGGGCGCTTCAGGACGAACTCGACCGTGCGGCGGTCGACGGCCCGGCTCGCCTTGAGGTCGATGGGCTCCAGGGACGCCTTGGCGCGGAAGCCCTCCTTCGGGTCGGCGATGCGGCGATAGCTGTAGAGGACGTCGGCGGCGGTCACCGGCCCGCCGTCGTGGAAGGTGGCCTTGCGCAGCTTCACGCGCCAGCGGTCCAGGCCGTCGTTGGGCTCCCAGGAGGCGGCCAGCCGCGGCTGTGCCGAGAGGTCGTTGCCGTAGTCGGCGAGCTTGTCGAAGAGGGCCTTGGCCCTGGCGGCGTCGGCGAAGAGGTTGGTGCGGTGCGGGTCGAGGGTCTCGCTCGCGCCACCGCCGGCGAACGCGGCCCGCAGCGTGCCGCCGCGCCGGGGCTTGCCGTCGCCGCCCGCGGCGGCACCGGAGCCGCCGGGGCCGCCGCAGCCCGCCAGCGCGAGCGCGCCGAGCCCGGCCGCGCCGCCGGCGGCTGCGAGGAATCCGCGGCGGCGCAGGCCGGGGAAGCGGGAGTCGTCGAGGGGGGCAGGGGGCATGACGGTGTCCTTCGGGTACGAGGTGCGCGGTACGACGTACGGGTACGGGCGGATGCGGTCAGGTGGTGTGCACCAGACGGGGTGCGTCAGCCGCGGTGGCATCAAGCGGGGTGTGTCAGCCGGGCGACGACGTGCAGCCGGTCCGCGTCCAGGCGCCGCCCCGGCCCGTCGCCCTCCAGCCAGGCGGGTTCGGTGCGCGGCCCCGGCCCGTCGTGCAGGGCCAGTACCTCGAAGCCGTGCGCGGCGAGGAAGTGGCGCAGCTCCTGGGGGAAGAGCAGCCGCCACGCGGAGCGCTGCTCGTGCGGCGGGGTGCCGTCGTCGGCGGTCCACACGCGGGTGCGGCGCAACAGCTGCGCGGCGCGGTCGACGGTGAGGGTGGTGGTCGCGGTCCAGGTGGTGCCCTGCCAGGTGAAGCCGGTGGTGGCCGGGGTGTCGAGGAGTTCGGTGCGGCCGAGGAAGAACGCGCCGTTGCGCATCTCCGCGACGAGCAGGCCGCCCGGCGCCAGGCTCCGCCGGCAGGAGGCGAGGAAGCCGTCGAGGTCGTCGTTGGTGTGGCAGTACAGCAGGGCGCTGTCCAGACAGACCACGGCGTCGAAGGAGCGCGCGGGGAAGCGGAAGCGGCGCAGGTCGGCCGGTACGTAGGAAGGCCCGGGGTGGTGCGTGCGGGCGTACGCGAGCATCGCCTCGGAGAGGTCGGCGCCGACGACCGACCGCCCGGCCCGGTACAGGTGCGCGGCGTCGCGTCCGGTGCCGCAGCCGATGTCCAGGACGCGCGGGCCCGCCCCGTGGCGGAGCAGGCAGTCCTCGGTCCAGCGGCCGGCCAGCCGCTCGTCGTCGGGGAACCGGGCCTCGTACAGCTCCGGGTTGTCGGTCAGGAGATTGCGGGCCGACGGGGCGTCGGCCACCGGTATGCCGCTGCTCACGGTGGTTCCTTCCAGGATGGTCACGCGGCCACCGCCACGGGTGCGGCGGGCGTACGGGCGGGCAGTCCGCGCAGCCGGTGCAGCCAGGCCACGCCGGCGGCGGACAGCAGCCCGAACGCCAGGCAGCAGGCCCAGGCCAGCCAGTCGGCGCCGGTACGCCCGCCGGTGTCCATGGCCCAGCCGACGACGGCGTTGCCGGCGGCGGCCGCGATGCCGGAGACGACGTAGAACAGGCCGAAGTAGGTGCCGGTCAGTTCGGCGCGGCCGAAGTCGGGGATCAGCTCCATCACGAACGGCTGGGCGACCATGACGCCGAGGTAGAGCAGCAGCGCGCCGAGCAGTACGGGCAGGGCGCGCAGCGCGGCGGCGCCGAGGGAGCCGGGCGGCCCGGACAGCCCCGCGACGGCCATCGGCGGGACGAACGCCAGGCCCATCAGGCCGAGTCCGGCAGCGATCCAGCGGGCTCGGCTGCCGCGTTCCTTCAGGGCGCGGGTCAGGCGCAGTTGGAGGGTGAGGTTGGCGACGGTGCCGACGAGGAAGACGATGCCGGCGGCGCCGTCGAAGCCGGTGGCCCGGCGGGCGCCGTCGGGCAGCAGCAGGTACAGCTGGTTCTCCATGGTGAACATGCCGACCATGGCGAGCGCGAAGGCCAGGAAGGTGCGGTTGCCGACGACCTCGCGCCAGTCGCCGAGGACGGAGTTCTTCGTGGGGACGACGGAGCGGGCGGGCAGGACGGCTGCCTGGGCAGCGGTCAGTACGGCGAAGATCGCGGCAGCGGTGAGCGCGGAGGCCCGGAAGTCGACGAGCAGCAGGGCGGAGCCGAGCAGCGGGCCGACCAGCGCGCCGGTGGTCGCGAACACGTTGAACAGCGCGAACGCCTCCGCCTTGCGCTCCCCCGCCTCCTGCGCCAGGTAGGCGCGCACGGCCGGATTGAACAGCGCACCGGCCAGTCCGCTCAGGACGGAGGCGGCGAGCAGCACGGCCAGGCCGTCGCCGAGCGCGAAGAGCGCGAAGCCGACGGTGCGCAGGGCGCAGCCCGCGATGATGACGCCGCGGGCGCCGAGCCGGTCGGCGGCCGAGCCGCCGATGAGGAACAGGCCCTGCTGGCTGAGGTTGCGGACGCCGAGCACGATGCCGACGACCGCGGCCGACATCCCCAGGTCCTCGCCCAGGTGCACGGCGAGGTACGGGATGAGCAGGTAGAAGCCGGTGTTGACGCCGAGCTGGTTGACCAGCAGGAGGCGGATGGCGAGCGGGAAGCCGCGCATCTCGTGCCAGATCTTGGTCACCGGGGCACCTCCGCGAGCAGGCCGTCCGGGCCGGGGGCCGGGTGCGGCAGGTCGGCGCCGGGTACCGGGCGGACGCCCAGGCCGGGGCCGCGGCCCGCGCGTACGGTGCCGTCCGTGCCCCCGAGGCCGGTCCAGGGGTCGTGGGAGAGCAGCAGGTGGCCGTCGAGGTCGGTCCAGCGGGCGCGGTCGGCGAGGTGGACGGCGGGGGCGAGCCCGAGAGAGCTGGCGGTCAGGCAGCCGAGCATCAGACCGGTGCCGCTGCCGGATATCAGCTCGGCGATGCGCAGGGCCGCGTGCACGCCGCCGCACTTGGCGAGCTTGACGTTGATGCCGTGCACCCGCCCGGCCAGCCGCCGGGCGTCCTCGAAGGAGACCGCGTCCTCGTCGGCGATGACGGGCAGCGGGGACCGCTCGGCGAGCCGGGCCAGCGCCTCGGGATCGCCGGGCGCGAGCGGCTGCTCGACGGCCTCGACGCCGAGGTCGGCGTACCGGGGCAGCAGGGCGCGGGCCTGTTCGGCGGACCAGGCGCCGTTGGGGTCGAGCAGCAGCCGGGCGTACGGGGCTGCCTCGCGCACCGCGCGTACCCGCTCCAGGTCGTCCTCCGGGTCGGGCGAACCGGCCTTGACCTTGAGGACGGAGAAGCCGTGCCGGGCCAGCCGGCCGGCCTCCTCCGCCGCCTGCCGGCGGGAGCCGATGCCGAGGGTGCGCGCCGTCGCGGCCCGGGGCGCCTCCCGGGCCCCGAGGAGCCGGTGCACGGGGACGTCGGCGCGCTTGCCCACGAGGTCGAGCAGGGCCGACTCGACGGCGGCGGTCACGGCGGGCGGGGTGCCCGGCGCGGGCAGCTCCCCGGCGCGGAGCGCGTCGAGCGCCGCCTCGGGGCTGTCGAAGCGGGCGAGTTCCAGGGCGGTTTCGCGGAACAGCCGGCCGATGGTGGCGGCGTCCAGACCGTAGTAAACGCTGGCCACGGCCTCGCCGTAGCCGCGCTGTCCTTGGTGTTCGACGGCGAGCCAGACGGCGTCGCGGGCCGCCATCGTCGAGCGGGAGATGCGCAGCGGCTCGGTGAGCCGGAGCCGTACGGTGCGCTGGCTGAACTTCACGGGGTCCCTTCCCAGGGGGCGGGTCGGATGGCGGGGAGCGGGGCGGCGAGCGGATCGGCGACCGTCCGGCAGCGCGTCCACCCCGTGGCCTCGGCGGCCCGCGGGTGCGGGATCTCGACGGGGCGGGTGGCGGCGGTGGCCGGGTCGAGCCCGTGCGCGGCGGCGAAGTCGTCGTCGAAGACGGTGCCGAGGTACCGCTGCGGGCCGTCGGGGAAGACGGTGGCGACGACCGCGCCGGGGTGGACACGCGCCGCCCAGGCCGCGACCAGGGCGACCGCGCCGGTGCTCCAGCCGCCGCTGACGAAGTTCCCCGCGGCCAGCCGGCGGCAGGTGTCGGCGGACTCGGCGGGGCCGACCCAGTGCACCTCGTCGAACGCGTCGTAGGCGACATTGCGCGGGTGGATGCTGCTGCCCAGGCCGCGCATCAGCCGTGGCCGGGCGGGCTGCCCGAAGATCGTGGAGCCGGTGGCGTCGACGCCGATCAGCCGCAGGCCGGGCCAGTGCCGCCGCAGCGGGCCGATGATGCCCGCGCTGTGGCCGCCGGTGCCGACGCTGCACACCAGGACGTCGAGGTGGTCCAGGTCGGCGGCGATCTCGGCGGCGAGCGAGGCGTATCCGGCGATGTTGTCGGGGTTGTTGTACTGGTCGGGCCAGTACGCGTCGGGCAGTTCGGCGCGCAGGGCCCGCAGCCTGGCGAGGCGCGCGGCCTGCCAGCCGCCCTCGGCCGCCGGGCGGGCCACCAGCTCCAGCCGGACGCCGTACGTCCGCAGCAACTGCCGCATCGACGGCTCCAGTTCGGTGTCGCCGACGAGAACCACGGGGTGGCCGAGGGCCTGTCCGGCGAAGGCCAGGCCGACGCCGAGCGTGCCGGAGGTGGACTCCACGACGGGTGCGCCGGGCCGGAGTTCGCCGCGCTCCTTGGCACCCAGCAGCATGGACACGGCGGCCCGCGCCTTCATGCCGCCCGGGGCGAGCCCTTCGAGCTTGGCCCAGAAGCCGGGGTGCGGGCAGGGCAGGTCCGCGGTGATCCGGGCCAGCGGGGAGCGGCCCAGCAGGGCGAGCAGCTGCGGGTTGGCGGTGGGGTGCAGGACGGCCGTGGTCATGCGGCGGCCCCGGCGGTACGGCGGCCGGAAGCGGCGGCGGCCCCGGCGTCACGGTACCGGTGGACGGTGCCGGGGCCGCCGTCCAGCCAGAAGAACGGGTACGGCTCGGCGCACACCGCGCTCACCCCGGCCCCGAGGAACCGCGGCAGCACGGCGCTGCCGGTCTGCGCGAACATCACCAGCGGGGTGCCGTGCGCGGCGGCGTGCGCGCGCAGCGCCTCGAAGGTGCCGTTGCCCAGCGTCATGCCGGACGCCAGCACCGCGTCGCAGCGGCCCAGTTCGGCGAGCGCGTCGGTGGCGACCGGTTCGTCCCACTCGGTCGTCCCGCCCTTGAGGTCGCACGGCACGTACGTGAGGCCGCGCTCGCGCAGCGCCTCCAGCAGCGAGTTGACGACGCCGACGACCAGCACGCGGGCGCCGGGCGCCACGTCGAGCAGCTCGACGACGGCCCGCGCGCGGGCCCGGGACTTCTCCAGCGAGCTGCCGGCGGGCAGCGGGAAGGGCCGGGCGCCGGGCGCCGCTTCGTGCGGCAGGACGTGCATCAGGTACGCGTCCAGGGCGGCGATCCGTACGGGCAGCAGCTCGTGCGCCAGCAGCCCGGCGAGGTCCGCGCCGACGCACGCCTCGACGGCCGCGTCGGTCAGGGCGCCGGGCTCCACCGCGCACGAGCCGACCGCCGCGCCGAGCCGCAGGCTGAGCACTTCGTTGCGGTAGCCGCCGCTGCGCCCGGCGTGGCGTACCGCCTGCCGGGTGCTGAAGGCGACGGAGATCCGCAGGCCGGCCGGGTCGGGGCCGTACGCGCCCGCCAGGACGCGGGCCACCAGGTCGTCGTAGGAGGCGGCGGTACAGGGGCCGTCGGCGGCGGGGCTCATCGGGCCGCCACCCGCGGGCGCAGTGCGGACAGCAGGCCCTCGACGCGGGCGCGGGCGCCCGGCCCGTCCGGGTCGCCGGCCATGACGTGGCCGAGGTACTCGTTGTTGCTGCCGGCCGCCTTGACGTCCTTGCCCGCCTCGGCGAGCTGGAGCTCCAGTACGCCGTCCGCCTCGCGCACGGTCTCACCGCCGTCGATGCCGGTCAGCACGCCCGCCTCCCGGGGCACGAGGAAGCCGATCGCGGCGCTGCGCAGCCCGGTGTCCCGTACGGTCGCGTCGGGCCGCCGGCCGAGCGCGACGTCCACGCAGGCGGCGGCCACGTCGATGCCGGTGACATGGCGGATCAGCTCGGTGATGCGGTTGCCGGCGGGGCGCGGATTGACCTCGACGATGCGTGGCCCGCCGGGTGTCAGCTTGATCTCGGTGTGCCCGACGACGTCGTCCAGGCCGAGCGCCTTGACGGCCTGGACGGCGGTGTCGGCCGCGGCCGCCGCGTCGGCGGCGGGGAGCGCCGCGGGGAACATGTGGCCGGTCTCGATGAAGGCCGGCGCGCCGCCCACGCTCTTGTCGGTCACCCCGATGACGTGCGTACTGCCGGCGTGCGTCACGGTCTCGACGCTGACTTCGGGGCCGATGAGCAGCTCTTCGAGCAGGACGACGGGCGCCCGGCGCTGGCCGCGCGCGTTGACGGGGAAGTCCTCGACGGCGCGGTAGGCGCGCTGCAGCTCCGCCTCGTCGGCGACCTCGCGTACGAACATCCCGGCGCAGAGGTCCACCGGCTTGAGGACCAGCGGGTAGCCGATCTCCGCCGCGGCGGCGGCCGCCTCGGACCGGTCGGCGCAGACGGCGAACCGTGGCTGGGGCAGCCCGGCGTCCGCGAGCACCCGGCGGGTGGCGTCCTTGCGGCAGGCGCTCTCGACCGCTTCCGGTGCCGGGCCCGGCAGGCCCAGGTGCCCGGCGATCCGCGCGACGGTGGGCAGGTAGTAGTCGCAGGAGGTGAGCACGCCGTCGAAGCCGAGCGCGGCGTGCAGCCGCTCGGCGTACGGCAGCAGCGTGTCCAGGTCGTTGGTGTCGGCGGTCAGCACGTTGCGGGCGCCGAGCAGCGGATGGGCGGCGCCCTCGGGCGCGCTCCGCAGGTAGTGGTGCAGGTCGCGGGTGAGGAAGGTGAACTCGTGCCCGCCCTCGCGGATCGCGCGCGGCAGCAGCCTGCTCATCGCTCCGACCCAGCTCTCGACCATCAGCAGATGAGCCACGATTCCCCTTCTCCGGCGGTGCGTTGCGGACGTCGGCCGAGCCCGGGACGCGTCCTGACGGAGCCATCCGGCTTGACCGCCCCACACTGTAAACGATAATCATTTTCAAGTCATCCCCGAAGAGACGCTGCCCCCGCCACTGCCCTGAATGCGAGACCTGTGACCACCGCCGTCCACCGCTCCGGCCTGCTGTGCGCCCTCGCGGCCACCGCCGCCGCGCTGCTGCCCGCCGCCCCCGCGCACGCCGCCGCCCCCCGGTCATCCGGGCTGCACTTCGGCGCCTGCCCCGACTCCGTGCCGGACCCGCCGGCCCCCGACCGCGTCGAGTGCGGCGAGCTGAGCGTCCCGCTGGACCACGACCGCCCCGAGGGCCGGCAGATACGCATCGCCGTCTCGCGCGTACCGGCCTCGGGGCCCGCCGACGAGCGGCGCGGTGTCCTGCTCGTGAACCCGGGCGGCCCCGGCGGCTCCGGCCTCCCGTACGCCGTGACCAAGCGCGCCAAACTCCCCGAGAGCGTGCGTCGTTCGTACGACGTGATCGGGTTCGACCCGCGTGGCACGGGACACAGCGCACCCGCCGACTGCGGTCCGATGGGCGGCCTCTTCGACGCGCCGGGGCAGGACCCCGTGCCGCGGACCCCCGCCGCCGAGCACGACTACCTCGACTCCCTCCGCCGCACCGCCGACGACTGCGCCACCGGCGTCGGCGCCGCCCTCCCGCACCTCTCCACCACCGGGACGGCGCGCGACATGGACGCGCTCCGCGCGGCCCTCGGCGAGCGGCGCATCGCCTATCTCGGCGTGTCCTACGGCACCTACCTGGGCGCCGCCTACGCCGCGCAATTCCCGCACCGAATAAGCCGGATGGTGCTGGACAGCGTCGTCGGCCCGGAGGACTGGTACGACTTCGACCTCCGGCAGAGCCGGGCCCTGCTGCGCCAGCGCGACACCTTCTTCGGCTGGGCCGCCGCGCACGAGAAGCGCTTCGGGCTGGGCGGCAGCGCCACCGAGGTCCGCGCCGCGTACCAGCGCGCCCGCGACGGCCTCGCCGCCGGACCCGTGGCCGGCTTCGGCGCCGCGGAGTTCGACCGGACCGTGTACCGGGCGCTCGGCCGCACCGAACGCTGGGCGGATCTCGCCGACGGCATCCGCGCGTACCTGCGGAACCGGAGCGTCGAGGGGCTCCGCCCGGCCGACCCCTTCGGCGGCGCCGAATCGCGCACGTACGAGGCCGCCAACCGCACCGTCAAGTGCGCGGACGGGCCCGGGCCCACGCCCGCCCGGGTGATCGCCGACCTGCGCCGGATGCGCCGCCTGGACCCGCAGCCGGTGCTCACCGGCATGGAGGCCCCGGTGTGCGCGTACTGGCACCACCGGCCGGCCCACCGCACCGCGCTCGGCAGCCCCGCCGCGCCGCCCGTCCTCCTGGTCGCCTCCGACCACGACCCCGTCACCCCGATCGCGGGCGCCCGCGCGATGCAGCGGCGGCTGCCCGGCTCCCGGCTGGTGACCCTGCACGACGACTACTCCCATGGGGTGTTCGCCAGCCGGGGCAACGCCTGCGTGGACGGCGCGGCGGCCGCGTACCTGGAGGCCGGGACCGTACCGTCGGCCGACCTGCACTGCACCGGCCCCGGCCTGCCGACCCCCTGACCACCGGAAAGCACGGAGCACCATGACTGTCACCGTCACCCCGCACGCAGCGAAGCCCGACACCCCCGGGTACACGATCCGGTCCGCCACACCCGCCGACGTGGCGGGCGCACGCCGCGTCATGCTCGACACGCTCTACCGGGAATTCGACTACGGCTATGTGCCGCAGTGGCACCAGGACGTCGTCGACATCCCCGGCACCTACCTCGACGACCCGCGCCACCTGCTGCTGGTCGCCGTCCATCAGGGCAAGGTGGTGGGCACCACCGGCATCCGGTCGGCGGGCCCCGCCCACCCGCCGCACCCCCGCTGGCTCGCCGACCGCTACCCGTCCGGCTCCACGGCCCAGCTCGTCCGCGTCTACGTCGACCCGGCCCACCGGCGCCACGGCCTGGCCCGCACGATGGTCCGGCACGCCTGCGACTTCGTGGCCGGCACCCCCGGCTATGCCCGGATCTACCTGCACACCAACGTCAAGGTCGAGGGCAGCGGCGCCTTCTGGCGCAGCCTGGCCACGGAGGTCTTCGACGCCCGCGCGACCGGCGAACACGGCCCGGGCGTCGAGACGGTCCACTTCGAGATCCCCATGCCGCGGCGGACGCCATAGGTATACCTACACCGGCCGGTCACCGATGCCGGCAGCCCGCCCCGCCGGAGAGGCTGGCCTCCTCTTCCGGAGACGGCCCTCCGGAAGGCCATCTTCGGAGGCGGGACCCATGCAGGAATCGGAGTACTCGGAGTGCAGCGGCCCGCTCACGTTCGCCGGGCGGCAGCCGGAACTGGCAGAGGTCGAGGAGCTGCTGCGGCACACCCGCCTGGTGACCGTGACCGGGCCCGGCGGCGTGGGCAAGAGCGCACTCGCCGGCGCGGTGGCCCGGCGGTCGGCGCTCGCCCCGGAGGCGGTGGTCGGCCGTACCGACCTGGCCTCGCTCGGCGATCCCGACCTGGTACCGCACCGGCTGGCCCGGGCGCTGCGCCTCGACGGCTGTCCCGGGAAGCCCCAACTGAGCGCTCTCGCCGAAACGCTGGGCGACTGCCCGGCCCTGCTGGTCGTGGACACCTGCGAGCACCTGGCCGCGCCGTGCACCGAGGTCTTCACCGAACTCATCGACGCCTGCCCCGGCCTGCACATCCTGGCCACCAGCCGCACCCCGCTGAAGACGCCGGGACTGTATTCGCTGCCGCCCCTCCCGCTGGAGGCGGCGGCCGGGCTGTTCGAGGCGCACGCGCGCCGGCTGGGCGCCGAGCCGGCACCCGGCACGGTCCGGCGCATCTGCGCGCTGATGGAGGGCCTGCCGCTGGCCGTGCTCATCGCGGCGGACCAGCTGGGGCACCATTCGGCGGACGACGTCCTCGCCTGCCTCGCCCGGCCCGAGGACGCCCTCGACCTGCCGGCCTCGGCGCCCGGCCTGCCCGGCCGGCACCGGACGCTGCGCGACTCCCTCGGCTGGAGCCGCCGCCTCTGCACGGCGCAGGAGCAGCTGCTCTGGGCGCGGTGCAGCGTCTTCCCCGGCGGCTTCGAGCTGTCCCACGCGCTGGAAGTGTGCGGCGACCACCGGCTGCCGCCCGGTCCGCTCGCCGCGGCCTTCACGGGCCTGTCGTGGCAGTCGCTGATCGAGCCGGTGCCTGACGGCGCCGAGACCACCGCCTTCCGGATGCGGCACGCGACCCGGGCGTACGGCCGGCAGCAGCTGATCCGGTCGGGTGAGGAGCGCGCGGTAACGAACCGCTTCCTGGCGTGGTCGGTCAACCACTCCTGACGCCTGCGGCTCCTGCCCGCGCCGCGCCCACCGAGACTCGCGAGTGATCTTTACGCACCTCACTCACCTGCAATTTCAACGATATGCACGACCCGTGCATCGTGCGCTGGCTAAGCTGAGGAGCTTCAGCCGTTCAGCGGGCAGGTCTGTCATGCCGAAGCTTCCGCCGGCCGAACGCGTCCCACCCTGCGTTCCGGCCGCACCGCCGCCCGGAAGACCCGTGAGGCTGGTTCGAGGAACGTTTCCGCTATTACTCGCGGCACTCTGCGTCGCAGTGGGCCGCACCCGGGACCTCGCTCCGCTCTTCCTCCCGCTGATGCCCGCCGTCGCCGCGCTGCCCGCCATCGGACGGCCGAGCGGGCGGTCGGTGCTGTGGGCGGGCGCCGCCGCGCTCGCGGGCGTGGCGGCGCTGGGCTGGGGCGCCCGGCCGCTGAACGTCGCCGTGGCGCTGGCGGGCGTCCTCGCGGTGACCGCGCTGGTCCGGGCCGCCGCCCGCCGCGGCCGCCGCCAGGAGACCAAGATCGCCTGCCTCGGCCGGCTCGCCCAGGTGACCCAGGCGGCGGTGCTGCCCCGGCCGCCCGAATGGGTCGGCGGGGTCCGGCTGGAGGCGCGCTACCTCGCGGCCACCCCCGGTGCCACGGTCGGCGGCGACATCTGCGGCGCCGAGCGCACCCCCTTCGGCGTACGGCTGCTCATCGGCGATGTGTCCGGCAAGGGCCTGGACGTGGTCGCGACGGCCGCCGAGACGCTGCACATCTGGCGGGAACTCGCGCACCACGAGCCCAGCCTGGCGGGCATCGCGCTGCGGATGGACACCTCCGTCACCCGCATCCACCACCGCGAAGGCTTCGTGACCGCGCTGCTCATCAACGTGCACGACGACGGCCGGATCGAGCTGCTGAACTGCGGCCACCCGCCGCCCCTGCTGATCCGCGCCGGCCGGGCGCAGTGGCTCGACGGCCTGGACGCGACGGCCCCGCTCGGCCTGATGCGGATGGTGGCGGACCGCTGCCCGACCACGGTGGTGCGCCCGGCGCCCGGCGACTGGTTGCTGCTCTGCACGGACGGAGTGGCCGAATGCCGGAACCAGGACGGGGAGTTCTACCCCCTCGCCGAGCGCCTCACCTCACTCTGCGGCCACGAACCCACCGTCGTCCTGGACACGCTCGAAGCGGACCTGGCGCGCCACCGGGACTCCCGCGCCCGCGACGACGCGATGCTGCTCCTGATGCGCCCGCTGGAGCAACAACACACGAGCTGAACGGAGAACACCGGACACCCGGCCGGGCGGCGGTCGTCCGGCCTCGTCGTTCAGTCGGACTCCGGCGGCGGGGGCGGGGTGGGCGCGCCGGCCGGCGGGGCGATCTTCGCGTACGCGGTCGTGGTGGTGGCCGGGGCCGCTGCCGCGGGCGCCCCGGTCCGCGGCAGTACGGCGTCCCGGCGGGCGCCCGGGTCCCAGCCGGTCTCCACCACCCGCTTCTGCACCACCACGGCACCGGCCAGCACCACCGCCCCGATGGCCAGCATCAGGACGACCGCGCCCGCGCCGCCCACCTTCGCCGCGTTGCCGATCAGCGAGCCGAACCAGCCGAAGTCGGCGTCGCCGAAGGTGGTGTTCTCCTCGCCGAACGCGCCCAGCACCTTCAGGAGCAGCGCGGGCAGGAAGGTGATGAGGACGCCGTTGACGAAGGCGCCGAGGGCCGCGCCGCGCCGGCCGCCCGTCGCGTTGCCGTAGACGCCGGCCGCGCCACCGGTGAAGAAGTGCGGCACCAGGCCCGGCAGGACGAGCGCGAGGCCGAACCACGGGTGGAAGAGCGCGGACAGCAGTCCGAGGCTGACCAGGCCGCCGAGGAAGCTGCACAGGAAGCCGATGAGGACGGCGTTCTGCGCGTACGGGAAGACGATCGGCGCGTCCAGCGAGGGCAGCGCGCCGGGCACGACCTTCTTGGCGATGCCCTGGAACGCCGGGACCAGCTCGCCCAGGATCGTCCGCACACCGAAGAGGATGATCGCGACGGCGATGCCGAACTGCAGGCCCTGCATGACCGACTGCATCAGGTAGTTGCCGATGCCGGTCGCGGCGGCGCCGCCGTCGGAGCCGAACGCCTTGAACGCGGTCTCCCGGCCGGCCTTGGCCAGGAAGAGGATCGCCAGGATCACGTAGATCAGCACCATGGACAGCGCGGTGGCCACCATCGAGTCGCGCAGGAAGCGCAGCCCCTCGGGCAGCTTCATGTCCTCCGTACTGCGGCTGCGCCCGCCGACCAGCTGTCCGGTCGCGCCGGCGGCGACGTACCCGGCCGTGCCGAAGTGGCCGATGGCGATGGTGTTGTCACCGGTGATGCGCTTGGTCCACGGGTGCGCGAAGGCCGGCATCGAGACCAGCAGGATGCCCAGCAGCACGCCGCCGGCCAGCACCACGACCGCCGAGGACTGGCCGGCGGTGGCCAGCACCATGGTCAGCAGGGTCGCCATGAACAGCATGTGATGGCCGGTGAGGAAGACGTACCGCAGCGGCGTGAAGCGGGCCAGCAGCAGGCTGACGCCGAAGCCGACGATCATCAGCCAGGCGACCCGGGCGCCGAACTGCTGCTGCGCGATGCCGACGATCGCCTCGTTGGTCGGGATGACGCCGTGCGCGCCGGTCGCCCCCTGGATCATCTCGCCCAGCGGAGCGAGGGCCGTGACGACGAGATCGGCGCCGGCCCCGATCAGCAGGAAGCCCAGCGTCGCCTTGATGGCGCCGCCGACGACCTGACCGGCGGACTTCTTCAGGGCGACGAGGCCGGTGGCCGTGATCAGGCCGACCAGATACGCCGGCTGGCTGAGGACCTCGTTGACGAGGAACTTGGCGATCGATACGAGCCAGTCCATGGTGCGTTCCTTCGTTACTGGACGTCGTAGGTGTCGCGGAGGATGCGGTCGACCTCACCCGTACTGGTGAAGTTCTCGACGACCTTCACGGGGACGCCGATGTCGCCGAGCGTTCTGGCGATCTCGCCCGAGGTGAGGATGGCGACGGCCTCGCCGGCCTTGCCCTTGGCGGAGATGGTGTCGGTCGCCTCGACGGTGACGTACCGGGACCAGCCCCAGCGGTCGAGCACCTGCTCCAGGGTGTTCTTCAGGAAGAGGCTGGTGCCCAGGCCGTTGCCGCAGACGGTGAGGATCTTGTGCGGGACGCCGCCACCGGCCGGCTGCCGCTCCTCGGGGCGCGTCGGCTCCGCCGCCCGCTCGGCTTCCGGCGACGGTGCGGACTCCGCCGACGGCCCGGCCTCCGCCGACCGCTCGGACTCCGGCGATTCCGCGGACGGCGCGGACTGCTCCGGGGCGTCCAGACTCGCCAGTACTGCGTGCACCGCCTCGGGCGTCGGCGCCTCGCGCAGCGCGCGTTCGCTCTCCGGGTCCGCCAGCAGCCGGGCCAGCGCGGCCATCGCGTCGGTGTGCGCGCCGGAGTCCCGCGCCGCGAGCCCGACGACGAGCGTCACCGGATCGTTGGCCTCGTGCCCGAACTCCACCGGTTCGGCCAACCGCACCCACGACATACCGGTCCGCAGGACCGCGGGCGAAGGGCGGGCGTGCGCGAAGGCGAAGCCGGGCGCCAGAACGATGTAGGGCCCGTTCTCCTCCACGTTCTCGATCATTTCCGTGGTGTACTCACCGGTACTGGCACCGGTCGCGGCCATCAGATCGCCGGCCGCCCGTACGGCCTCCCGCCAGTCCGCCGCCGCCACGTCCAGCCGCACGGCTTCGGCGGGGATCAGTTCGCTCAAGGTCGGCATGCAGGGGATCGTCGCACGAAAACGCTTGCCCGGACATGCGACGTCCGGCGCCGGAAGGGATCATCAACACATGAACGTGAGGATGCGGGTCGCACAGCAGGAGGAAGCCGACGAACTGCTCGGCCGCAGTCCGCTCGCCGCGCTGGTGGGCATGCTGCTGGACCAGCAGGTGCCGATGGAGTGGGCGTTCACAGGGCCGTACACCATCGCCCGGCGGATGAACGGCGACGACCTGGACGCGCCCGCCATCGCGGCCCAGAATCCGGAAGCGTTCGAGGAACTGCTGGCCCGCAAGCCGGCCGTGCACCGCTACCCGCGGTCCATGGCCAAGCGGGTGCAGCAGCTGTGCCAGTACCTCGTCGAGCATTACGACGGCGACGCGGAAGCCGTCTGGCGGGACGCGGGCACCGGCGCCGAGCTGCTGAAACGCCTCAACGACCTGCCCGGCTTCGGCAAGCAGAAGGCCCAGATCTTCCTGGCCCTGCTCGGCAAGCAGTTCGGCGTGCGCCCCGAGGGCTGGCGCGAGGCAGCGGGCGCGTACGGCGAGGAGGACTCCCGCCGCTCGGTGGCCGACATCACCGGCCCGGAATCCCTCGCCGAGGTCCGCGCCTACAAGCAGGAGATGAAGCGGGCGGCGAAGAAGGCGGCGGCGAAGTAGGGCCCGGGTCCGGCGCTCTCCCCGAGGGACCGGCCGGTGTTGCCCCCGGGGGCGGCTTCAGCCCTCCCGGCCGGCCGCCGCCCCTCCCGCTCCCCCGGGTCAGCCCCCCGCGTCCTGTCGTTCGGCGGAGTCCTGGCTCACCGGCGAGCGGTCCGCCGATGAGCGGTCCGCCGGGCCCTCCGCCGCCCAGCTGCCGAGCAGCCGCAGCGACTCCGCCGACGCCGAGCCGGGCTCCGCGTTGTAGACGATCAGCTGCTGGTCCGGGTCGGCGGGCAGCCGCAGCGTCTCGTACGACAGGGTCAGCGGCCCGACCACCGGATGGTGCAGCCGCTTCACCCCGAAGCCCTTGTCCTGCACGTCGTGCGTGGCCCAGAGCTGCCGGAACTCCTCGCTCTTGAGCGACAGCCGCCCGATCAGCGAGGCGAGCTCGGGGTCGTCGGGGTGACAGCCGGCGTCCAGCCGCAGGTAGGAGACGATGTCGGCGGCCTTGCGCTCCCAGTCGACGTAGAAGTCGCGGGCCGCCGGGTCCAGGAAGACCTGCCAGGCGACGTTCCGCTGCTCCGGCTCCATCGCGCCGTAGTCACCGAGCAGCGCGCACGCCATGCGGTTCCACCCGATGACGTCCAGGCGGCGGCCCGCGACGTACGCCGGTATCCCCTCCATCGCGTCCAGCAGCTGCTGGAGCGCGGGCCGCACCCGCTGCGGGCGGCCGGCCCCGCGCGCACGCTTGGCCTTCGGCTTGACCAGGTGGCTGAGGTGCGCCCGCTCCGCGGCGTTCAGCCGCAGCGCGCCGGATATCGCGTCGAGGACGGCCGTGGAGACGTTCTGCCCGTGGCCCTGCTCCAGGCGGACGTAGTACGCCACGCTCACGCCGGCCAGCTGCGCCAGCTCCTCCCGCCGCAGCCCCGGCACCCGTCGCCGCCCGCCGTGCCGCGGCAGTCCGACGTCCTCGGGCTGAAGACGGGCACGGCGGGTGCGCAGAAACTCGCTCAATTCGGTGCGCTGGTCCATACGGCCAAGTATCCGCATCTCGGCGACAACGCGCGGTGGCCTGTGGACAACTCTGCGAAACCGCAGGTCGCGGCGGTACGGCGAGGGTGTCACTGGCATTGGTACCAACGGCGTTCGTACGTAAACGGGTGGCCTGGCTCCGCTTTCCGTTCTGCCGCAGGCTCGATGTCATGACACACACCTCTGTCACCGCGTATGCAGCACCCGCGCCCAAGGCACCCCTGGAGCGCACCACCATCCCGCGCCGCGAGCTCGGCGCGCACGACATCCTGATCGAGATCAAATACGCGGGGATCTGCCACTCCGACATCCACCAGGTCGACTCGGACTGGGGTCCGGGCACCTTCCCGATGGTCCCGGGCCACGAGATCGCCGGCGTGGTCGCCGCGGCCGGCCCGGAGGTCACCCGCCACCAGGTGGGCGACCGGGTCGGCGTCGGCTGCATGGTCGACTCCTGCCGGGAGTGCGACAACTGCAAGGCCGGATTCGAGCAGCACTGCACCGGCTCCGGCCCCGTGATGACGTACAACGCCACGGGCCGCGACGGCGAGCCCACCTACGGCGGCTACTCCACCCACGTGGTGGTCACCGAGGACTTCGCCGTCCGCATCCCCGACGGCCTCGCGCTGGACGTCGCCGCGCCCCTGCTGTGCGCCGGCATCACCGTGTACTCGCCGCTCGCCCGCTGGGGCGCGGCCCCCGGCAAGAAGGTCGCGGTCGTCGGACTCGGCGGCCTCGGCCACATGGCCGTGCAGATCGCCGCGGCCCAGGGCGCCGACGTCACCGTCCTCAGCCAGTCGCTGCGCAAGAAGGAGGACGGCCTGAAGCTGGGCGCCTCCGACTACCGCGCCACCTCCGACCCGGCGACCTTCGAGGAGCTGGCCAACACCTTCGACCTGATCATCAACACCGTCTCGGCGGACCTGGACCTGGGCGCGTACCTGGGCCTGCTCCGCACGAACGGCACGCTGGTCCAGGTCGGCGCGCCCGAGCAGCCGCTCCGCACGTCGCCCTTCGCGCTGATCCAGAACAACCGGGCGATGGCCGGCTCGTCCATCGGCGGCATCCCCGAGACCCAGGAGATGCTGGACTTCTGCGCGGCGCACGGCATCGGCGCGCAGATCGAGGTGATCTCCGCCGAGGAGATCAACGACGCGTACCGGCGGGTGCAGGCGAGCGACGTCCGCTACCGCTTCGTCATCGACGTCTCCACGATGTGATCCCCGACGGCGGACCTGTGGACCGTGCGGTCCAGGGGTCCGCCCCCCGCGAAGCCGGGTGGCCGTCCGTCGGCCACCCGGCTTCGTCGCACGCGGCCCCGCCCGGTTTCTCCGTACTCCCGCCCGCCTTCATCCTATTTGGCAGTGGATAGGCGGCGTTAGCCGGACGTTAGCGGACCAATAGCGCCCGGGGGCAGAGTGGTTGTCGTGCCGGAGGGACCAGCCGGCGCACCACCACCAGCCATCGAAGTCACCAGTCACGGGGGAACCCACCATGAAGAAGACAGCCAAGGTCGCCGTCGCCTCCCTGATCGCCGCCGGCGCGCTGGCCGCGACCGCCGGCCCCGCCCTGGCGCAGACCGCCCGCCCGGCGCCCGCCAAGATCGCGCCCTGCGCGGCGTCGGCGCTGAAGTTCGAGGCCGGCACCGTCAGCCGCCCGATCAACCACGTCCTGATCAAGGCGACCAACACCTCGAAGAAGACCTGCGACTTCTCGGCCGAGACCTACCCGCTCCTGCGGCTCCACAAGGACCAGCAGGCGGTCACCCCGGTCGTCGAGGACTCGCAGCCGCAGGCCGTGGTCACCATCGCGCCCGGCGAGACGGCCTACGCGGGCCTGACGCTCTCCGCCGCCGACTCGTCGGAGAAGGGCTTCAAGACCAGCAGGATCGAGGTGGCCGTCAACCGGGACACCGCCCTGAAGTCCGTCACCGTCAAGGGCGGCCCGGTCTTCATCCAGCCGGGCGCCGCCAAGGTGACGTACTGGCAGGACAACCCGGCCGACGCCCTCCTCTGGTGACAGCTCCCGGCCGGGGAACGCCCCCCGATCTCCGGCCGGGCCCCGTACCGCCGCGTTCCGCCGGGCCCGTCCCGGCGGAACGCTCCGCCGTACTCGGGCGACACCGGGCGCATTGCTCCTCTTGCGCCGGTTACCACCACTTCGCACCCGTGCGACATGGCTGCGCCCGAGGCCGGGTGACCGGTAGGCTTTCCGTGTGATCTTCAAGCGCATCGGAAATGGGCGGCCGTACCCCGATCACGGCCGGGAGAGCACCCGCCAGTGGGCGGATGTGGCCCCGCGCCCGGTACGCCTTGACCAGTTGGTGACCACCAAGCAGCAGCTCGATCTGGAAACGCTGCTCGCGGAGGACTCCACCTTCTACGGCGACCTGTTCGCGCACGTCGTGAAGTGGCAGGGCGACCTGTACCTGGAGGACGGGCTGCACCGCGCGGTCCGGGCGGCCCTCCAGCAACGCCAGGTACTGCACGCCCGCGTCCTCGAACTGGACTGACGCGCGCCGGAGCCCGGCGGCAGACCGGCCCCGAGCTTCACGGAACGTAGCCGTGGCGCCCGGTATTGGCCCTTTCGGGTCAGGTCTCGCGCCACGAACAGATCATTTAATAGGCAGAGCGCCATCACCGCACTACGCTGCGGACATGAGCATGCTGACGCCCCCCGGCATGGGCGGTAAGAAGTACCGCATCACGGGCGACAGGTATCCGCGGATGCGCCGTCCCCGCCGTGACCGCAGGATCGCCATGACAGTCGTGGCCTCCGCCTGCGTGCTGGCCGTCGGCGCCTGGGGCGCCGTACAGCTCATCGACGTCTTCACCGGGCAGAGCGGCACCGCGCAGGCCGCCCAGGAGAAACCGAAGTGCCCCGCGGGCCAGGACGGCGCCAAACCGCGCAGCACGGCGAAGCCACTGCCCAAGCCGAGGGCCGTCAAGGTCAACGTGCTCAACGCGACCACCCGCAGCGGGCTCGCCAAGAGCACCGCCGACGCGCTCAAGAAGCGCGGCTTCACGATCGGCGAGGTGGGCAACGCGCCCGCCGCCTACGACAAGAAGGTCAAGGGCACCGGCCTGCTCCTCGGCGCGCCGGCCGCGACGGACAGCTCCTTCAAGGTGCTGGGCACGCAGGTGGCCGCCGGGGTCGAGCGGAAGACCGACGGCCGCAAGGGCGGCGAGGTCGACCTGATCATCGGCAACAAGTTCAAGGCCCTGGCGAAGGAGAAGGACGCCGAGGCCGCGCTCGCCGCGCTGACCGCCCCGCCGAAGGAGAAGCCGGGCACGCCGGGCTGCTGAGCGCCCCGCGGCGCCCGCGCCTCCGGCGTGCTCCCGGCCTGCCCGGGCCGGGCCCGTGCCCGGCCGGATCCTGGCCTCAGCCGGCCGTCCCGTACATGCGGTCGCCCGCGTCGCCCAGGCCCGGGACGATGTAGCGGTCCTCGTTCAGCCGCTCGTCGACCGCGGCCGTGACCAGCGTCACCGGCGTACCGGCCAGCTCCTTCTCCATGACCTGCACGCCCTCGGGCGCGGCCAGCAGGCAGAGCGCCGTCACGTCGTCGGCCCCGCGCTGGATCAGTTCCTTGATCGCCGCGACCAGCGTGCCGCCGGTGGCGAGCATCGGGTCCACGACGTAGATCTGCCGCCCGGAGAGGTCCTCCGGCATACGGGTGGCGTACGTCTGCGCCTCGTACGTCTCCTCGTTGCGGACCATGCCCATGAAGCCGACCTCGGCCGTCGGCAGCAGCCGCACCATGCCGTCCAGCATGCCCAGGCCCGCGCGCAGGATCGGCACGACCATCGGGCGGGGGTGGGAGAGCCGGACGCCGGTGGTCGCCGTCACCGGGGTCTCGATGTCGACCTGTTCGGTGCGCACATCGCGGGTCGCCTCGTACGCGAGCAGGGTGACCAGCTCGTCGGCGAGACGCCGGAACGTGGGGGAATCGGTGCGCTTGTCGCGCAGAGTGGTGAGTTTGTGCGCCACCAGCGGGTGGTCGACGACATGGATCCGCATGACATCGACAGTAACCGAGGCCGGGACCCCGAGGCGCCCGCCGGTGTCCGTACGGAGACCGGCCATCCACGCCCGGCCCCTCGGCCAACGTCAATCGATTCGCATCAACCCCGCACTTCGGGGGAAAGTGGGCACAGACGCCCGGACCGCCGGCCGGCCTCCGGGCGAGGACCTCGGCCCGAGGCGGTGTCGCTCATGCCCGACCAGAAGAACCGTCAGGACGCACGGCAGAACCGTCAGGACGCACGGCAGAACCGTCAGACTCGCCAGAACCACCAGACTCGCCAGAGCGGTCAGACGCGCCAGAACACTCAGCCGCACCAGAACCATCAGGACGCACGGCCCGAAGGAAGTTTGTCCCCGCCCGGCCCTTCCGGGGGCTCGCGCACCCCGCGGCCGGCCGCGCGCAGGTCCGGTGCCGCGCGCGGTGCGGCGAGAGGCGACGGGGGCGGTACCAGACCCGACCGCCCGGCGGGGCGCACCACGGGCGGCCGGGAGACCGGACCGCCCGGCGGGACGCCGGACCCGGCGGCCGCCGAGGCCCCACGCCCCGAGGACACGGCGCAGAAGGTGGCCATGGACGCGCGGGCGGCCGGCGGGGAGGGCGAGCCGGACGCGGCCCGCCGCCGGCGCCGGGCGCAGTTCCTCCGTGAGCTGAACGAGGCCAAGGAGCTGCGCGACCGCGTCCAGCCCCGGCGCGCCCGCGCCGCCCGGATGCGGCAGGCGATGCGCATGCGCACGTTCCGCTGGTAGCGCAACGGCGCGGGACCACCCGACCGGACCCGCGCCCACCGCCTCCACCCGTCCGCGCCGCCACCCCGGACCCGCCGCGACCGGGGCTCCTGGGCGTCACCGCGAAGCCCCGTACGCGTCACCGCAGGGCCACCTGCCCGCCGTGCACGCCGCCACAAGGGCCTCCGCGCGCCACATATGGACCGTTTACGCGCCACCATTCGGGCGCTGCTTCCGTCACCCGCATCCGGTCCCGTCCGGCCCTCCGAGGGGCGGATCCGGCCCCGATACGGCACCCATCCGGCCCCTTCACGGACCGGATCTCGCAGAACCCGGGCACGACGCAGCGTCGAAGACCCCGCGCGAACGCGTTGTTTCTGCCACGATTCCGATTGGGGCGGGGACTCCGGGCGCTCACGCGCCGCCCTCGCCCGGCCCGGATACGCCTCTGACCAGTGGGAGAGTCACGGTGTACTTCGCCGCACTGCTCGCGCGCACCGAAGACGGGTGGGAAGCGAGCGATACAGAGCTCGACAATGTGGAGACGCTTGCCGACCTGGCCGACCTGGCCCGGCAGGCAGCGGTCGACGACGACACGGTGGTGGCGTTCATCGAGCAGGAGGGCGCGTGGTTCGGCGTCGTCCGGGTGGACGGCGAGGACGACCCGCGCGTCTTCGTCTCGGATGCCACCGCCGCGTCCCGCAGCTCGTACGGCGCCATGCTGACCGACGAACTGATCGGCCGCGACGAGGAAGCCCCGGAGGACCTCGACGATCTGACCAATCTGGACGGTACGGAAGACGGTGAGCCCGAGGGCGCCGAGGACGAGGCGGAGGAGGCCGAGGCCGACGAACGGTTGCCGGCCGGGCCGCTCGGTGACGTCGACCTCCTCGACGACCTCGGCGTCACCGGCAAGGACTTGCTGACGTTCGACAGCAACGGTGACGCGTTGGGCGAGATCGCCGACGCGCTGGGCTGCACGGACGTACTGGAGGCGGTGCGGTGACGGACGGGGAGCGGCGCACCGCGGCCGCTCCCCGTCCGCCCGCCGCGGGGCCGCCTCCGCCGGTCCTCGGCACCGCCGCGGTCGCCGACACTGTTGTCATGACCGACGCACAGTCCGCCCCGGCCCCCGCACCCGATCCGTTGCGCGACCCGTGGGCCGCGCCCATGCGGCAGGCCCTGGCGGAGGCCGCGCTCGCCCCCGGGACCGGAGACGTCCCGGTGGGCGCCGTCGTGCTGTCCGCGGACGGGCGGGTGATCGGTACCGGCCACAACGCACGCGAGGCCACCGGCGATCCGACGGCCCACGCCGAGGTGCTCGCCATCAGGGCGGCGGCCCGCACGCTCCAGGAAGAGGCCCACGCGGCCGCCGCCGCGGAGGCCCCCATCTCCGCTGCCGGGGAGGATCACAGCAGGACTGCCGGGGAGGACGACACCTCCGTACGCCGCGCCACCGACTGGCGGCTGACCGGCTGCACCCTCGTGGTCACGCTCGAACCCTGCACGATGTGCGCGGGCGCGATCGTGCTGTCCCGGGTCGACCGGGTGGTCTACGGCGCCCGCGACGAGAAGGCGGGCGCGGCCGGCTCGCTCTGGGACGTCGTACGTGACCGACGCCTCAACCACCGCCCCGAAGTGATCACCGACGTCCTGGCCGAGGACTGCGCCGCGCTCCTCACCGACTTCTTCCGCGGCCGCTGAGAGCGGTTCGGCGGTACGGCGAACCGCTGCTGAGCGCGGTTCCGGGAGGTCCGCGCGCCTGCCTCCCGGAACCGATTTCGGCACACGGCCCCTCATGGGCTAGGCTCTGCCTCGGTAGCGTGTCCGAGCGGCCGAAGGAGCGCGCCTCGAAAGCGCGTGAGGGGGCAACTCCTCCGTGGGTTCAAATCCCACCGCTACCGCTCGCACGAAGGGCCCGACTCAGCAGAGTCGGGCCCTTCGTCGTATCCGGGCCTCTGGCCCGCACCGCGGCCGGGAGGAGCACGGTGCGGACCCCGCAGCGAGGCCCGGTCCCGCCCGCGGACTCCTGCCAGGCCCGCGGGCGCACCGTCCGGCCTGCGGCCGCCCCCCGGCCCGACAGTCCGCCGAACGCCCCCGATCACCGGGACTTTCGTCCTCGGGCGCCGGTGAGGGCGGCGTGGAGTCGTCGCGAAAGCGACCCCGGGGCCAGGGGGCCGCCCCGGACGCGGCTGCTGCGTTGGGGCCGGTGTGGTTACACTCGCCCGACCGCACCGGGCGGGAGCTGTCGGCAAAGGCCGTAGGGGAGACGGGGACGAATGGTGGAAACGAAGAAGATCGCGCTGTATGTGGTCGTCGTCTTCGTCCTGTACACGATCGTCACGTCCCCCACCCGGGCCGCCGATCTCGTCCAGATAGGGTTCGAGGGCATTTCGGACGCCGCCCAGGGCGTCGGTCAGTTCATGACCTCGCTGATCCAGTAGCCGACCGGCAGAGCCCCTCGCACCGGCCCGTCCGCACAGGGGCCGGGCGCCCGCCGCCAGTCCGGCAGAAACGATCCAGCGGGCCCGCACGCCCGTACGTACGCACTCACGGAGGCCCGCCCATGATCCGCCACCTGGTCCTGTTCAAGCTCAACGAGGGCGTCGCGCGCGACGAGCCGCGCGTCGCGGCCGGCGTGAAGGCGTTCCAGGAGCTCGGCGGCCTCATCCCCGACGTGGAGTTCTGGGAGTGCGGCTGGAACGTCACCGACCGCCCGATCGCGTACGACTTCGCGATCAATTCGGCCGTCGCCGACAAGGACGCCCTGACGCGCTATCTGGAGCACCCCGCCCACCAGGCGGGCGTCCGCCAGTGGGCGGAGTTCGCCACCTGGGTGATCGCCGACTACGAGATCTGATCCGCCGGTCCGGCAGCGTCCGGACCACGGCACCGCCCGGCCGCGTCCGGGTCGCGCCGACGCCGGCCCGCCACGGGCCGACAGTGCCCCTCGCCCCAGCGGGCGAGGGGTTTCTTCATGTCCACCCGCCTCCCGGCGGCTCCGAGAGGCCGCTCCCCGGCACCCCCGCACCGCCCGCCGCCGACCACTCCTCATCCCCTCCCCGCGGCCCCCACCTGCCCCTCGCCGTATCAACTGCCGCTCAACACGGCGTTATGCGGTGCTTGCACACACTGCACATGTCTTGTGATGCTATGACCGCTTTTGCCGGATACATCCGCTTCAGCACAGCCCAGTCCGACACAAAGCCCAGTCCTGCGAAGGGGAGGCGTGAACCGTGACGGCCCGTACTGCGCCGAAGGCGCCATCCCGCCAGAGCAGGAGTGCGGACACCCGGGCGCTCACGCAAGTCCTCTTCGCCGAGCTGGCGGGCCTGGAGGCGGGCACCCCCGCGCACGCCCGGGTGCGGGACGCGCTGATCGAGGCGAACCTCCCCCTGGTCCGTTACGCGGCCGCGCGCTTCCGCAGCCGGAACGAGCCCATGGAGGACGTGGTCCAGGTCGGCACCATCGGCCTGATCAACGCGATCGACCGGTTCGACCCGGACCGCGGCGTGCAGTTCCCCACCTTCGCCATGCCGACCGTCGTCGGCGAGATCAAGCGGTACTTCCGGGACAACGTCCGCACGGTCCACGTACCGCGCCGCCTGCACGAGCTGTGGGTACAGGTGAACGGCGCCACCGAGGACCTCACCGTGCTGCACGGCCGGTCCCCCACGACGGCCGAGATCGCCGAGCGCCTGAAGATCGGCGAGGAGGAGGTCCTCGCGTGCCTGGAGGCCGGCCGCTCGTACCACGCGACGTCCCTGGAAGCCGCGCAGGAAGGTGACGGCCTGCCGGGCCTGCTGGACCGCCTCGGCTACGAGGACCCGGAGCTGGCCGGCGTGGAACACCGCGACCTGGTGCGCCACCTCCTGGTCCAGCTCCCCGAACGGGAGCAGCGCATCCTCCTGCTGCGCTACTACAGCAACCTGACGCAGTCCCAGATCAGCGCCGAGCTGGGTGTGTCCCAGATGCACGTCTCCCGGCTGCTCTCCCGGAGCTTCGCCCGGCTGAGATCCGCAAACAGGATCGACGCCTAGATCCGCAAACAGGATCGATGCCTCACCGGGACGAGGTACGACCACCCCGGTAACGCCACTCCTTCCTGCGGGGATATGTCGACTTGGCGCTACAGCGTGTTGCCGACATGTGACATTCTGCAGGAACCGCGTTTGCCGTGGCGCCGCCTCCGGTATTCAGGTGGAGGCTGAACTCTTCGCTCCGCATGGGGCAGAAGAGGCGCAGCGGCGACCCGACCGCGACCTCAAGGGGGTGGCATGTCCGTAGAACTGGGCAGCTCGAAGGTGCTTCCCGCACCAGCACCGCAAGTGCATGACGACGACGCCCTCAACACCCGTACGCTTTCCCGCTCCCTCTTCTTGCGGCTGGCCACGCTCGACAAGGACAGCGTGGAGCGTACGTACGTCCGCGACACGCTCATCGAGCTGAACCTCCCGCTGGTGCGTTACGCCGCTGCCCGCTTCCGCAGCCGCAACGAACCCATGGAGGACATCGTCCAGGTCGGCACGATCGGCCTGATCAAGGCGATCGACCGGTTCGACTGCGAACGCGGCGTCGAATTCCCGACGTTCGCCATGCCTACCGTCGTCGGCGAGATCAAGCGCTTCTTCCGCGACACCTCCTGGTCGGTACGGGTCCCGCGCCGCCTCCAGGAGCTGCGCCTGGCACTCACGAAGGCCAGCGACGAGCTGTCCCAGAAGCTCGACCGCTCCCCCACCGTCTCCGAACTGGCGGCGTGCCTCGGCGTATCGGAGGAGGACGTCGTCGACGGCCTCGCCGTCGGCAACGCCTACACCGCCTCCTCCCTCGACTCCCCGTCCCCCGAGGACGACGGCACCGAGGGCTCCCTCGCGGACCGCCTCGGCTACGAGGACAGCGCGCTGGAGGGCGTCGAGTACCGCGAGTCCCTCAAGCCCCTCCTGGCCAAACTCCCCCCGCGGGAACGCCAGATCATCATGCTCCGCTTCTTCGCGAACATGACCCAGTCACAGATCGGCGAGGAGGTCGGCATCTCCCAGATGCACGTCTCCCGCCTCCTCACGCGCACCCTCGCCCAACTCCGTGACGGCCTGACCACGGACTGACGACGCGACGCACCCCCGGGCACCAGGGGTCCCTCCCGGCCCGGGGCATTGCCATGCCCGCTCTCCCCCGTTCCCTGCCGCATGCCTGTACATCTGACGTCCCGTCAGTCACACTGCCGACCATGCGACGGAGGACAGTTGGCGCGTCAGCGGGTGCACTGCTGTTACTGGGTACGCCGCTCGCCTCCTGCGGCGGCGGGGAGGGCCCGGGGTACATCGCGACGGGATCGGCGGACGGCCGAGCCCCCGACAAGCCCGTCGCCCCCACGGACAACGTCACCCTGATCCCGCTGGACGGCCCGGACACCGACACCGGCACCACTGCCCCCGAAGGACGGTACGGCGAACGCCCTGACGGCACGCCGGACGGCACAGTCCCCCCTGCCGGCACACCAGAACGCCCGACCCCCCCGCAGCCGCCCTCCGGCAACATCCCGGACGTACCGGATGCACCGGATGCACCGGACGGGCCGGACGGGCCGGACGGGCCGGACGCACCGGCCGACAGCGACGCCCCGGCCGACCCGAACACCGAGCCCTCCTCGCCCTCCCCCACTCCCCCCGACAACAGCCCCGCCCACCTGGAAGTCGGCATCCCCGCCCTCGCCAAGACCGACGTGCGCTGGTGCGAGCGAGTAACCGTTCAGCTCCACAACACCGGCAGCCGCCCGGTGACGGCCGGCACCATCACCTTCGCCACGCACATCATCGGCGGCCTCGGAATCGACTGGGACACCCGGAAGTCGACCCGCGAGCTCCCGGTCCCGATCGCCGGTGGTGAGTCGAAGAAGCACACGTGGAAGGTGTGCGTGGACGCGTGGCGAGTGCCGCTCGGCATGCACATCACCACAAAAGACGCCGACGCCACCTGGAAGTGATGCCACAAGGCAGCTCTCGCCAGGCCGTTCTGGTCGGCTGTCAGGCGCGAATGCGAACATGTGATGCATGAGTACCAGTGGGGCGGGGGCAACCTCGGGTGCTGCGGGTGGGGACGGCCGTACGCGCCTGGAGGACCTGCTGCGGCAGGCCGAAGCCGAGGCGGAAGCGCGGGAGCGGCAGGCGAGCGAGGAGCGAGCGGTCCGTACGGTCGAAGCGCCGACGGCGGCAGCACCGACCGACCGTGACATCAGCCCTGCCGTCGCCCCCGACGCCGAAGACGAAAACGCGGTCGCCCGTGAGCAGCGGGCGTTCGCCGCCCGGCTGGGTGGGTTCCGCCGTACGGCCGTGATCGTGCCGACGCTCGACGGCGACCTGATGACCGCGGTCTACGGCGGCATCCGCTGGGTCTACGCCTTCAGCGACAGACAGGCCCTCGCCCGCTTTGCCGTCGCCGCCGGCTGGGAGCCGCCGCCCGCGGACGGCCTGGAGTTCCTGACCGTGTACGGCGCCCGGCTGCTGGACGTGGTGGCCCCGGCGACCGGTGAGCCGACGGGCGTGGCTCTGGACGTCGCGGACGCGGAGACGGGCGGCTGCGTGCTGTTCCCACCCGTACGCGGCATCGTCCCCGACGAGGCGGCCGTGGACGGCGCCAACGGTGAAGCACTCGCGACGGCACCGGGGGAGGCCACGGCATGAGCGGCGAGCAGCCCGGGATGAGCGACGAGCTGAAGGACCTCCATGTCTCGCCCTCGGCCATCAAAAAGATCACCAGCGGCATCAACGGTGCCATCGACGAGCTGCAGGCCATCGGTCAGGCGGGCGCCGCCGAGGTCGGCCGCGGCTTCTCCGAGCTCGCCCTGACCGGCATGGAAACCGGCTACGCCGACCTCACCGCGAAGTTCGAGACGTTCTGCGAGCGCTGGGAGTGGGGTGTCCGTTCCCTCGTGAAGGAGGCCCTGGACCTCGCCGAGGGGGTGGGCCTCTCGGCGGGCCTGCTGCACGAGGCGGACGGCTACGTCCAGGGCACGATGAAGGTCGGCTGGACGGCAGCGATGGGCAACCCTCACCTGTCCGAGGAGGACGCCGAGAAGCGCGGCTGGGGCCAGACGCTCGAGGACAACCCGATCCACAACCTCGCCAACCCCGACTACAGCGCCAAGTCCATGCTGCAGGCCGGACAGGACGCCGAGGGCACCTGGAAGGCGACGGCGCACGACCTCACCACGGACGGGATGATCGGCGGCCAGCACAGCGCGTTCGCGCAGCTCGCCGGTTACGGGGACGAGTACCAGGCAGCGGCGGACGAAGCCTTCGGCCCGGACCGGAAGGCCGACGGCGGCAGCACGCACGGGGAGAGCGGCGAGCGCGGCGAGGGCCGCACCGAGCACGGGGGAAGCAACAGCTGATGGGCTGGGACGACTGGATACCGGACGGCGTCAAGGACGGGGTCAACGATGTCGCCGACAAGGTCGGTGACGCGTACGAGGACGGCCAGAAGGCCATCGGCCAGGGCATCGACCACTACAGCGGCCGGCTGGCGGACACCATGGACGACGCCGGTTGGGGCAGCGGTGCCGACTGGGTCCGCAGCAAGGGCGACTCGGTCGCCAACCATCTCGGCGCGGAGGTCCAGGAGTGGGAACTCGGCCAGACCGAGGACCCCAAGAAGCTGGTGCACGGCAGCGCCGACAAGATCCGCGCCACGGCCAAGAACCTCAGCGACTTCCAGAAGGCGTTCGACAAGGTCGCCTCCGGGATGCGGCAGCTGGACTCGGGTGAGTGGCGCGGCAAGTCCGCCGACGCCTTCCGCAAGAAGTTCGCCATGCACCCGGCCAAGTGGGCGCACGCCGCCGACGCCTGCGAAAAGGCGTCGAAGGCCCTGTCCGACTTCGCCGAGACCGTGCACTGGGCGCAGCAGCAGGCCCAGGTGGCGATCAACGAGTACAAGAAGGGCCAGGAGGCGACCGACAAGGCGCGGGCCGCGCACGCGAGGGACGTGACCGCGTACGCGAAGGACCTCCAGACCTACAAGGACGCCCAGGAGGCGGGCAAGGATCCGGGCAAGCGCCCCACCGATCCGGGCGACTTCACCCATGATCCCGGCGAGGCGCTGCGCAACGCCGCCAGGGACAAACTGAAGCACGCCCGCAAGCAGCGGAACACGGCCGGTGCCCACGCGGTGACCCACGTGGACGCCGCCCTGGCCCACGCCCCCGCCGAGCCGGAGTTCACCGACCGGCTGGGCATGGAGGCGTACGACAAGGTCCAGGGAGCTCCGACCGAGCTCCTGCACACGGCGGGCGGCTTCACGAAGGGCGCGTTCGGGCTGCTGTCCTTCGCCCGCTCGATCAGCCCGATGGACTCGTACAACGTCTCGCACCCGGCCGAGTACGCGATGACGCTGAACTCCACGGCCGCGGGCCTGGTCGGCATGGCGAACCACCCGGAACGCCTCCCGGCCGCCATCGTCGGCACGGGTTGGAGCCATGACGCGTCGGAGGCCAAGGGGCGACTCCTCTTCGACGTCGCCCTGGACATCGCTACGGGCGGCGCGGGCGCGGCGGCGAGCGCGGGGTCCCGGACGGCGAAGGCTGCCCGGCTCGCCGACGACGTCGGAGAGGGCGCGCTCCGCCGCGAGGGGCGGGATGCGGTGGAGGGCGCGGGGGAACGCACGGCGCGCGAGCAGGCGGACGAGGCCGAGAAGGGCGCGGCCGAGCGGGCCGAAGACCAGAAGGTCTGCCGGGAGGACCCGGTCGACATGGCCACCGGCCGGACGGTGCTGCCGCAGACCGACCTGAGTCTCCCGGCCGCCGGCCTTCCGCTGGTATTCCGCCGCACTTTCGAGTCGTCATATCGTGCCGGCCGGTGGTTCGGCCCGTCGTGGGCCTCCACCGTGGACGTGCGCCTGGAGATCGACACCCGGGGTGTCGTCTTCGTACGCGAGGACGGCTCCCTGCTGTCCTACCCGCACCCGGTCCCGGGCGTCGCCACGCAGTCCGAGGAAGGCGACGGCTGGGCGCTGGAGCGGGAGGCCGATGGTGGTTACCTGGTCACCGACCCGGGCACCGGCCGTACCTGGTTCTTCTCCCCGCCCGCCGACGGTGCGGAGGACGGCGTCGCCCTGCTCGAACAAATCTCCCATCGCGGCGGCCACTGGATCACCTTCACATACGACGCCGCGGGTACCCCCAGAGAGATCGCGCACAGCGGCGGCTACCGAGTGCGCGTCAGCACGGCTGACGGTCGCATCACCGCCTTGCACCTGGCCGGCGCCGAAGACGCGTCCGACAGTGACGTCGAGGTTGTTCGCTACGGCTACACGGACGGCGACCTCACCGAGGTGACCGGCTCCTCCGGTACCCCGCTGCGCTTCGGCTACGACGACCGGCACCGCATCACGTCCTGGACGGACACGAACGGTTCCCGTTTCGACTACGAGTACGACGACCGGCACCGCTGTGTCTTCCAGTCCGGCGTGGCGGGCCACATGCGGAACACCTTCCGCTACGACGAGACCGACGAGGCCACCGGGCACCGCGTCACCTCGGTCACCGATTCGCTCGGCCACACCACCCGCTTCCTGATCAACGAACGCACCCAGGTCGTCGCCGAAATAAGCCCCACCGGGGCGGTCACCCGCACCGAGCGCGACCGACACAACCGAGTGCTGTCGGTCACCGATCCGCTGGGCAGCACCACCGCGTACGACTACACCGCCGGCGGCGAACTGACGAGCGTCGTCCGCCCCGACGGCACCCGGGCGGCCGCCACTTACAACGCCCTCGGTCTGCCGGTCGAGGTCACCGATCCGGACGGTGCCGTCTGGCGCCAGACGTATGACGAGGCCGGCCGCCGCACGTCGGCCACCGACCCGTCCGGGGCCGTCACGACATTCACGTACGACGACCGCGGGCATCTCGCCTCGATCACGAACGCCGAGGGCCACACCACCCTCGTACGCTGCGACTCCCGCGGTCTCCCCGAGCAGATCACCGACCCGCTCGGCGGCACGACGACCTACGTACGGGACGCCTTCGGCCGCGTCATGGCACACACCGACCCCCTCGGCGCCACCACCCGCCTGGCCTGGACCGTGGAGGGCCGCCTTGCTCGCCGCACGGCCCCCGACGGCTCCACCGAGTCCTGGACGTACGACGGCGAAGGCAACTGCCTGACCCACACCGACGCGAACGGCGGCGTCACCCGCTACGAGTACACCCACTTCGACCTGCTCACAGCCCGCACCGAGCCGAACGGTGTGCGCTACTCCTTCGAGTACGACGCACAGCTCCGGCTGACCAAGGTCACCAACCCGCAGGGTCTGGAGTGGTCGTACGCCTACGACCCCGCCGGTCTCCTTGCCGCCGAGACGGACTTCGACGGCCGCCGGGTGACGTACGAACGGGACCCGGCCGGCCGCCTCGCCGCCCGCACCAGCCCACTGGGCCACACCACCGTCTACCAGTACGACAAGCTCGGCCGTACGACAGCCAAGCGCACCGCCGACGGCACGACGACCCGCTACACCCACGACCCGAGCGGCCGCCTCCTCCGCGCGACAGCGCCGGACAGCGAGGTGGCGTGGGCCCGCGACCCCCTGGGCCGTATCACCGCCGAAACGGTCAACGGCCGCACCATCTCCTACACGTACGATCCGCTGGGCCGCCGCACCCACCGTCGTACGCCCACCGGCGCCGAAGCCTCGTACACCTACGACGCCGCCGGCCGCCGCACGTCCCTGACGACCTCCGGCCGCACCCTCGACTTCACCCACGACGCCGCGGGCCAGGAGACAACCCGCAGCCTCACGGACGGCCTGATCACCCTCCACCAGTCGTACGACCCGGCGGGCCGCCTGTCGTCCCAGTCCCTGTACGGCGCGACGCCGCCAGGTGCCTCCGCGGAAGGCACGTCGACGCCATCAGGTGCCGCTGCGGATGGCGCGACCGCGCAAACGAACCCGCTCCAGCACCGGTCGTACACCTACCGCCCCGACGGCTACCTCACCGGCAACGACGACCTCCTGAACGGCCCCCGCCGCTTCACCCTCGACCCCGTCGGCCGCGTCACCGCGGTCTCCGCCCACAACTGGACCGAGACCTACGCCTACGACGAGGCCGGCAACCAGACATCCGCCGAATGGCCCGGCGCGCACGCCAACTCGGAAGCCACCGGCGCCCGCACCTACACCGGCACCCGCCTCACCCAGGCCGGCCGCATCCGCTACGAACACGACGCCGCGGGCCGCCTGACCCTGCGCCAGAAACGCCACCTCTCCGGCAAGCGCGAATCCTGGCACTACACCTGGGACACCGAGGACCGCCTGACCTCGGTAACCACCCCCGACGGCACCATCTGGCACTACCACTACGACCCGCTCGGCCGCCGCACGTCCAAGCAGCGCCTGTCTTCAGACGGCACCGCCGTTCTGGAACAGGTGGACTTCACCTGGGACGGCACCACCCTCACCGAACAAACCACCTCAGGCGGGCCGTCGACCCCGCCCATCACCCTCACCTGGGACCACAACGGCCTCGCCCCCATCGCCCAGACCGAACGAATAAGCGCGGCGGATGCCCCCCAATCCGAAATCGACTCCCGCTTCTTCGCCATCATCACCGACCTCATCGGCACCCCCACCGAACTGGTCTCCCCCGAAGGCGAAATAGCCTGGCACACCCGAACCACCCTCTGGGGCACCACAACCTGGAACGCAAACGCGACTGCGTACACCCCCCTCCGCTTCCCAGGTCAATACTTCGACCCCGAAACCGGGCTGCATTACAACTGTTACCGCTATTACGACCCGACGACTGCCCGGTACGTCACGTCAGATCCGCTGGGCCTGACTCCGGCACCCAATCCTGATACCTACGTCCATAATCCTCATATTTGGAGCGACAGCCTGGGGCTCTCCCCTGACGACTGTCCGAAGAAAGCATCAGAAGCACCGGAGCGCAAGCCGAACGGTGGCTGGGATTTGCGTGACAGGAATCCTATGGACGTCGTTCCATCTGATGCCCACATTCGTGAGCTCACTCCGGACCCGAACGGCGGTGCACAAGAGGGGGTAGAGTACAAATGGAAGGATCCTGAAACAGGAAATACTGTACGAATGCGAGTGCATGGACCTGACGGGAAAGCGCCAGAAGGTTCACATGCAGCCAACGGGGACATCTACAGGATATCCATCGGCGGAAAATACCAGGACGTCGAAGGGAACCTGTACCACCGGCAAGTACACAATCCCAACAGTCCGAACTACAATGCAGAAGCCGCCAACGGCACTCACATCCCCTGGCCCACTCAGTACCCTCTACCGTATTGAAAGACAGCGAGACGTCAATGACCATTCAAGCGTCACAAATGCTGGACATTCTGCGCAATGTCTGCGCCAATGATCCGCAGCTGCGAGAGTATGGAGCGGACACGGTCACCGATCTCGTAGGGTCTTACTCGCGCACAGAGGTACAGATCTTGGCCGGAGTTCTCTCGCTTTGCGCCAGTTCAGAAGAGAACTACGAAACTCTGGAGGCCCAGCTCCACGCGATTCTGGAACTTGGCTCAACCGGCCTGTTGAGCGTAGACAATATCCAGCGCTTGCGAGAAATTGACCGTGCGAAAATTCCTGTTGAGCTGAGCGATTACATCGACGATCTCCTTCAGAACTGACGGCATTCGCGAGCGAATCACAGCGCGGGAACACCTAGGCGCGAACAAGACCCGAAAAAACCCAGGAGCAAGCCAGAAAGCGGCCGCTGGTGTTACCCCCGGACAGGGTTGAGCGCGTGGAGCAATGGAAGGTTCGCTGGGATTACAAGTTTGCGGATGAGGCTGTCGTGTTCTACAGCGAGGCGGGGGATGATGGGTATGAAGTGCGGAAGGCGCAGGTTGAAGGCGGATTGCCTGCATGAGTCCGGTGAGATCGGCCTGAGCGAGGTCCCGGTTGGAAGGATCGAGGACGTGGCGGGGCAGAGTGAGTTCGCTGCGGAGATCATCGAGCACGGGGAGTTCGAGACCGCGTGGGGGCAATCGGTTTGGCCGGCATGAAGGATGAATGACGGTCGAGCGGGGGCGGCTGGTGCGCGCTCCTCTGGGGCGCTCGTATTCGCTGCGCGTGTGGCAGAGCGGTGGGGCGTCAGCCGTACCAGGTGATGTTGCAGATGTAGATGCGCTCGTGGCGGGGTACGGCGAGGAAGCTGATGAAGCCGCGGCCGCCGAGGATGTCGAACTCCCGCAGGCCGCCCTCGCGGTCGATGGGCCTGCCTACCTTGACCGCGTCGCGCCCGAGCGCGGCGAGTTCGGTCGCCAGGCGTTCCACCTCTGCTGTCGCACCAAGCGGTAGGCCACCGGCGACGTAGTCCTTGCTCGGGTTGTATTCCCACGTCCAGTCACCGGTCACAGCCCGGCCTCTTTCTCCGCCGCCTCGCGGATCCGCCGAATCTCGGCGATGGCCTCTGTGGGGTCTTGGTCCCCCGCATCGACGATGCGCTCCAGTTCATGGAGACGGGCGGCGCGTTCGGGGTACCGCTCGATCGCGATGAAGACGGCCCAGGAGTGTACGAAGGCGCGGAGAGGGGCGAGGCTCTGCGTCTGCTGTGCGTTCGTCGTCGCCTCGAAGAGGTGCTGGGTGAGGGCAGCTACCCGACTCGGAGCGATGCGTGACACGGCGGCCCGCAGAGCGTCGGGCGTGTGGTCAGGCATCGGGATCAGCGGTCCGTGCGGGCCGTCGGGCTGCGCGCTCACGGTGTCCTCCAGTGCGGCGGGTGCGTCCATACGTTAGCGGTCGGGCCGACGGCCCGGGCCCGGAGTGGAACACCGACGGCCCGAGGCCCGCACGGCTTGCCCCTCGGACGGTGCGCCGGCACGGTGACGCCCTGGCTCAGATGGCCGTCACTCTCGTGCGGCGGGCCTGTTCTCCTCGCACGAGTTCTTGGTTACGAATGACCCCATGCCGGGCGTCGTGACGATCAGGCCCTCCGCTCGAAGGGCTGCGGTGGCCTTGCGGACGGTTACCCGGGCGACGCGGAACTCCTGCTCCAGCTGGACTTCGGAGATCAGGTGATGATGCGGGTACACCCCGTTCGCGATCCGCTGCCGTACCGCTTCGGTGATCTGTACCCCCTTCGGGCGGGTCAGGTCGAACTCCGGTGGGCTGGTGCTCATGCGTCTTCCGGGAGCTGCTGCGAGACGAAGGAGCCCGTGCCGTGCCGGGTGTGGATCAGGCCTTCGGCGCGTAGGCCGCGGTGCACCTTCTGGGAGGTGGAGTTGGCGATGCCGAACTCTGCCGACAGGGCGAGGACAGACGGTACGCGCATGCCCGGGGCGTAGGTGCCCTCGGCGATGCGGCGGCGGATCACGTCGACGACCTGCTGCCAGCGGGGGCGTCCCGGTTCGAAGTCCGTCACAGCCGGACGGTACTTCGCCCGGGCGTACCGAAGCGTTTCTTCGGGGCGGCCTTCATCCGTCCTGGGGACTCGCGGCCAGCTTCTCCATTGCCGTCTTCGTCACGAAGGAGCCCATGCCGACCTGGGTCTGGATCAGGCCCTCCGCACGCAGTCCACGGTGGACCTTCTGGCCGGTGGACGTGGCGATGCCGAATTCCTCCAGCATCTCGGCGACGGACGGCACGCGCGTGCCGGGCGGGTAAGTGCCGTCCTCTATGCGCGCGCGGATGATCCTTGCCACTTGGCGCCATCGCGGCTCGTCCGGTGCAAACTCCATCACGGGACCAAGGTAAGCAGTCCACGCCATACCACGCGAGACGTAGCTACGGTGCCTAGGCGAGCTAGGGGTAGCAGACTGCACCAGAGCTAAGAACTCGAGGCCCCGGCGGCTGCGGCAACAGCCCCGGGGTGTGGTCAACGCCAAGCCTGAAAGAGGAGCGCCGACATGCGTCACCGTATCGTCCGGGCCGTGGCGTGGCTGGGAGATTTGTTCTCCCGGTCCGTTACGACGGTCAGCCACTCCCGAACGGCCAGCCCTCCTCCCCCGCGTTCGCAACCACCGAGGCGGCACGACGAGTTGATCGACGGGGACGCGGCCCGCCTCGTGCGGCCGTACCTCGTGGCCTGTGAGCGGCAGGCTCGGGAGCGGGCCGCTCGGCTCTTCGCGTATGACGGCGGCTTCTCCGTGTACGCGGCGTACGCCGCATGAGCGAGCCGGAACAGCTACGGCTGCTGCCCTGGGCCGGGAGTGATGGGCGGCGGTGTTATCTGTCGACCGGGGCGGACGGGAGTGGGTACGTGGCGCGGCTGGCCGATGAGGTGGAGGCTGTGCAGCTTGCCATGGGGGCTCGACTGGTCGAGCGGGCCGAGGACGTGCTCGGTGCGGTGGGGCGTGAGCGGCGGGCGCGGCCGAATGAGCTGCGGTGCCTCGCGTACGGGCTGGTCGAGGCGTTGCGGGATGCGTTGCGGATTGCCGAGAGCCAGGGTGGGCGGTTGCCCCGGACGCCGCAGTAGCCGCAACGTGCGGAGGGGCTGCTGAACGGCCCCTGTCGTGGTGCGCGGCCCGGCAGGGCGGGTCAGGGTGAGGTCAAGGGAGGGGGGCTACGAGAGGAGCGAGTTCGGTGAGTGCCGCGAAGGATGAGCTGTATGGGCTGGACCTGACGGACGTGCGGTGGCGGAAGAGCAGTAGGAGCTTGGCCGACGGGGCGTGCGTGCAGGTCGCGGAGGTGGCGGGTGGGGCGGTGGCGCTGCGGGACTCGCGGCATCCGGAGCGCGGGGATCTGCGGTTCACGGCGGAGGAGTGGACCGCGTTCTGTGGCGGGGTGCGGGACGGGGAGTTCGACTGAGGGAGGCCCGCGGGGCGACTGCGGCAGATGCGTAAGGGCTTCTCCCGGACCGGGGCCGAGGTGGGCGCCTGGTCCGGGAGAAGCCCTGAAGTCGTACAGGGGCGGAGAGGGGGACGGTGGGAGCAGGGGCGCAAGCCCCTCGGGGACGAGGCGTCAGGCCAGGGCCAGCCACGCCGCCGCGGCGACGATCACGACGGCGACGACCACGCCGATGATGATGCCCGCGCGGGGGCCCGAGGAGGTCTGCTGGGTGGCCGCGGCGGCGCGGGGGGACTGGGGGGCGCCTTCGTCGACGAAGGCGCGGAACATCTGCGTGCTGCCGGCCGGGTCGTGGTTGCCGTCGGGCGTCTGCGGGTTGTTCGCCATAGGCCGAGACCCTAGCGAACCGGTGGGTAGGGGGACACCCCCAGCCAACCGGAGTGCGGCCGTTTCCTTGAAGGAGAGGGACGGGGGATGGAGCCGGTCGGAGCGCCGCAAAAGTGTCGCGGGTGCGCGAGGGGCTCCGTATGCCCCGGTGAAAGCGTCTACACACCGCCCTGACCTGCGGGTTTACGGAGTACCGCCACACCCTTGACTCATGCACGGTACATCTTTTTGGTTTCCTTTACCTCGTGAACCCAAGATTCGTTTGCCTGTGGCAACCAAATGCTTCTATGGTTGCCTCAAGCAACAAAAGATGTGTGGAGGTGCCCATGGCAGCGCAGGGTCAGTACCAGGAGCTGGCCAGGCAACTCAGCGCCATCGGTGCCGTGAAACGCGAGCTCGGGCGCATCCTGCCCCACGACTGCCCGCCCGCCTCGGTAGGCGTGCTCACCATCCTCGACCGGTACGGCGAGATGCGGATGAGCAAGCTGGCCGAGCTGTTGATGATCGACATGTCGGTGACCAGCCGGCACGTCGCCCACATCGCGGAGCGCGGCTGGATCGAGCGGGAGCCCGACCCTCTGGACAAGCGGTCCAGGCTGCTTCGACTGACACCCCGCGGACGGGAGCTCCTCGCCGAGCTGGCCGTCCGCTACACAGACTCCCTCGCCCGGTACCTCGACGACTGGTCCGACGACGACGTCGGCCGGCTGAACGAGCTGCTCGCGAAGTTGCACGAGAGTTTCGGCGACTGCCGCACCCGGGCGGGACACGACCACACCACCCGTACACCAGCAGGATGAGAAGGAATTACATGGCTACAACCACACCAGCCGGTGTGCGGGGCGGCCACGCCAAGCACGGAGGCGGCAGTGCCGCCTCCGCCGGAGCCCCCATGACGCACCGTCAGATCATGGAGGCGCTGTCCGGGCTGCTGCTCGGTATGTTCGTCGCCATTCTTTCTTCGACCATCGTGTCGAACGCGCTCCCGCAGATCATTCATGATCTGGACGGCGGGCAGAGTGCCTACACCTGGGTCGTGACGGCCTCGCTGCTGGCGATGACCGCGACGACCCCGCTGTGGGGCAAGCTGTCCGACCTGTTCAGCAAGAAGCTGCTGGTGCAGCTCTCGCTCGTCATCTACGTCGGCGGCTCCGTCGTCGCCGGTCTCTCGCAGAACAGCGGCATGCTGATCGCCTGCCGTGTCGTGCAGGGCATAGGCGTGGGCGGTCTCTCCGCCCTGGCCCAGATCGTGATGGCCGCGATGATCTCCCCGCGTGAGCGGGGACGGTACAGCGGTTATCTCGGTGCTGTTTTCGCCGTTGCCACCGTTGGTGGGCCGCTGCTCGGTGGCGTCATCACCGACACCTCGTGGCTCGGGTGGCGCTGGTGCTTCTACGTCGGCGTGCCCTTCGCGGTGATCGCGCTGATCGTGCTCCAGAAGACCCTGAAGCTCCCCGTGGTCAAGCGCGAGGGCGTCAAGGTCGACTGGGCGGGTGCCTTCTTCATCAGCGCGGCGGTCTGCCTGCTGCTGGTGTGGGTCACCCTGGCCGGCGACAAGTACGACTGGATGTCCTGGCAGACCGCTGCCATGGTCGGCGGTGCCGTGGTGCTCGCGCTGATCTTCGTCCTGGTCGAGACCAAGGCGGCCGAGCCGATCATCCCGCTGCGGCTGTTCCGCAACAAGACGATCACGCTCGCCTCGCTGGCCTCGCTGTTCGTCGGTATCGCGATGTTCTCCGGCACCGTGTTCTTCAGCCAGTACTTCCAGCTGGCGCGCGGCAAGTCGCCGACGATGTCCGGCGTGATGACCATCCCGATGATCGCGGGTCTGTTCATCTCGTCGACCGTGTCGGGCCAGGTCATCACCAAGACCGGCAAGTGGAAGGCCTGGCTGGTCTCCGGTGGTGTGCTCGTGACCGCGGGTCTCGGCCTGCTGGGCACGATCCGGTACGACACCGAGTACTGGCACGTCGCGATCTTCATGGCCCTGATGGGTCTCGGCATCGGCATGATGATGCAGAACCTGGTCCTCTGCACGCAGAACCAGGTCGCCCCGCAGGACCTCGGCTCCGCCTCGTCCGTCGTCACCTTCTTCCGCTCCCTCGGCGGTGCGGTCGGTGTCTCGGCGCTCGGCGCGGTGCTGGCAACCCGAGTCACGCACTACGTCAAGGACGGCCTGGCCGACCTCGGACCGGCTGCCGCCAAGGCGGCTCAGTCCGGTGCCGGCGGCGGGGGCATCCCGGACCTGGACGCCCTCCCGGCGCCCCTCCGGACGGTCATGGAGAGCGCCTACGGGCACGCTGTCGCCGACATCTTCCTGATCGCCGCCCCCTGCGCGCTGCTCGCCTTCCTTCTGACGCTTTTCATCAAGGAGGTCGCCTTGAAGACCAAGGGTGGACTGGCCCAGTCCTCCGACGACGGCTCGGACGCCACCGCGTCCGGCGCCACCACGGACGCCGCTGCCGCCACGGCCCCGGCCGCCGCTTCCGCCGCCTCGACCGAGGCACTGGAGCCGGCCCTGGTCGGCGCCCCGTCCGTCGCCCCGGACGAGCACGCCCCGTCCTGGGCCCAGCCCCAGCCGGCCGCGGCCGCGCAGGGTCAGCGCCTGGCGGCGTACGCCTCCGCCGGCGACCCCGGCACCCCGGAGGGCCCGGCCATCACCGGCTTCGTCCGGAACGCCGACGGCCGGCCCGTGGCGCGCTCCGCGGTCACGCTGATCTCGCTCAGCGGCCGCCAGCTGGGCCGCTCGGTGGCCCAGGCCAACGGCTCGTACGTGCTGAACGCCCCCGGCGCCGGCTCGTACGTCCTGATCGCGGCCGCCGACGGCCACCAGCCGCAGGCGTCCACGGTCGTCGTGGGTGACCAGCCGGTCGGCTACGACATCCTGCTCAGCGGCACCAGTGGCCTGCGCGGCCTGGTCCGCAGCGTGGTCACCGGCGAGCCGGTGGACGGCGCGATGGTCGTGGTCACGGACATCCGCGGTGAGGTGCTGGCGACCGGCAAGACCGGCACCGAGGGCTCCTTCGCCTTCGACGAGCTGGCCGCCGGTACGTACACCGTCGCGGTCAACGCCACCGACTTCCGGCCGACGGCACAGCCGGTCGAGGTCAGCGGCCAGGGCATCACCCGCCTGGAGATCGCGCTGCAGTCCGGCGCCCGTGTCCAGGGCATCGTCCGGGCCGGTGCGGACCGCCGTCCGCTGCCGGACGCGCGGGTCACGCTGGTCGACGCGGCCGGCAACGTGGTCGCCACCTCCACGACCGGTGAGGACGGTGCGTACGCCTTCACCGACCTGGACACCGGCGACTACACGGTGATCGCCAGCGGTTATCCGCCGGTGGCCAACGCGCTGTCGGTGGACGCGAGCGGGGCCGACGGCTACGACGTCGAACTCGCCCACCCGGGCGACTGACACCACCACGGCGATAGAGCCAACGGGGGCCGGGGCATCTCGCCCCGTGAGCACAGCCCCGGTCGGGGGCGCGCATTGAGCGGAGACGCGCCCCGGACCGGACCACAGGGCCCCGGCGGCGGCGGGCATCAAAGGCAGGGGACGGCCTGCTCGCCGCCGGCCGGGGCCCACATGTACCAAGCACGACATCGGGAGTGGGTATGAGTTCGACAGGCGCGGGCGTTCGGGCACAGGTCCGGACACGCGACGGCTGGGCGGTCAAGCACGCGGTGCTGACCGTCACGGACATGACGGGCACGCAGGTCCTGCGGGCAACGGCCGACGAGGACGGCGTCGTGCGCGACGCGACGCCGCTGCAGCCCGGCCCTTACACGGTGATCGTGACGGCCGTGGGCTACACGCCGGTCGCCTCGACCTCGATCGTGACGGCGAGCGGCCGGATGGACGTCGGCAACCTGACGCTGGCCCGCCAGGGCGGCGCCGAGCTGCCCCCGCCCGGACCGTGGACGATCGACCCGATGCACTCGTCCGTGGCGGCGTCCGCGCAGCACCTGGGGATCTCCAGCGTGCGCGGCCGGTTCACCGAGTTCGCGGGCCGCATCGACATCTCGGAGGACCTGGAGAAGTCGCGCGTCGAGGCGGTCATCAAGGCCGCGTCGATCGACACCGGCAACGGCATGCGCGACGGCCACCTGCGCAACGCCGACTTCCTGGACGTGGAGACCTACCCGGAGCTGACCTACCGCTCCACGGGTCTCGAGGCGGCCGGGCCGGACCGCTGGACCGTGCATGGCGACCTCTCGCTGCACGGCGTCTCGCGGCCGGTGGACCTGAACCTCTCGTACCTGGGCACGGGCCCGGACCCGTGGGGCGGTACGCGGGCGGCGTTCAGCGCCACCGCCGAGCTGCGCCGCGAGGACTTCAAGATGAACTACAACCAGGTCGTCGCGGCAGGCATCGCCGCCATCGGCACCACCCTCCGGGTGGAGCTGGACATCCAGGCGGTCCAGGGGGACTCGCTGCCGATGGCGGGCTGAGCGGCTGTACGCAGGCTCCGGCCGGCCGATCACTCCCGACGGTCGGCCGGGTACCCGTAAGAGAACCGGGTGACCACAGGAGAAGAAGAACGGGCGGCGGCTGTCCCTTCGCGGACAGCCGCCGCCCGTCCGCGGCCCCGGGGGGCGGGGGCGTGTGGAGGGGGGCGGGGCCCCTGTGGACCCCGCCCGGGCAGGGGGATGGGGCCCCCGGGCGCCTACCCGCTCTTGCCC
>NZ_JBITXI010000011.1:0-59100 GCF_044544605.1 Streptomyces sp. NPDC053560 | reverse complement strand
GCGGGTGGGCGGGGCCGCGCCCCGCCGGGGGGGGGGGGGCGCGGCGGGCCGCCCCGCCCCCCCGCCCCCGCCCCCCCCGCCCCCCCCGGCGCGGCCCCCCCCCCCCCCCCCCCCCCCCCCCCCCCCCCCCGTCCGCATGCGGCCGGTGCCTTGTGCAGGGGGCCGGCGCCCTTGTGCACCCGGCCGGGTCAGGGCATGCGGCCCCGGTCGCGCATCGCCTCGATGCCGGCGATCTGCACGTCCAGCGCGAAGGCGAAGTCGCGCTCGCGCATCGCCCGGACGCCGATGCCCTGCCGGAGCTCCAGCGACCTGGCGGACATCTCCATCGTCTCGGCGAACTCCGGGCGGCCCTGCACCGCCCCGACGACCTCCTCGAACTGCTCGTCCAGCGACTTGCCGGTCTCCCGGCAGCGCTGCTCGTGCAGCCCCTCGACCGTGCTGAAGCCGTAGACGAACTGAAAGATCGAGCCGAGCCCCCCGGAGACCTGCTCCGGGGTCAGCCCGCTGCCCCGCATGACCCGCAGCGTCGCGTTGGAGAACGCGATCGCGTGCGGGCCCACGTTGAGGTACTCCCCCAGCAGCCGCGGCGCCCAGCGGTGCGTGACGAGCACCTTGCGGTACTCGGCGGCGAGGTGCCGCAGGTGGTCCCGCCAGTCCTTCTCCGGGTCGTCCTCGTCCGGCAGCTCGATCTCGCCGGCCACCGCGTCGATGGCCAGCTCCAGCAGGTCGTCCTTGGTGTCGACGTACCAGTAGACCGACATCGCCGTGACGCCGAGCGCGGCGGCCAGGCGGCGCATCGAGAACGCCGCCAGCCCGTCCGCGTCCAGCAGCCGGACGGTCGTCGCCACGATCTTGTCCAGGTCCAGCCCGGCCGGCTGGTCCGCCTTCCGCTTCAGCGGGGGACGTTCGGTCAGCCAGACACTTTTCCGCGGCTTGCCGGCGCGGCTGCCCGTCGCTGCCATGGCGCGCCCTCCCTCATCGCTGAACTGGTCGTACGCGGTCCTGCCGCCTCGATGCTATTCCGCTTCGGCACGGGAGCGCCCCGCCTGTCCGCCGGCCTCCGGAGCCGGTACCGCGGTCTCCCCGGCCACCGGGGCGGCTGTGGCGTCAGGGGCCCCGTGCTGCGCCGCGGCGGCCCGTTCGGCGCGCTCGGCGCGGCCGAGCAGCACGCCGGCGACCACACCGCCGGCGAACACCGCGGCGGCACCGACCAGTTGGCTGGTCTGGATGCCGGCCGCGAAGGCGTCGCGGACGGCGGCACGGTCGGCGTCCGTACGGGCTGCCGCGAGCGCGGCGGGCAGCGAGCCGGCCCCGGCGGCGGCCGCCGGGATCAGCGCGGCGAAGCGGGAGTTGAGCACCGCGCCGAGGACGGCGACGCCCAGGCCCTGGCCGCACTCCATGAGCGTGCCGTTGACGCCGGCGCCGACGCCCGCCTTGGCGGGCGGGATCGCGGACATGATGGCGTTGGCCATGGCCGGCATCGAGAGCGCGACACCGACACCCATGACGATCAGACCGGCGAGCATGCCGGAGTAGGAGTCGGCGCCCAGCAGCGAGATGGCCGCGAGGCCCGCGGCGAGCAGCGTCATGCCGACGGTGATGGTGCGCGGCGTGCCCATCTTGATCATCAGCTTTCCGGCGAGGCCGGAGAAGTTCAGGACGACGGCGGTCAGGGCGAGCGGCGCGGTACGCAGCCCGGCCTCCAGCGGCGCGTAGCCGAGCACCATCTGCAGATGCTGGGTGAGCAGGAACATCGAGCCGCCCATGCCGAACGCGACGAGGATGCCGCCCGCGACGGCGCCGACGAACTTGCGGTCACGGAAGAAGTGCATGTCCAGCATGGGGTGCGGGGTGTGCAGCTCCCAGCGGGCGAAGACGGCGAGCGCGACGAGGCCGACGACGGCGGAGCCCAGTACGCGGGCGGAGAGCCAGCCGTGGTCGGGCCCTGAGATGATCGCGAAGACCACGGCCACCATGCCGATCATGGACAGCAGGGCGCCCGGCAGGTCGGGACGGTCGCCGGAGGGGTTCTTGGACTCCGGCACCAGCTTCAGCACGGCGATCAGGCCGAGCACCGCGACCGGCAGGTTGATCAGGAAGATCGAGCCCCACCAGAAGTGGTTCAGCAGCGTGCCGCCGATGAGCGGACCGGCGGCGAAGCCTAGGGAGTTGACCGCTCCCCAGATGCCGATCGCCTTGGGGCGCTCCTCGTTGTCGAAGATCTGGACGACGACGGCGAGGGTGGTGGTCATCAGCAGCGCGCCGCCGATGCCCATACCGGCGCGGGCGGCGATCAGTTGCCCGGCGGACTGCGCGAAGCCCGCGACGAGCGAGCCTATGCCGAACAGCACCAGGCCGCCGGCCAGCATCTTTTTCCGGCCGTAGCGGTCGGCGGCGTTGCCGGCCGTGAGCAGCAGGCCGGACTGGACCAGCGAATAGGCGTTGATCATCCACTGGATGTCGGCGGTGGACGCGCCCAGCTCCTTGTTCAGGGAGGGGACGGCGACATTGAGGATGGTGTTGTCCAGGAGGACGGTGAGCTGCGCGAGGCAGATGACGCCGAGGATGATCCAGCGCGTGGGATGGCGCGGTGGGCTCTCGGTGGTTGCGGCAGCGGAGGCCACGGGGGACATGCAGGCTCCCTGTACGGATGTGAGCGGATGACTTACACCGTACAGGGATGTCTTATACGCCGTACATTTGATTTTCGGCCGCCGGGCCGGGTCCCTCCCCCGGCGCTATTTCTTCGGGCTGGTCAGGTCGTAGAGCGTCGTGCTGCCGACGGTGACCTTCTGGTAGTTCTTCGACACCCAGGACGTGATCTTCGAGGAGGTCCCCGAGTTGCCGGCCGGTCCGCCCATGCCGCCGCCCAGGAAGTAGTGGATCTTCCCGTCCTTCACGTACTGCTGGAACTGCGCGAGCGTCGGCGACGGGTCGCTGCCGTTGAAGCCGCCGATGGCCATGACCGGCTTCTCGGTGGCGAGCTGGTAGCTCGCCGCGTTCTGCGAACCGATGGAGGCGGCGACCCAGGTGTACTTGTCGGCGTCCGCGAGCAGCTTGGCCTTCACCTTGGCGCTGACCTGCGTACCGTTGAGCAGACCGCCCATGCCGCCGCCTCCGCGCATACCGCCGCGCTCGCCGCCGCCCGCGCCGCCGAAGCCGGGGAAGCCGGGGAATCCGTTGCGGGCGCCGTTGCCCTTCTGGGAGCCGTTGCCCTTCTGGTTGCCCTGGTTGCTCTGATTGCTCTGGCCCCCCTGGTTTCCCGGGTTTCCCTGATTTCTCGGGTTTCCCGGGTTGCCGTTCCCGCCGCCGGGGTTCATGCCCGGCGGCATGCCCATCCCGCCGGGACGACCCATCCCGCCCGGGCCGCCCATGCCGCCCGAGACCGACGGTCCCGCCGTGATGATCGAGCCGGTGTGCGGGGTCGTCACCGTGTTCAGCGTGTACGCCACCGGCCCGGCCAGCGATGTCGCGAGGCCCAGCCCCGCTGCACCGACCGCCAGCCGCCGGCCGGCCCCCTCCTGTCCGCGGCCGAGTACCGCCAGCGCGGCCGCCGCGAACAGCCCGCCGACCAGGACGGTCCAGCGCAGCCACGGCAGCCAGGAAGCGGACCGGTCGAGCAGGACGTACGACCAGACCGCGGTGACCGCGACCGTCAGCGCGAGCGCCGACGTGGCAGCGACGTGCTGCCGGCGCTGCCACAGCACCGCGGCGCCCATGCCCACCAGCGCCGCGATGTAGGGGGCCAGGGCGATGTTGTAGTACTGGTGGAAGATCCCGGACATGAAGCTGAAGGTCACGAAGGTCATCAGCAGCGCGCCGCCCCAGACCCAGAACGCGTTCCGCTGCTGCACGGCGAGTGCATCCGTCGCGGCCACCGCGTCCGTCACGGCCACCGCGTCCGTCGCGGCCACCGCGTCCTTCGCGCGGCGGGCCTTCCACAGCACGACCAGCCCGGCGATCAGCAGGATGAAGGCCGCGGGCAGCAGCCAGGAGATCTGACCGCCCATGTCGGAGGAGAAGAGCCGGGTGATGCCGGTCTCACCCCAGCCGCCGCCCCGGCCGCCGCCACCGCCGCCGACGCTGCCGGTCTCGTTGCCGTTGATCCGGCCCAGACCGTTGTAGCCGAAGGTCAGCTCCAGGAAGCTGTTGTTCTGCGAGCCGCCGATGTACGGGCGCGAGGACGCGGGCCACAGCTCGACGATCGCCACCCACCAGCCGGCGGACGCGATCAGCGCGAGCCCGGCGAGCAGCGTCCGGCCGATGCGCCTGCGGACCGTGGTGGGCGCGCAGAGCAGATAGACCAGCGCCAGCGGCGGCAGGATCAGCCACGCCTGGAGCGTCTTGACCAGGAAGGCGAAGCCGAAGCAGACCCCGGCGAGCACCAGCCACTTGGTACGGGCGTCCTCCAGGGCGCGCAGCACACAGGCGATCGCGCAGACCATCAGCAGGCAGAGCAGCGCGTCGGGGTTGTTGAAGCGGAACATCAGCGCGGCGACCGGGGTGACCGCCAGCACGGCTCCCGCGAGGAGCCCGGCGCCCGCGCCGAAGCGCCGGCGTACGGCCGCGTACAGCACCCCGACCGACGCGACGCCCATCAGCGCCTCGGGCACCAGGATCTGCCAGGCGCCGAGACCGAAGAGCTTCACCGACAGCCCCATCGGCCACAGTGCGGCCGGCGGCTTGTCGACGGTGATGGAGCTGGCGGCGTCCGAGGAGCCGAAGAAGAACGCCTTCCAGCTCTCGCTGCCGGCCTGGACCGCCGCCGAGTAGAAGGAGTTGGCGTATCCGGACGCGCCCAGGTCCCACAGGTAGAGCACGGCGGTGACCGCCAGCAGGAGCAGCAGCCCGGGGCGGGCCCAGCGCGGATCGCCGGGGCGCGCCGGGGTACGCGGCTCGGGCGGGGTGTCAGCGCGCGGAGCCTCGTACAGGGGTGGCGCGGTCATCAAGAGCTCCTGGAGTCACTGGTGCCCTGCTGGGCGGGGGTGGTGCCGGGGAAGACCCAGGCGCGGAAGAGGAGGAAGCGCAGCACGGTCGCGGCGAGGTTCGCGGCGATCAGTACGGCCAGTTCGGTGCCGTGCGAGGCATCGCCCGCCGCCGCGTTCAGGGCCGCCAGCGAACCGCTGGTCAGCGCGAGGCCGATGGCGAAGACGACCAGGCCCTGGGCCTGGTGGCGGACCGCGCGGTCCCGGCCCCGTACGCCGAAGGTGAGGCGTCGGTTGGCGGCGGTGTTGCCCAGCGCGCAGAGCAACTGGGCCAGCGCGTTGGCGGCCTGCGGCCCGATGCCGAGCCGGAAGAGCGAGTACAGCAGCAGGTAGGCGACCGTGCTGAGCGCGCCGACGACACAGAAGCCGACGAGCTGGCGGGCGAGTCCGCCCGGTACGCCGGCCAGTTGTCGGTCGCGCGGATCGTCGCCGAAGGGCCTGGCCAGCCGGTCCAGCGGCAGCGCGCCGGTGGCCAGCGCCCGCCCCACCCGCCAGACCCCCTTGAGGTCGTCGGTGGCGGTCTTCACGATGTGGACGGTGCTGTCGGGGTCGTCGACCCAGTCGACCGGCACCTCGTGGATCCGCAGCCCGGCCCGCTCGGCGAGGACCAGCATCTCGGTGTCGAAGAACCAGCCGGTGTCCTCGATCATCGGCAGCAGCCGCTGGGCCACGTCGCCGCGGATCGCCTTGAACCCGCACTGCGCGTCGCTGAACCGGGCGGCGAGCGAGCCGCGCAGGATCACGTTGTAGCTGCGCGAGATGAACTCCCGCTTGGGGCCGCGGACCACGCGCGAGCTGCGCGCCAGCCGGGAGCCGATGGCCAGGTCGGAGTGGCCGGAGATCAGCGGCGCCACCAGCGGCAGCAGCGCGTTCAGGTCGGTGGACAGGTCCACGTCCATGTACGCCAGGACGGGTGCCTGGGACATCGACCAGACGGTGCGCAGCGCCCGGCCGCGGCCCTTCTGCTCCAGCCGTACCGCCGTGACCTCGGCGATCTCGTCGTCCAGCCGGGCCGAGACCTCGGGCGTGGCGTCGGTGCTCGCGTTGTCCGCGATGGTGATCCGGAAGCCGTACGGGAACGTGTGGGTCAGGTACTCGTGGAGCCGCCGCACGCACGGTTCGAGGTCGGTCTCCTCGTTGTAGACCGGGATCACCACGTCCAGGACGGTCGTGGTGCGGCCGGGGCGCAGGTGCTCGCGCGGCGGCAGGGAGCCCAGCGGGACGGGGGCCGGTGCGGGTTCCGGGGCAGGGGCCTGGGAGTGGCCCGGGGCCGGAGTGGGGCCCGGGGCCGGCTGTGTCGTCGTCATGGCAACGACGTTCGTCGGCCCCGCTGTCACCTCCGTGTGGTGAGCCTGTGCCCTGCCTGTGAGTCCTCGGCGGGCTCCGTACCGTGCGTCACGGCGGGCTCCGTCGCGTACGTCACGGCGGGCTCGCAGCCGGGCGCCGCGGCGGGCAGCCGGACCGTGAAGACGGTCCGCCCCGGCACGCTGTCCACGCCCACTTCGCCGTCGTGCGCGGCCACCACGGCGCGGACGATGGCCAGGCCGAGACCGGTGCTCCCGGCGGACCGCGACCGCGAGGCGTCGCCGCGCGCGAACCGCTCGAAGACGTGCGGCAGCGTCGCCGCCGGGATGCCCGGCCCGTCGTCCTCGATCTGCAGCAGTACGGACGGGCCGTGCCGGGCCACCCGCGCGGTGACCGTCGTGCCCTCCGGGGTGTGCGTACGGGCGTTGGCGAGCAGGTTGACCAGCACCTGGTGCAGGCGCGCCGCGTCGGCCCGTACGAGCGCGGGTTCCTCGGGGAGTTCGAGCCGCCAGCGGTGCCCGGGGCCCGCCGCGCGGGCGTCGCTGACCGCGTCCACGGCCAGCGGGGAGAGATCGGTGCTCGCGTACGAGAGCGGGCGGCCCGCGTCCAGCCGGGCGAGCAGCAGCAGATCCTCCACCAGCCCGGTCATCCGGGTCGCCTCGGACTCGATGCGGCCCAGCGCGTGCCGGATGTCGGGGCCCGGCTCCTCGCGGCCGCGCCGGGTCAGCTCGGCGTAGCCGCGGATGGAGGCGAGCGGCGTACGCAGCTCGTGGCTGGCGTCGGCGACGAACTGCCGTACCCGCGTCTCGCTCTCCTGCCGCACGGCCAGCGCCGAACCGACGTGCCCCAGCATGCGGTTGAGCGCCGCGCCGACCTGCCCGACCTCGGTACGCGGATCGGCCTCGGCGGCCGGCACTCGCTCATGCAGCGCCACCTCGCCCTGATGCAGGGGCAGTTCGGAGACCCGGGTGGCGGTCGCGGCGACCCTGCGCAGCGGCCGCAGCGCGATGCCGACCATCGAGGCGCCCGCGATGCCCGCAGCGACCAGCCCGGCGGCCGTCACGCAGACCTCGACCACGATCAGCGTGCCGACCGTGTCCTCGACCTGGGTCAGCGGCAGCCCGATGACCACCGAACCGTCCTTGGTGGACTGGACGCGGTAGTCGCCTAGGCCGGGCAGGGTGGCGGTGTGCGGCCGGCCGTCCCGGGGGACGTCCTCCAGCGCCCGGACCTGTACCCGGCTCAGCGGGTCGAGATGATCGGCCGGGTCACGGCTCTTGACGTCATTGTTCTTCGCGCCCCGGTCGATCTCCCCGTCGGGCGAGACCCGGCCGCCGACCGTCCCGGTGGGCTGGCCCGGCATGGCGACGAAGTCCAGGCTCTGCCGCAGTGGATCATGCGCCGCGATCGGGCCCTGCGTGCGCCAGGCGGCGTCGTCCAGCTGGCCGTCGAGCTGGTTCTGCAGATACGAGTGCAACGCGATCGTCGTGACCGTGCCGATGACGGTCGCGACCACGGCGATCAGCGCGACCGCGGCCACCACCAGCCGGGTACGCAGGGACCACGGTCGCCGGCCGGAACGGCCGCCGGGGGTACGGAACATGAGCGTCGGTCCGCCTACTCGCCCGGCTTGATCAGATAGCCCGCGCCGCGCCGGGTGTGGATCATCGGGCTGCGGCCGGCGTCGATCTTCCGCCGCAGGTAGGAGATGTAGAGCTCGACGACGTTGGCCTGGCCGCCGAAGTCGTAGCTCCACACCCGGTCCAGGATCTGGGTCTTGCTGAGCACCCGGCGCGGATTGCGCATGAGGTACCGCAGCAGCTCGAACTCCGTGGCCGTGAGGTGGATGTCCACCCCGTCGCGCGAGACCTCGTGACTGTCCTCGTCCAGCACGAGGTCGCCCACCGTGAGCACCGACTCCGCGCGCACGGCGGCGGCCCCGGCCCGGCGCAGCAGTCCGCGCAGCCGGGCGACCACCTCCTCCAGGCTGAACGGCTTGGTGACGTAGTCGTCACCGCCCGCGGTCAGCCCCGCGATGCGGTCCTCCACGGCGTCCTTGGCCGTAAGGAAGAGCACCGGCACGTCGGGCAGGTCGCGGCGGAGCCGGCCCAGCACGGTCAGGCCGTCCATGTCGGGCAGCATGACGTCCAGGAGCACCGCGTCCGGCCGCCACTCGCGCGCGGCCCGCAGCGCGCTCGTGCCGTCCCCGGCGGAGCGGATGTCCCAGCCCTCGTAGCGCAGCGCCATCGAGAGCAGGTCGGTGAGCGAGGCCTCGTCGTCGACGACGAGCACCCGCACCGGACTCCCGTCGGGGCGCAGCAGTTCCGGTTGCTTCTTCGCCGAGGGCGGCGATCCGGCTGTGGCAGTCATACCGGCAAGCCTGGCGGCGGCCTCTGAGAGCCCCCTTTCCGGTTCCTGTGAATTTCCTGAGAAACGCTGGCGGGCGCGGCAAAAGAGCGTCCGACCGGCTGGGCCGCCCCCCGCGCGGTCCAGCCGGTCCCACTGAGTAAGAGCATGGCAGGCACCACTGACAATCGGCCCTGTGCGAGGGGCGGGCCGGGCGGCGCCGTCAGAGGTCCAGCAGCCGGGCCGCGTTCCCGTGGCACACGCCGCGCAGCCAGTCGTCCCCCAGCTCCAGCCGCGTCAGCGACTCCAGCGCGTGCGCGTAGCCGTACGGGATGTTCGGGAAGTCGCTGCCGAAGAGGATCCGGTCGCCGAGGTCCGCCAGCCGCCCGCGCTCCTCCCGCGGGAACGGCGCCGACCGCTCGGCGAAGTCGGTGAAGTTCATCGTCGTGTCCAGGTGGACGTTCCCGTACCGCTCCGCCAGGTCCAGGAAGTCGGTGTACTCCGGCATCCCCATGTGCGCCACGACCAGCGTCAGCCGCGGGTGCCGGGCCAGCACCCGGGCGACCGGCTCGGGCCCGGTGTGCTTGCCGGGCGCGGGCCCCGAACCGCAGTGGGTGACCACCGGCACTCCCGCGTCCGCCAGCAGCCCCCACACCTCGTCGAGCCGCTCGTCCGCCGGGTCGTACGCGCCGACCTGCACATGCGCCTTGAAGATCCGCGCGCCGCCCGCCAGTTCCTCCCGGACGTACGCCGCGGCGCCGTCCTCGGGGAAGAAGGTCGCGGTCCGCAGGCAGTCGGGCGTGCGGGCGGCGAAGTCGGCCGCCCAGCCGTTCAGCCAGCGCGCCATGCCGGGCTTGTGCGGGTAGATCATCGAGGTGAACGCGCGGACGCCGAAGCCGCGCAGCACGGCGAGGCGGGTCTCCTCCTCGTACCGGTACGTGATCGGCCACTCCCGGCCCACCAGCGGCCCGGCCGCGTCGAAGTACGCCCAGACCTTGGCCAGCACGCGCTCCGGCATGAAGTGCGTGTGCACGTCGATCAGTCCGGGGAGCCCCAGCTCCCGCCAGAACGCCCCGACCCGCTCGTCCCCTTCGGCCGCCGTCCCGCGCGGCCCCTCCGGCGCCTTCAGAACAACCCCTCCTGCCGTCCCTCGTCCGTACCGCTCTCCGCCCGGACCACCACGTCCGCCGTCGTCACCTTCCCCGCCGCGGCGCGCAGCACCCATCCGGACAGCAGCCGGGCGTCCAGGACCACCACCGGCACCGCGCTCCCGCCCCGGCCCTCCTGCCCCGCCTGCCCTTCCTGCCGCAGGTACAGGTCGGAGCCGGCCGCCGCCAGCACCTCCCCGGCGATCTCGGCCCCCGCGCGCAGCGCCCCGACCTCTCCCACGGCCCCCGGCTCCGCCGGAATCCGGTCCAGCCCGAACACCTCGGAGTGGTCCGCGTACGCGTACGGAGCGGCCCGGAGCGCCTCCGGCCAGCCCGGCAGCGACTGCGCCTCGCGGTGCAGCGCACCCAGCGCGGCGGCCCGCTCGGCGGCCGGCGGCAGCGCCAACCGCGCCGCCCGCTTCTCCGCCTTGGCGAACCGGTCACGGACCGCCAACGCGCTCCCCAGCAGCGCCTCGGCCCGCCGCGCGGCCATCAGCGGCCCGTGCCCCAGCCAGGAGTACCCGACCGCGCCCTGCTCCAGCAGCCGCGCAGCGCCCCGCTCGGCCGCGGTGATCCCCACCTTCAGCAGGCCGGGGCCGAAGTACGCCAGATAGACGCCGTACGGGCGCGGATCGTCGGCCATCGTGTCCGCGGCGACCGACCGCGACCGGTCCAGCCGCGCGCAGTCCGGGCACTGGTCGCGCGCGCCCGCCCCGTCGAGCACCGCCGCGTGCGGACAGACGATCCATCGCCCTGCCCGCCGCACGCCGAGGCAGCGCCGCTCGCCCTCCACCGCGAACGCCAGCGCCCGGCCGGCGGGCAGGGTGCTGCGCCGCTCCTCGCCCCGCTCCGGGTGGTACCAGCCGAGCCCGAAGGCGCCGCCCGACCACCGCGGTCCCGTGCACCGCCACATCGTCCCGCCCCTCTCACACCACGGACACGGCCCGTTCCGTCCGCTCGTCCGCCGCGCCGGGCCCCCTGAAAGTGCTGCGGTACTGGCTCGGCGAGACGCCCAGCGCCACCTGGAGATGCTGCCGCAGCGACGCGGCGGTGCCGAATCCGGCGTCGGCCGCCACCCGGTCCACCGAGAGGTCGGTGTCCTCCAGCAGCTGCCGGGCCCGCTCGACGCGCTGCTGGGTGAGCCACTGGAGCGGCGAGAGCCCGGCCTCCTCGCGGAAGCGCCGGGTGAAGGTCCGTACGCTCATCGACTCGCGCGCGGCCAGCTCGCGCAGGGTCAGCGGCCGGTGCAGATTTTCCAGGGCCCAGGCCCGGGCAGCGCCCGTCGTGGCGAACTGCCGGCTGGGCACCGGACGCTGGATGTACTGGGCCTGGCCGCCCTCCCGGTGCGGCGGTACGACCGTGCTCCGCGCCACCTCGTTGGCCACGCCCGAGCCGAAGTCGCTGCGCACCATGTGCAGGCACAGGTCCACCCCCGAGGCCACGCCCGCCGAGGTCAGCACGTGGCCATCCTCGGTGTAGAGCACCTCCGGGTCCAGGCACACGCCCGGGAAGAGCCGCCGGAAGTCGTCCGTGGACCGCCAGTGGGTGGTGGCCCGTCGCCCCTCCAGCAGACCCGCCGCCGCCAGCACGAAGGCGCCCGTACAGATCGAGGCCACCCGGGTGCCGGGGCGGATACGGGCCAGCGCGGCAGCGAGCGGCGGGTCGAGCCGCCCCTCCTCCGGCGTGTAGTCCTCGTGCGCGGCGGGCACGACCACGGTCTGCGCCTCGGCCAGCGCCTCCGGGCCGTGCGCCACGTTGATCGTGAAGTCCGCGTCCGTCCGCACAGCGCCGGGCTCGACAGCGCAGGTCACCACCTCGTACAGCGGTTCGCCCGCGGGCGTTTTCGCCTGCCCGAAGACGCGGTGGACGATGCCCAGCTCGATCGGCAGCATGCCGTGCCGCACCAGGACGGCGATCCGGTGCCGCCCGCTCGCGAAAGCACTCATGGCCCGATCCTTGCACACCCTGGCCATCAGGCCACTCGTTTCGGGCCGCCCAGCGCCGCAAGATCGTGTCCATGAAGGTTTTCTGGCTCTACGCCCACCCCGAGTCCCGCTCCCTCAACGGCTCCCTGAAGGACGAGGGCATCCGTGCACTGGAGGCCGCGGGCCACGAGGTGCGCGTCTCCGACCTGTACGCGATGAAGTGGAACCCGGTCGTCGACGCCGAGGACTTCGACCACGACCGCACCGAACGGCTCGACGTCGCACGCGCCTCCCAGGAGGCGTTCGACACCGGCCGGCTGGCCCCCGACGTCGCCGCCGAGCAGGAGAAGATCGACTGGGCGGACGCGGTGATCGTCCAGTTCCCGCTCTGGTGGTACGGGATGCCCGCGATCCTCAAGGGCTGGTTCGACCGCGTCTTCGTGAAGGGCTTCGGATACGGCGTCACCGACGAACAGGGCCGCACCCTGCGCTACGGAGAGGGCCGGCTGGCCGGCAAGCGCGCCATGGTCGTCCTCACCGCCGGCGCCTTCGAGCCCTCGCTCAGCCCCCGCGGCATCAACGGCAGCCTGGAATCCGTGCTCTTCCCCCTCCAGCACGGCACCTTCTGGTACAGCGGCATGTCCGTGCTGCCCCCGCTCCTGGTCCCCGCGGCCAACCGCGTCTCCCCGGACCAGTACGCCGAGGCCGCCGCCGGCCTCCGTGAGCGGCTCCGCACCCTCGCCACCACCCCGCCGCTCCCGTACCGCACCCAGAACGGCGGCGACTACGACGAGGACCTGGTCCTCCACCCCGACCTGGCCCCGAACCGCACGGACCTCGCCATCCACCGGCGGGACTGACGATCGGGCCGGGAACACCGAAGGCCCCGTCGATCTCTCGACGGGGCCTTCGCGTTGCTGTGCGCTCGGCAGGATTCGAACCTGCAACCTTCTGATCCGTAGTCAGATGCTCTATCCGTTAAGCTACGAGCGCTCGGCTCTCCGGCGGTGTTCACCACCGGTCGGCGTTGCGGGACCACTTTACATGACCTGCGAGGGAGCTCGCTCCGGGCACCCGCCGAGGCCTTCGGCGGCACACGCGGATCATCACGAGAAAACCCCCGTCCGGACGAACCGGCGGGGGCTTTGTCATGCTGTGCGCTCGGCAGGATTCGAACCTGCAACCTTCTGATCCGTAGTCAGATGCTCTATCCGTTAAGCTACGAGCGCTCGGCTTCCCGGCGGTGTTCACCACCGGTCGGCGTTGCGGGAACAACATTACATGACCTGCGCCGGTGCGCGAAATCCTTTGCCCGGACCCTGCCTGAGCTGCGAAAACGAACGAAGCCCCGACCTTGCGGCCGGGGCTTCGTCCCTTACTGCGGAGGCGGAGGGATTTGAACCCTCGATGGGCTTTAAGACCCAAACCGCATTAGCAGTGCGGCGCCATAGACCGGACTAGGCGACGCCTCCACGCAACGCCACCCCGCGCGAACGCGAAGTGGTGTGTGCAGATGATGGCACAGCTCAGCGTGCTGTCACCAATCGAGGTCCACGGTACTAGGCGCGCGGGCCGCTGGGCAAAGCACTTCCGGCGGGAAACATCCCGGTACGGGCAGGCCGGGACGGTGCGGTACGCAGCGGAGTCGCGCGGTTGCGCAACGTACGGAGGAGTGGAGCGTTAAGAGGGGAAGGGGAGCCGTCCCGGTCCCCCGCCGTCCCCGGTCCCACCCCCACGCCTGGAGAGTCCGATGGCGCTGCGCCGTATCGCCCTTCTCGCCCTGTCCGCCGCCACCTGCGCCCTCGTGCCGGCCCTCGCCGCGCCGACGGCCGGCGCCGTCACCCCCTCGGAGCAGGTCCGGCAGGCGCCGATCCCGCTGGCCAAGGGCGGGGATCAGCTCAAGGTGACCGTCACCGAGTCCGGCAGCGCCGGACTGGACGGCACCCACGTACTGAAGTGCCACCCCACCGGCGGCGACCACCCCAGGGCGGAGGAGGCGTGCCGGACGCTGGACAAGGTGACGCGGTGGGGCAAGGACCCCTTCGCGCCGGTGGACCCCGGCACGGCCTGCACGATGCAGTACGGCGGCCCCGCCGTCGCGCACGTCACCGGCCGCTGGGCCGGGCGCCCGGTCGACGCCACCTTCAAGCGGGACAACGGCTGTGAGATCGGCCGCTGGGAGAAGCTCGTGCCCCTGCTGCCCGCCGCGGGCGCGTAAGGAGACTCGTCGGGAAGGCCGGAAGACGACGTCAGAGGCGGGAAGCGGAGTCGGGAGCGCCGGAAGGCCGGCGTCCGCTTCCCGCGAAGTCCGGCCGGGTTTCGTGCCCAAGTAGGGCGCCAGATCAGGACGCGGGGCACATGTCGGGCGTGCGTCGAGTCGCACAGGGCCGTGGCATTACCTCCCCGTCATCCGCCTCCGCGTCCCCGCCCGGTGCCCGTAGACTCCCTTTCAGTGACACGCCACAGTGGGTTTCAGTCACCCGCCCCGGTGGGGTGTCGGCAAGATGCGGTCATCAGGGAGGAAGCGTCGTCGTGAGCAGCAGGCCATCCCGAGGCGCTGCTCGCCTCGCAGCCATACTCGACGCCTTGCCCGACGCGCTGTTGCTCGTCAACTGCAACGGCACGGTCGTCAACGCCAACACCATCGCCCTGGAGACGTTCGAGGCGCCGGGCACGGCCCTGGTGGGCCGCGGCCTGCTGGACCTGCTCCCGACGTTCGACTCCAAGCGCATCCCCGGCTCCATGCGGCGCCCCGACGACACCGCGCACGAGGGCGGCCGGCAGAAGCCGACCCGGATGGTCGCGCGGCGTACGGACGGTACGGAGATGCTGGTCGAGGTGACCAGCGCCAACCTGGAGGACGGCCGCACCCCGTACGAGTCGTCCTTCGAGGCGGCGTACGCGGACCACCGCACGAGCTACACCGGCGACGAGCTGCTGATGCTCGTCGTGCGCGACCTCTCCGGGCAGCTGGACATCGAGAGCGAACTGGCCCGCCAGCAGCGCCAGACGGAGATGATCCTGCGCGCCGCGGCCGAGGGCGTGGTCGGCGTGGACGCGGAGGGCAAGGTCGTCCTCGTCAACCCCTCCGCCGCGCAGATCCTCGGCTACCGCGCCAGCGAGCTGGGCGGCAAGGAACTGCACCCGCTCATCCACCACTCACGCGCCGACGGCACCCCCCTCCCCTGGGCAGAGACCCCGCTCGCCGACACCCTCAAGTCCGGCCGCAAGCACCGGGTGCGCGCACAGGTGCTGTGGGCCAAGGACGGGCGCGCGGTCTCCGTCGACCTGACGACCGCGCCGGTACGCGACGGCGACCAGCTCGTCGGGGCCGTGATGACCTTCACCGACCGGCGCCCGATGGACGCGCTGGCCGCCCGCCAGAGCCAGCTGCTCGCGGTACTGGACCGGTCGCTGCGCGGCCCGCTGGAGGAGCTCCGCGGCGAGCTGGGCACGCTGGCGTCCGACCCGGCCGGCCAGCTCTGGCCGGAGGCCAACCAGGTCCTGCACCACCTCTCCGCCGGGTACAGCCGGATGACGACGCTGGTGGACAACGTCCTGAGCTACCAGCAGCTCGACGCGGGCACGGACAAGCTCCAGCGGACCGAGGTCTCGCTGGACGCGGTGGTCGCCGCCGGCGTCGAGGGCGCGGTCGAGCTGATCGGGCCGGGACGCGCGCAGTTCGCGGTGCACGCGCCGCCGATCGAGGCCGAGGTGGACGCGGCGCGGCTGGCGCAGGCGCTCTCGCATCTGATCGCCGACGTCGCGGGCGTGGACTCCACCGGCAACACCCCCTCGGGCGTGGCTCCGGCCGGGGACTCCACGATCGTGGTCGCGGCGGCCAAGCGCGGCGCGGTCGTCCGCATCGAGGTGCGCGGCCCGTACAGCGGCGGCGACCCGGTGCACGGCCCGATCGTGCGCGGCATCGTCCGGCTGCACGGCGGCGTGCTGCAGACGCACGAGGTGCCGGGCGGCGCGGGCGGCAGCGCGTACGTACTGGAGGTACCGGTCAAGGCGGACGGCTCGCCCGTACCGGCCGGGCAGCAGGCGGCCGGCGCCGACGGAACGACCGAGATGCCCGCGTCCGACGGCGCCGGGACCGCGACGCCGGCCGGCGGTACGGCCGGGGGCGGGCGCCGACGCGCCCGCGGCGGCACGAACGGCGCCGACGCGACGGCCGGCGGGCAGCCGGGTGACCGGACTTCCGGGGGCCGGGGCCCGAACACCCCGGCGGGCGGCACTCCTGGCGCCGGTACGGACGGCCGCGGCGCCGGCGACGGCACCGCCGGTACGGGCCTGCCGGGCGCGGAGGCCGTTCCTCCGGGCGGCCGGCGGCGGGGCCGCCCCGAGGCGGAGTCCTCGGGCGGCGGACTGCCCGCACTGCCCGCCGCGGCCGGTTCCGCCGGCGAGCAGCAGGGTCACACGGCTGGCGGGCGCCGGGCGCGCCGGGCGCTCTCCGACACCGCCGGGCGCTCCCTGCCCGACCAGATGCCGCCGGCGCAGGCCCCGGGCCGGGGCCCGGACGCGCCGCAGGGCGCCGAGCAGCAGCCTTCCCAGTCGGCCGCGAGCGCGCTGACCCCGGCCGCGGGCCCGGGCCGCCCCGGTCCGGCACAGCCGCACGGCGGCCCCGGCCAGGCAGCGGGCGGCCGGACCGGCGGCCAGGCACAGCCCGGTGGTCAGGGCCCCGCCGGGCTCAGTCCCGCGCACGCCGGTGGCGCACCGGCCGCGCCCGCCGCGCAGCAGGGCCCGCGTACGCCCTTCGCGCTGCCGCCCGCCGCCGCCGACCGGAACTCCGCGCAGGCCCCGGCCCCGCAGCGGCCCGGCGCGCAGCAGCCGCGACCCGCGCTGCCCGCCCCGGGCGCGCAGGCCCCGGGCACACAGCCGAACGCCGGGCAGCCGAACAGCGCTCAGGCGGCCGGTGGGCAGGCGGCCGGGGGGCAGACCGCCGGTCGCCGGGCGGCCGGGGAGCAGGTGCCCGGTGCGCCCGGTGCGCAGCTGCCCGCCCAGGCGGGTCCGGCCGGGCCCGGGAACGCGGTGCCCGCGGGAACCGGCAGGCGCCGGGCCCGCCGGGCCGCTCCCGAGGAGGCCCCCGAAAGCACACCCGGCGGCACCGCCGTGCCCGGTGGCGCGCTGCCCGCCGCGGCCGTTGCCGGGGCCGGTCCGGCCGCCGGCGGCGAGTGGGACGCGCCGACCGGCAGGCGCCGGGCGCGGCGTGCCGCCGCCGAGGAGCGGGCGGCTGCCGCGATGGCCGACTCCGAGTCCAGCGGTACGTTCGTGGTGGGCGCCGAGGGCCAGGTCACGCACCCCGAGGACACCCCGGCGGCACCCGCTTCACCGGCACCCGCGCCACCGGCTCCCGCGCCGACGGGCCGCCGCCGTGGCCGCCCCAGCCCGGCCGAGGCGACCGGACCGCACGGCCAGGAAGCGCACGGCCAGGACACACAGGGCCAGCAGGCGCAGGGGCAGCAGGCGCAGCACGGGCGGCCGTCCGAGGGCGGGCCGCAGGGCGAGGCCGCCGGCGACGGCCGGCCGGGCGCCGGGCCGCAGGCCGCCTCCGTACCGGGTCCGCGTCGGTCGGCGCCGGGTGAGCAGCCGCCCGGCCAGCCCGGCGCGGCGCGCCGCCCGCTGCCCGCTCCGGAGGAGGAGGCGGGCCCGGCGGCCGGGCAGTCGCACGGCCGCGCGTTCAGCGTGCGCACGCTCGGCCAGGGCGTCCCCTTCTCCCAGCAGATCGCCGACCAGCACCAGCCGAACGGCCATCCGGGCCAGCCCGGACAGCAGGGCCAACCCGGTCAGCAGGGCATGCCCAGGCAGCCGGCGCGCCACGGTCAGCCCGCCGCGGGCGGTCAGGGCGCCGGGGCCGGCGACCCGAACGCCACCAGCGGTGGCGGCACCCTCGGCGGCGCCGGCAGCGCCGGTTCCGGCCGCCGCCGGAAGCTCGCCGCACCGCCGCAGGAGGGCGACCGGGGTACGGGCTCGGAGATGGTGCCCGCCACCCGCGCCCCGCAGGGCACGCAGGCGCAGACGCAGGCACAGCCGCCGCTGATGGAGTCCACCGAGGGCCGCGCTTTCGCGATCTCCGCGCCGGACGAGGGCCAGGAGGGCCCGGAGCCGCTGGACGGTCCGAACGGTGCCATAGAGGTCGTCGACCACCAGCCGCCGCCCATGGACGACGAGCTGCCGCCCGAGCCGCTGGACAATCCGCGCCGGCTCCTGGTGTGGCCCGCGCCGGACGCCTCGACCCAGCAGGCGCTGAGCGACCGCGGCTACCGCCCCGTGATCGTCAACTCCCGCGAGGAGGTGGACGCGCAGATCGCGGCGTATCCGGCCGCGCTCTTCGTCGACCCGCTGACCGGGCCGATCACCCGCAAGGCGCTGCAGTCGCTGCGCCAGGCCGCGGGCGCCGCCGAGGTGCCCGTCCTGGTGACGGCCGGGCTGGGCCAGGCGACCCGGGAGGCGGCGTACGGTGCCGATCCGGCCGTACTGCTCAAGGCGCTCGCGCCGCGCGACAGCGAGCAGCACCCGCCGCGGGTGCTGCTGATCGAGGAGAACGACGCCGTCGCGGGCGCGCTCACCGCCTCGCTGGAGCGGCGCGGCATGCAGGTCGCGCGGGCCGCGACGGACGCGGACGCGGTCAGCCTGGCCACCCAGGTGCGGCCCAACCTCGTGGTGATGGACCTGATGCAGGTGCGCCGCCGACGGGCCGGGATCGTGGACTGGCTGCGCGCGAACGGGCTGCTGAACCGCACCCCGATGGTCGTCTACACCGCCGCCGACATGGACCCCGCCCAACTCCCGCGGCTCGCCTCGGGCGAGACGGTGCTGTTCCTCGCCGAGCGGTCCACGAGCCCGGACGTACAGGGCCGGATCGTCGACCTGCTGGCCAAGATCGGCACGAACTGACGCGGACCGGGGCGGACTTCCGCGGGCCTGCGAGCTGACGCGGGGCCGGGGCGCCCCGGTTACCTGCGCGCCCCGGTGGCCGGCCGGCCCGGTCACCGGCGGCCGGTCCGCGGCGGCCCATGGCCGGTCCGCGGCGGCCCGGTGGCCGCTACGGCTTGCTGATGATCCGCCGTACCGTCGTACGGATCGACTCGCGCAGCCGGGCCCTGGCCTCGTCCGTGTCGCCGACCAGGATGCGCCGCATCTGCGGCATGGCCGCGTACCAGGCCGCCACGCCGAGCAGGATGAACGCCAGGTCGCGGGGCGGCAGAGCGGCCCCGATGACGCCCCGGCGCTGGGCGTCGGCGAAGACCTCGGCCTTGCGGTCCCAGTGCGCGGTGCGCTCGTCCTCGCGCGGGATGGCGCCGGTGCCGTACTCCAGCCCCTCCCACATCAGCAGCCGCAGCAGCTGCGGATGGGTGTCGTGGTACTCCAGCAGCCGGTCGACCCAGGCGTCCGGGTCGTCGGCGTCGACCGGCATGTTGCGGGCGTGGTCGACCAGCCGCTGCTCCAGGACCTGCGCGAACAGCTCGCTCTTGTTGCCGAAGTAGGCGTAGATGAGCTGCTTGTTGGCCTTGGCCTCGCGGGCGATCCGGTCGATGCGGGCGCCCGCGATGCCGTACGCGGCGAACTCGGCGGCCGCCGCTTCGAAGATGCGGGCCTTGGTCGCCGCGGGGTCCCTGGTCCCTGTCATGGAATCAGCGTAACCAACTGTTTGGTTGACACGACCGGCACACGTACCGAAACTTACAACCAACCAGTTGGTTACTATCGGGGAGGAAGCCACCGCCAGCATGTCCACCACACCGCCCGCGCCCGCCGCGTCCGCCGCCGCACCCCTCGACGCCCCGCGACCCGACAGCGCACCCGCCGCTTCCCCGGCCGACCGCGCCGCCGCGGCACCGACGGGCCACAGCGGCCCGCCGCCCGCCCTGCTCCTCGCCGTCATCTCCCTGTGCACCGCGGTGACGGTCGCCAACGTCTACCTCGCCGCGCCGCTCCTCGGCCTGATCGCCCGCGGCTTCGGCGTACCCGCCGCCGACGTCAGCTGGATCACCGCACTCTCCCAACTGGGCTACGCCCTCGGCCTGTTGTCCTTCGCACCGCTCGGCGACACCGCGAACCGGCGCCGCCTGGTCGCCGTGCTCTCCGTCGTCACCGCCGTCGCGATGGCCGTCGCCGGGTTCGCCCCCGGCCTGCCGGCGCTGGGGGCAGCGCTGCTGGTCGCGGGCGCCACGACCGTCATCCCGCAGCTGCTGGTGCCGCTGGTCGCCGAGCGGGCCCCGGCCGCGCGCCGCGGCCTGCACGTCGCGGCCGTCGTCGCGGGCCTGTTCACCGGCATCGTCGCGGCCCGGGTCGTGGGCGGGCTGGCCGGCCAGGCGTACGGCTGGCGCGCCGTCCTCCTCGGCTCGGCCGTACTCACCGCGCTGATCGGCTCGGTGACCGCCGCGCTGCTGCCGCCCGAGCGGCGCGAGGTCTCCGGTGGGCTGCTGTCCCGGATCGGCCGGGGCGTCGCCCAGGTGCCCGGGATGCTGCTCTCCTCCGCCGACCTGCGGCGGGCCTGTCTGCGCCAGGGCGGTCTGTTCGGCGTGTGGAGCGCACTGTGGACGGCGGTCGTGCTGCTGCTGACCGGCGCGCCGTACCACTTCTCGACCGCGACCGCCGGTCTGTTCGGCCTCTTCGGGCTGGTCTCGGCGATGGTGTCGCCGCTGGCCGGCGGGCTGATCGACCGCTTCGGCAACGACCGCGTGGTGTCCGCCGCCTACGGGCTCACGCTGGCCTCCGTACCGTTCTTCTGGCTGGGCGGACACCAGCTGTGGGCGCTGTGCCTGGCGGCCGTACTGATCCACGCCGGCCTGGTCTGCGGCCAGGTCGCCAACCAGACCCGCGCGCTGACCGCCACCGGCTCACCCGCCACGGCCAACACCGCCTACATGGTCGCGGCCTTCTTCGCCGGCGCCCTCGCCTCCGCCCTGACCGGCCCGGTCTACACCCACTGGCACTGGCCCGGCGTCTGCGTTCTGGCCCTCGTCTGGCTCGCCGCCGGCCGCTTCCTCCCCCACGGCGGGCGCCGCTGAGCCGTAGCCGTACGGCTGGTCGCCGCTGAACGGAACCCTGCCGCTGTCGCCGCGACGGCCCGGCCGGGACGCGGTACGTCCGGGAAGCCCACTCCCCCGGACGCACCGCTCCCCCGCTCAGCCCAGCTGCGTGACGTCCAGCCCGCCGTCCGCGTACTGCTTCCGCAGCACCTTCTTGTCGAACTTCCCCACGCTCGTCTTCGGTACGGCCGGGATGACCGCCCAGCGTTCGGGGAGCTGCCAGCGGGCGATGCGGCCGGCGAGGAATTCCTTCAGGTCCTCGTAGCCGGCCGTGGCGCCCTCCTTCAGGACGACGGTGGCCAGCGGGCGTTCGCCCCACTTCTCGTCCGGTACCGCGACCACGGCGGCCTCGGCGACGTCCGGGTGGGCCATCAGGTGGTTCTCCAGATCCACCGAGGAGATCCACTCGCCGCCCGACTTGATGACGTCCTTGGCGCGGTCGGTGAGGGTGAGGTAGCCGTCGGGCGTGATCGTGCCGACGTCACCGGTGCGCAGCCAGCCGTCCGGGCTGAACTTGTCCTCGGGGCGGAAGTCCTCGCCGTCCGCGCCCCCGTAGTACGCGCCCGCGATCCACGGCCCGCGCACCTCCAGCTCGCCGGCCGACTCGCCGTCCCAGGGCAGGTACTCGCCGCCGGGGCCGGCCAGCCGCGCCTCGACGGAGGCCGGGAAGCGGCCCTGCGTACAGCGGTAGCCCCACTCCTCCTCGCCGGTCACGCCGGCCGGCGGGTGCGCGACGCTGCCCAGCGGCGAGGTCTCGGTCATGCCCCAGGCGTGCACGACGCGGATGCCGTGCCGGTCCTCGAAGGCCTTCATCAGGGCGGGCGGGCAGGCCGAGCCGCCGATGATCACCTTGGCCAGGCTGGACGCCCCCGCGATGGTGCCCGCTTCCTTTCTGGAGTCCAGCTCGGCGAGGAGCCCCTGCCAGATGGTGGGCACCGCGGCGCCGATGGTGGGCCGTACGGTCTCGATCATCTCGGCGAGCGGGGCCGGCTGGAGGAACCGGTCCGGCATCAGCAGCGAGGCGCCCGCCATGAAAGCGGCGTGCGGCAGGCCCCAGGCGTTCACGTGGAACATGGGGACGACCGGAAGCGCGATGTCACGGCCGTTCAGCGCGAACGCCTCGGCGGTGTTGACGTGCATCGAGTGCAGGTAGAGCGAGCGGTGGCTGTAGACCACGCCCTTGGGGTCGCCGGTGGTGCCGGAGGTGTAGCAGAGCGCGGCGGCCTGCCGCTCGTCGGCCTCGGGCCAGTCGTACGTCTCCGGGCGGCCGGCCAGCAGCTCCTCGTAGTCGTGCACCCGCGCGGTGGCGCCCTCAAGGACGGAGCGGTCGCCGGGGCCCGCGACGACGATGTGCTCCAGGCTGGGCAGCTGCGGGAGGAGCGGGGCCAGCAGCGGCAGCAGCGAGCCGTTGACCAGCACGACCCGGTCGTCGGCGTGGTTGACGATCCAGACGAGCTGCTCGGCGGGCAGCCGGAGGTTCAGGGTGTGGAGGACCGCGCCCATGGCGGGGATCGCGAGGTATGCCTCCAAGTGGACGCTGTTGTTCCACATGAGGGTGGCAACGCGGGCGTCGCCGCGTACGCCCAGCTCGTCGTGGAGGGCGTGGGCCAGCTGCGCGGCGCGCAGCCCGGTCTCCCGGAAGGTCTGGCGGTGCGGCTCGCCCTCCCCGGTCCAGGTGATCACCTCGGCCTTGCCGTGCACGGTGGCGCCGTGCGCGAGGATGCGGGTCACTGTCAGCGGTACGTCCTGCATCGTGCTCAGCACCGGGGCCTCCCGAAGACCGGTTACGGGCGAGTAGATTTCCGCTGATTCTGCTGCCGTACCAGGCGGTATGTCACTACCGCGCGAGAAAATCAGGCGTGTCACCCGTCACGGTGGCTGTCCCGATGGCAGTCCCGGTGGCCTTCACGATGGCCTTCCCGCTGCTGTCGGGCCGACGTGCGGAATCGCTCCCCGGGAGCCCGCTCCGAGCCTGGTCGGAGCCTGGTCGTCGGAGCCGCACGAGACGTTCCGTCGCAGCCGGGGTCCGGGCGTTCAGGACGCGCGGGCCAGGTCCGGGTCCTCCCGCAGCTTGGCCAGGGCGCGGGAGACGGCGCTCTTGACCGTGCCGACGGACACCTCCATCACCTCGGCGGTCTGCGCCTCGCTCAGGTCCTCGTAGTACCGCAGGACGACCATGGCGCGCTGCCGGTCGGGCAGCCTGAGCACCGCGCGCCACATCGCGTCGCGCAGCACCTGCCGCTCCGCGGGGTCGGCGGACGGCACGAGGCCCGGCTCGGGCAGCTCGTCGCAGGCGTACTCCTCTATCTTCCGCTTGCGCCACTGCGAGGTACGGGTGTTCACCAGCGCCCGCCGCACGTAGCCGTCCAGCGCCCGGTGGTCCTCGATCCGCTCCCAGGCCACGAAGGTCTTGGCCAGCGCGGTCTGGAGGAGGTCCTCCGCGTCGTTGGGGTTGGCGCTGAGCGAGCGGGCGGCACGCAGCAGCGCCGGCCCCCGGTCCCGTACGTACGCCGCGAAGGACGGGAACGACGTGCGGGAGGGGCGCGACGAGGGCGTCGGGAGCGGCGACGGCGGCGGGGCCACCGCGGCGGTCGAGGCGCCCTTGCACACTGGCGTGGTCATGTCTTCCACGCTAGAAGCGCGGACCCGGCCGGGGATCGGTCCAAGGTGCCGAAGCCGCCTCCGCCTCAGGTTGTACGCGTGGGGCGGGCCCCACCTCCTCAGGACGGACCGTGGGCGCACCCCGGTCAGGGTCCGCCCTCCGGGGCGGGTCGGAGTTCGCCCGCCGGGGTCGGTCAGGGTCCGCCCTCCGGGGTCGGTCGGGGTTCGCCCACCGGAGTCGGTCGAGTTCCGCCCGTTGGGGCCGCGCGGAGCCGGTCCTGGTCCGCTCGCGTACGGTCACCGGATCACCGCGACCGGCGCGTCCACCCAGTTGCGGTCGATCCGCAGCTTGCGGCCGCCGTGCGTCTCCAGCACGTGGCCCGCGTACTGGTGGATCCGCCGGTTCGGGTGCCAGGCCGTCTGCGGCAGCCACTTCTCCCCGTACGCCGACGGCGGGACGCGCCAGCGCGCGAACCACATGACCGACGGCAGGTCGGTGTACCCCTTCGCGCGCGCCGATGCCAGGTGCCGCACGCCGGAGTTCGCGCTGCTGTAGAAGCCCGCGATGTAGCCGAAGCGGCGCACCTCGCGGCTCCAGGAGCGCACGAAGCTCAGCGTCTTCTCCTTGCAGGCCTGGTTCTTCAGGTCGTACGCCTCGATGTCCAGGTAGATCGGGCTGCGCGGCATGATCCCGTACGCCTGCGCGCGGTTCACCGCCACCCTGGCCTCCGTAGTGCCCTCCTTGAACGGGTCGGCGCCGATGGCGTACCGCCGCTTGTGTTTGTTCTTCACGCACGGCGCCTGGCCGCCGAGATAGACCGGCAGCACCCGCCAGCCGGCCGCCTTCGCGCCCTGGAACCACTGGGGGCTGAGGTTGTGCTGCTTGGGACAGGCGCGCCCGTGGCCGGCGAAGTAGACGCCGATGGCCCGGTAGCGCGTGCTGTTCCAGGCCCGCAGCGAGCTGACCGCCGGGGCCTCGCAGGTGTCGAGCCCGAAGCCCTTGTAGAGGTAAGGACCGGTCGCCGGAGCCTTGGCGGCGGCCGTCGGGGCCACCCGGCGCCGGGACGCGGCGGCATCGTCGGCGGCGGCATCGTCGGCGGCGGCCGGGGCGGCCTCGGCCTCGCCCCGACCGGCCCCGGGAGCCGCCGGTGGCCGGTCGCCGCCGGAGGTGGAGGAGGGGGCGAGCCAGGACGGGAGCAGCGCCGCCAGGGCGACGATCAGCCCGACGGCGGGTACCAGAGCCAGCAAGGCGATATGTTTTGCCGATTTTGTCCATCTCATACGGCGAGTCAAAAGGCCCCGCCGCGACACTCCGTGACGGACACGCCAGCGGCACCGCCGGTTCAGCCGGATGCCGGGCCCGGGGTGCGGCGGGCGGGGATCCGGTGTGGGGCGCTGTCGCTTTCCTGCCCGGGCTCCCGGCCGCCCCCTCAGGTCCCGTCCGTGCCGAGTACGAGGCCCGAGGTGGGCACCCCCGTACCGGCCGTGACCAGGACACGGGACGCGCCCGGCACCTGGTTCACGGAGGTGCCGCGGATCTGCCGGACGCCCTCCGCGATGCCGTTCATACCGTGCAGGTACGCCTCGCCGAGCTGCCCGCCGTGCGTATTGAGGGGCAGCGCGTCCGCCGCCACGAACCCGGCCGCCTCCCCCGGCGCGCAGAACCCGAACTCCTCCAGCTGCATCAGCACGAACGGAGTGAAGTGGTCGTACAGGATCCCCACGTCGATCTCGCCCGGCGTCAGCCCGCTGCTCCGCCACAACTGCCGGGCCACCACCCCCATTTCCGGCAGCCCGGTCAGGTCGTCCCGGTAGTAGCTCGTCATCTGCTCCTGCGCGCGGCCCGCGCCCTGCGCCGCCGCGTTGATCACGGCGGGTGGGCACCGCAGGTCACGGGCGCGCTCGGCGGAGGTCACCACGATCGCCTGGCCGCCGTCGGTCTCCTGGCAGCAGTCCAGCAGCCGCAGCGGCTCGACGATCCAGCGCGAGGCGGCGTGGTCGGCGAGCGTGATCGGCTTGCCGTGGAAGTACGCGGCGGGGTTGCGGGCAGCGTGCCGCCGGCCGGCGACCGCCACGTGCCCGAACGCCTCCGGCTTCAGCCCGTACACGTGCAGGTACCGCTGCGCCGCCATGGCCACCCAGGAGGCGGGCGTGAGCAGCCCGAACGGGAGGTTCCAGCCCAGGGCCGCCCCCTCGGCGGACGCCTCGCGCTGCTGCACGCCGGACCCGAAGCGGCGGCCCGAGCGCTCGTTGAACGCGCGGTAGCAGACCACCACCTCCGCGACGCCCGTCGCCACCGCCATCGCGGCCTGCTGGACCGTCGCGCACGCCGCGCCGCCCCCGTAGTGCACGCGCGAGAAGAACGACAGGTCACCGATGCCCGCCGCCTGCGCGACGGTGATCTCCGGGCTGGTGTCCATCGTGAACGTGACCAGCCCGTCCACGTCCTCCGGCCCCAGCCCTGCATCGTCCAGCGCGGCCCGCACCGCCTCGACCGCCAGCTTCAGCTCGCTGCGCCCGGAATCCTTGGAGAACTCCGTGGCACCGATTCCGGCGACCGCGGCACGCCCGCCGAGGCTGTCCGCACTCCGTACGCTCATACGGCGGCTCCGCTGTCGAGGGCGGCCCCTCCGCCGATGGCCGACTCGTCGCGGAGGGCCGCCCCGTCGCCGATGGCGGACCCGCCGTCGAGGGTGACGGTGACCGTGCCGGTGACGTGGTGGCCCAGCCCGTTCTCGCCGGTCACGCGTACGACGGCGGTACCGTCCGCCACCTCACCGACCGTCCCCCGCAACACCATCGTGTCCCCCGGATAGTTGGGCGCACCCAGCCGGATCGCCACCTTCCGGAGCGCGCACCGCGGCCCGAAGTGATCGGTGATATACCGCCCGACCAGCCCGTTGGTGGTGAGGATGTTCATGAAGATGTCCGGCGAGCCCTTCTCCCTGGCTGCCTCGGCATCGTGATGCACGTCCTGGTAATCCCGCGAGGCGAGCGCACCGGCGACGATGAGGGTGCGGGTGATGGGGACGGTGAGGGGCGGGAGTTCGTGTCCTGGGAGTACGGGCGCCGGCACGTCAGCGTCGCCGCGCGGTGCCCGATCGTCGCCGCGCGGTGCCCGGTCGTCGCCCCGACCGCCCCGGCCGCCCAGGTCACCCCGGTCGCCTTCTTCGCTTCTGCTCTCCTGTTTCAGGTTCACGAAGTCCCCGCTCCCGTCAGCAATTCTCCGAGCTCCTCCAGCAGTTCGGCGCCGCCGCCGAGGTGGGCGGCCAGTTGCCGGCCCCACAGGAAGTGGCGGTGGACCGGGTGGTCGAGGTCGGCGCCGGTGCCGCCGTGCAGGTGCTGGCCCGCGTGGACGACCCGCCGGCCCGCCTCGGCCGCCCACCACGCGGCGGTCAGCGCGTGCGGGCGCGCCTCCAGCCCCTCGTCCCGCCGCCACGCCGCTTCGTACGCGGTGACCCGGATCGCCTCGGTGTCCATGTGCGCGTCGGCGGCCCGCAGCATGACGCCCTGATGGGTCGAGAGCGGCCTGCCGAACTGCTCGCGGGTGTTGGTGTGCGCAACCGCCCGCGCGAGCGACCCGGCGCACACCCCCGCTTGCAGCCCCGCGAACGCCGTCCGCGCGGACGCGAGCACGTCGCCGTACGGGTCCGGTCTCACAGCCGGCAGGTCGTCGTACGGGTCCGGACGCACAGCCGGCAGATCGTCGTACGGGGGCGGCTCCGTGGCGGGCCTGGGGCCGAGCCCCTCCTCGTCCGTGCACGGCGCGGCCCCCAGCGGCTCGCCCGGCGCTTCCGCCAGCGTGAGCCGCCCCGCCGACCAGGGCGCGGTCGTCTCCACCGCCTCCCGTACGGTCCCAGGGCCCGCCGTCTCCACCAGCCACAGCCGCCACCCGGCGGCCTCCGGCGCGTACACGGGAACCAGTACGTGCGTGGCGTCGCGCAGCCAGGGCACCACCGGCAGCACCCCACTCACCCGCCCCTCGGAGTCGGCGCGCACACGCCCCCGGCTCCTCCCCGGGAACGCACCGGTGGCCACGGCCGCCCCTGTCGCGAGCGCGGGCAGCAGCCGTTCGCGCTGCTCCGCACTTCCGTGCGCCGCGACCGGCAGCAGCCCGTACACCGCGGTCGCGGCCAGCGGCACCTGTGCCGTCCGCCGCCCCTGCTCCTCCAGCAGCAGAACGAGCCCGAGCAGCCCGGTCTCGGCCACGGCGCCCACCAGCCCGGCATCGCACAGCGCGGCCCACAGCTCGGTGTCCGTCGCACTGCCCAGCGCGCTCATGCGCTCATGGGTCGCCAGATCCTCGAAGATCTCCGCGGCCAGCCCGGCGGCAGCACGCTGTTCCTCGGTGGGCGTGAAGTCCATATCAGCCCACCGCCCCGGAAGCCCGCCCGACGGCGCGGAACACCGGCAGCACAAGCTCCTCGTCCACCTGCTGGAACTCCAGCCGTACCGGCATCCCGACGCGGACCTCGTCGTGCGCCACGCCCACCACGTCGCTCACCATCCGCACCCCTTCCGCCAGCGCGATCACCGCGACCGCGTACGGCGGGTCGAAGGCGGGGAACGGCGGGTGGTGCATCACCACGTACGAGAAGACGGTGCCGTCGCCGCTCGCCTCGACGGTGTCCCACTCCTGCGCCCCGCAGCCGTTGCACCCCGGCAGCCAGGGAAAACGCAGCCGTCCGCAGCCACCGCACCGCTGGATCAGCAGTCGACGCTCCGCCACCCCGGCCCAGAATCCGGCGTTGTCCCGATTGATCACGGGCCGGGGCCGCCGCGGTCCTGGCTCCTCCGAGGCAGACCTGTTCGAGGCGGGCGCGTACTTGAGGATGCGGAAGCGATGCGTACCGGCGAGCTCGTCCCCCACCCGGATGTCCATCCGCGTCGTGATGAAGTACCCGGTACCCAGCTTGGTCGTCTTGCGGTCCGACACCGCCTCGATCACCGCGCCAAAGGTGATCTCGTCACCGGGCCGCAGCGGTCGCAGGTACTCCTGTTCGCAGTCGGTGGCGACCACGGCGGTGTACCCGGCACCGTCCAGCAGCGCGAACATCTCGTCGTGCGCGCCCGACCTGTCCACATGTCCGGAGAGCCCGCCCATGGTCCAGGCCTGGAGCATGGTGGGCGGGGCGATGGCCGCGTCCCCGGCGTAGGCCGGACTGGTGTCGCCGACCGCCTCGCACCAGTGCCGGATCATCGGCAGGTTGACCGGGTCCTTGCCGGCCCCGGCAGTCGCGGCGGCCCGCCCCACGAATGCCTTCAGCCGCGCGCCGATGTCCACCTCCCCGACGCTCCCCGCCCCCTCTCCCCCCGCCGTCCCGCTCCTCGTACCGCTCACCGCTCCGCTCACCGGCGCCCCCTCCGCATTCCGAGCCGCATCGTCGCCGCGATCTCCCGCTGCACTTCGCTCACCCCGCCCCCGAAGGTGTTGATCTGCGCGGCACGGTTCATCCGCTCCAGCTCGCCCTCGGCCGCGGTCCCGGCCCCGAAGGCCCCCGGCGACCCGGCCCGTACGAGCCCCGCCTCCCCGACCGCCTCCTGGCACAGCCGGTAGACCTCCACCGCGCTCTCGGTGCCCGCGAACTTCACCCCGCTCGCATCGCCCGGGCTCAGCGCTCCCGCGCCGACATCGCCCACCAGCCGCCAGTTCAGCAGCCGCGTCGCCGCGAGCCGGGCGTGCGCCTCCGCGAGCCGGGCCCGCACCCAAGGACGGTCGGCGGGCCGCTCACCGGTGTGCGGATCCGGCGTACGCGCGTACGCGAGCGCCACCTCGTAACAGTCCTCGGCCTGCATGCCGATGGCGGCCAGCGCCACCCGCTCGTGGTTGAGCTGGTTGGTGATCAGGCCCCAGCCGGCGTTCTCCTCGCCGACCAGGTTCCCGGCCGGCACCCGTATGCCGTCGTAGTACGTGGTCGTCGTGGTCAGTCCGCCCACCGTCCGTATCGGCGTCCACGAGAACCCCGGCGCGTCCGTCGGCACCAGCAGAATCGATATCCCCTTGTGCTTGGGCGCCTCCGGATCCGTACGGCAGGCCAGCCAGATCCAGTCGGCCTGCTGCGCATTGCTGGTGAAAACCTTCACCCCGTCGATCACCCACGCGCCGGCCCCGGCCGTATCCCGCCCGGCAGCCCCGGCCGGGCCGCCGCCCTCCAGCACCGCACGCGTACGCAGCGAGGCCAGATCCGTACCGGCCTCCGGCTCGCTGTACCCGATCGCGAAGACGATCTCCCCGCTGAGGATCCGCGGCAGGAAAAACGCCTTCTGCTCCGCACTGCCGTACTTCATGAGCGTCGGCCCCACGGTGTTCAGCGTGACCATCGAGACCGGCGCGCCGGCCCGGTACGCCTCGTCGAAGAAGACGAACTGCTCGTCGGGGCCGCGCCCCTGGCCCCCGTACTCCTCCGGCCAGCCGAGCCCGAGCAGCCCGTCGGTGCCGATCCGCTTCAGGATCGCGCGCTGTTCCTGCGGGTCCTCGACCGCGCCGCCCGGGAGCAGCTCGCGGAAGTACTCCCGCAGCCGTGTCCGTAGCTGCCGCTGCCGCGGCGTAGGAGCAAGGTGCACGTCGACGCCCTCCTCAACATCCTCTGCACACGAAGATCCTCTGCACACGCAAGCGAGCGGTTTCTGACTGTCCGTCAGAAACCGCTCGCTGTCAATACACGTACGAGACGGGCGGCCGGCTCTCCCCAGGACCGGCCGCCCGTCGTCCTCAGGTGGCCCGGCGGGGCTCCCGAGGGGTCATCGGAGGGTTCACCACAGGTTGGTGAAGTTCACCGTGGCGTTGGACTGGTCGATGTGCGTGAAACCGGACCCGTTCACGCTCGCGGTGTTGTTCTGGTTGGACGCCCCGTCGCCGTTGGCGACCTGCTGGGTGCTGGTGGAGTTGCCGTTGTTGTCGTGCCCGACGCCGGAGCCTTCCTGGCTCGACGACACCGCTCCCGACCCGTCCGACGCGAACGAGCCGTTGTCCGCGTACGCGACCCCGGCGAACAGGGCCGCCGCGAGCGGCAGAGCGGCGACGGTGGCGATGGTACGAGCGGCACGGATGCTTGCCATGATTTTTTCCTCCTGCGGAACCACTTGGAACGGGCAATCCCTGGGTGGTTGGCCGACCCCCCCGGGTCTGTTGCGTTACGACGTCGCGACCCAGAACTGCCCAAGTGGCGTAGCCCGAATCGGCTAAGCCCACCGATTCCCCCGCAAGCGTGAGCCCTCCCCCTCAAACATCCGCATTGACCCACACAGGGTCGCGCGCACACCCCCCAAAACCGCTGTTTACGCCGGTACCGGCCCAGAGCCACGCACTCGCAGGCAGCCCACCAAGCGCGGCGCAGGTAATGCGATCTGCAAAGTACGAGCCCTCGGGTCGTCTTACGGATGGCCTTACGGGTGGACTTACGGGTGGTGGCCTTACCGGTGGTGGACTTACGGGTAGTGGGCTTACCGGTGGTGGGCTTACGGGTGGTACTTCTCCTCGACCGTCTCGGCGGCACCGGACTTGGTGCTCATGGTGACGCGAACGGTCACGCTGCCGGTCTTGGCGGCCTTCTCCAGCTGCTCCACCGTGCACTCCGCGGTGCCGTAACCGTCGTCGCCCAGGGACACGCCGTCGTCGGGGTCGTCGGAGCAGATCGAGGCCGCGCCGAGGACCTTGGTGGCGTTGGCCACGAAGAACGCCTGGTCCATGCCACCGTCCTGGCGCTTGACGATCAGCTTGCCGGGCGCCATGTACTCCAGCTTGCCGACGACCGTCTTGTGGTTGCCCGCGTTGGCCACACCGCCCCCTTCAGGCGCCGACTTGCTGTGTCCCGGCGCTCCCCCGGACGCAGCCGCGTCGCCCTTACCCCCGCCCTGCCCCTGCTCACCGGCGGCCTTGCCCGTCGAGGAGCTGTCCGACGAGGAGCTGTCCGTCGAGGAGCTGTCCGCGGAGGGCCCGCCCGTGGCCTGAGCCGATGCCGAGGATTCGGCGGCCGCGTCAGACCCGGTGTCCTGCCCGCAGGCGGCCATCCCCAGCCCCAGCGCCGCGGCAACAACGGCGGCGGCGACGCGTCGGCCGGCACGCCCACGGAAACGGCTGGTGGCGGTGGAAATGGCGGTGTTCATCCGCTCTCCCGTTGCTCTGATCTCTCGTCTCGCTCCCGGACAACACCCACCCTCAAAGATCAACCTCGCGGCGCACGCGCCCTGATGACCGCCCCCCCCCCGCACCACGACTTCGACAGGTAGCGCCCTGCCAGAAGGCAGCAGAGAACGGCCGGCCCGCTCCTCGGAACGGTGTGGATGCTCGGGAGGCGAGTCCATCCGGTTTCCGGCACGCCGGTGTTCTGCATCGCGTGCACGGTAATTCGAGCGAGGGGCACGTCGCCGCGTCAGAGGAGCTGACGGGGGCCGAGTGGATCCCCCCGCCCAATCCCGGAGTACGTGCCCAATGGCGTGTACGAGCCGATACAGGTGCACTTGGCCGCCCACCTGCCGCACTCAGCACACAGGAAGAAGCCCCGCAGGATGATCCGGCGGGGCTTCATCTTGCGCGGCGCTTATCGATCGAGAGGGCCGGCCAAGTCCTTTCGGCATGCTTCAGTGAAGTTGCCAATCTCTAAGGCGATGGACTCGTGGAGACGTTGCAGGAGCTGTTCCTGCTCTTCCTCAAGCTGTCCTGGCGGTTGTTCACTGAGGAGGCGAACAAATTCGAGAACCTCCCGCCATCCGCTAGCGATCGTCACTGATGCCTGATTCAGGGCCTTGCACACGTCTGACGAGGCCAACAAGTAGGCCTCGACGCCAAGCGTGTCCAGGTGCTTCCGAACCTCACTGCCGTCTGAGCTTGCCGTCGCCCGGTTGCTCTCGCTTCCTTCTGCGGCGACCGAGCCCCGCACATTGTTGACGGTCTCCCTCCAGCGTCTGGGGGTGTAATAGATGACCTCAAGAATCTGGATAAACAGTCGGCGGCGCTCTTGCCGCAGCCAGTGAGCGTACTCGTGGGCTGCTTGCCCGTTGACCTGCTCGACGGCGGCTTGCACTGCGGCGTCCGCTCCGTGCCGGGCGGCTTTCCAGCTGGCGAGCCCACCGACTGCGGCTCCAATGATGGCGGCGGCGAATCCAATGATGGCGGCGTAGAGCGCCGCGGTCCCCTCGTCCACGATCCCCCTCATGCTGGCGCGGTGGCAGGAGGCTACGTGATCTCCAGGACCGCCGGGCGCGGACCGCTGGTCGTGGGAACCCCAGGCCCACCACCACTCCCCGATGGGGACTGGCCAGCCCAGGTGTGGCGCCGTGTTCAGCAGGCGGCGCCGGCGCGGTGCGCCTCCCGATCGATCCCTTCAGCGAGTCGGATCGCTGCCTCGACGTGGGCGCGCGTCTCGCCGGCCAGGTGCCGAGAGACGGGCTGCGGCCGGCCGGTGCAGTCGAGGAGAGGAGTCGGGCCTTCTGCGGCAGCGGCAGCACGCCGCCCGAGACGTAGCAGCCATCCCGCGAGATGCGATGGCCCGGCGACATGCACCGATGAGCGTGCGCCGTGTGTCAGAGTGCGGTGCGCTTCTTCGCCGCTCATGAGCGTCTCGTAGGGCTCACCGAGTTCGCACTTGATGAACTTGGCTGCGTTGACACGGCGACGCAAAGCGGCCTCCAAGTCGTTGCCCCTCCCGCGCTTACGCAGACTTTCGGGCCTACCTCTGACTACCTTCCCCTTTCCTCATAACTGTGCAGGTCCACGCCCTTTCGCCTGATCGCGATCGCGAGTGAGGCTCGTAGGCGTACCACTCGACGCGGCACCGTCGGGGCCGGGGAGCGTGTCGCGCCTACGGACCGAAGCATCATCCCGCCGCGGGCGCTGCAACCTCCACTCGTTGATCCGGCACCGCGGCCCGGGGCTGGGGATCCGTTTCACGGCAACGGTGCTTTGGGTCGGTCCTCGGGGTGGGCCTGCCGTGCGCATCGGGGCACGCGAGGTTCGGTCCGGTAGGCGGAGGCGCGCGGGGTCGGCCAACACTAAGCCTGAGTGCACAACCGCGTACCCACAGCAGAAGGGACGTTGCCATGGCCAATAAGACGGAGTCCGTGTCTCTGGAGGACGCCCGGCGAGCCATCGCCGCGGGGTAGGCCAAGGCCGGCGAGATCGGCTCGCCCAGCAACATCGCCGTCGTCGACGTCGGCGGCAACCTCGTCGCGCACATCCGGATGGACGAGGCTTGGATCGGGAGCGTCGACATCTCCATCAACAAGGCCTTCACGTCCCGGGCCTTCGACATCAGTACCGCCGACCTGGCCACCAACGCGGGCCCCGGTGAGCAGTTCTTCGGGATCAACGCATCCAACAACGGACGCGTCGTGATCTTCGCGGGCAGTGTCCCGCTGCGGCACGGCGACCGGATCGTCGGCGCCGTGGGCGTCAGCGGCGGCAGCGGTGAGCAGGACCAGACCGTGGCCGAGGCTGCGGCCTTCTGACGACTGGCCCCGCCATGCCGTGATCAGCGGAGCCCTCAGCGCGGCCGCTCGTTGGAAACTTTTCAGTTCGCCAAGAACGAGACCGGGCTGGATCACTACCAGGTCCGCAAATACGACGCCTGGTACCGGCACAGCACCCTGTCCATGCTCGCCGCCGCCTTCCTCGCCATCACCGCCCACCGCGAACGGACCCGCGATGAACAGCGCGATCAAAAAGGGGCGCCACGACCGCCGGCGAACGCCTAATTCCGTTGTCCTGCAACGAAATCAGGCACTTATGGGCAATCCGAAGCCACTACCAGCGGCAACGCCTCAAACATCACAGGGGGCGGCTGCCGTACTAGGGATGGAAGCCTCAGGTGCACTGGGCTTCGTGCTTGGCAACTGTGACCACGGAGCCAAATGCCGCGCATGGACTTGTAGCGACCTGTGCATATTCAAGCCCACAACAAAGAACGGAAAGTTGCTCACCTTGAGACTATCCGCCTTTCCGACCAGAGCGTCCCCAAGTTCCTCAAGAGGCGGGCACTCCTGGAATTCGTGCATTGCTCCGCGAAGAACGGCTCCGAGCTTGTAGATGTCAACATTTTCGATCCGGTCGGACCCTGCCAGCGTTTCATTCACTCTGAACAACTCGCGCCACATCAATGTGAACGGAGAGATCTTTTCGCCCCTTCGAAAGAGGTCCACTCATCCTGCCCTACGCGCCAGGCGAGGCGACGACTCGACCGCGCTATGGACGCCTCCTGCCAGCGACCGACACCGCACCTCGAAGCTTGACACTGGACCCCTTGGCGTCCGTGACGACGTTCGGCACCACAGACCAGTAATCAAGCAAGAAGGTTACTCTGTCGTGCGGGTCTGTTCTCACGACCGTTTCCGTGGTGGCACTCTCGTGCCCGTAACCCTCTACCTCGAACATTCGAGGCGATATCGCATGATTCGGCTTGCCGGTGCCAGCGATCGACAAAGTGGGGTTGTAAATAGCGACCGGAGCACAACCTGGATTCTCAATAACAAGCTGAGCGGCTTCTATGTTCGCCCCCCGGCTCCCCGAAGTGCCCGTTGGCCATTACCCACTTACCCGTATGGTTAACGGCAAGCCTCACTCCTGGCTCCCAAATAGCCGCATCCAGGTAGATCCTCACGCGACCGCCATCGAGCACGTGTTTGGCGATTTACCAACCAAGCGCGATCAGCGAAACCAGGAAACTAGCCCCGGCAACGACGAACGCGATCACCACCACAGGGAAACCGAACAAATCGGGTGATGTGGAAGCAGAGTTCATCTTGCGATGATAGCGGTCTGCTGTGTATGAATGTGCGATTCCTGACGCTTCCTCGGCACCCCAGCCGTCCTGGGCAAGGGCTGGCGCTCAAAGCGGAAGGCCCCGACCGAATTTGCTGGTCAGGGGCCTTCGAAGTGCGGAGGCTGTGGGATTTGAACCCACGGTGAGGGATCACCTCACGACAGTTTTCAAGAGCGCTCCGCCCACGGAGGCCTCTGTCACGCTGACCTGCGCGGACCGGTGCAGTGGTCGGCTCGACCGCAGCTCTGGCCCGCCCATGGCCCACAGCTTCCCAAAACGATCGACATTGGCACTGTGCGACTGACGGACGCGGGCGGCTACAACCTTCGCGTTGGGGCGGGGGTCTTGCCGTCGAAGTGACCGCCAACGATGGCGGTCTCAGAGGAGGACGCAGAGATGGAAACAGTACTCGTGGGCGTCATCACCGCGTTGGCTGCGATCGGCGGCAACTTCTTCGCGAACCGGCAGTCCGAGCGGCAGATGATCTCGGACGCGAGACTCCAGCTCCGGGAGCCCCGGAAACGCACCTACAGCGACTTCCTGTTGGCCTGTCGTGAAGCCCACATCGACCTCGTGGATCTATGGGAAGAGGAGACTCAGGAAGCCGACTCGTGGCGCATCGAGGACACGATTGATCAGCACCAGTCGGTGTTGCAACGTGAGCTGGCAGCCGTGAGTTTGGAGGGCCCCGAAGTGGTCAGCGAGGCCGCTAACAAGGTAGTGAAGACCTTCAACGATCTGCATCACAGCGCCTTCGTCTGGAACATGAGCGGCGGGGACGTCCACGATGACGGACGCCCAATCGGCTTCGGCGGTGACTACACAGGCGATATCAGGAAGGCGATGGATCACTACCTGAAGGAAGCACGCAAGGCCTTGACCACGTCCGCAGACGGGTGAGAGGCATACTTGCCTCGGCAGGGATCGGGGCCACCTGCCCGCCAGAGCTTCTGTCGACGCGTGGTGCGCGCTCGCTCCCGCCAGTCCTGACCTCGTGCCCTACGACTTTGCACGCTGGTCCGGGACGGCCATGTGCAGCTGTTGGAGACCATGCATCGCAGCATGGAACGCTGCCCCGATCTCCCGCGCCCTCTCCTCAGTCTTGATCGGCCACATGGAGATGTAGTCAGCCCCGATGTACACCTGCTCCACGGTCCCATTCAGCACCAAAGCGTCGACCTTAGAGTTCAGAATTGCCATCGCCTCGTCCGGGACGTAGGGCTTGCTGCTGGCCATGGCATCAAGCTCCACCTTCCAGTGGCGCCCATGGCGAGCGATACACACGAAGATCGCGTCGTTGGCCTTGGCGCTCTCGTAGGCCGCACGATGAGCTTCCAGCTTGGTGCAGTCGGGGATGAGCGCAGCTTGAAGAGGCATTCCAGGCATCGGCATGCTGGCATCGTCGCAGGCACGCACGCCCGCATGCAGGTGAACAGCCAGTTCGAACGGGGCCGCTACGTCGCCGCCCCGTGCGGGCCCACAGCAGGGCCCCGCGGTCCCGTTCGATGGGTACGCCGGCATACGAGACGCCGTCAACGGGCCGGACGTGAGAGGCAGGAGCGCTAAAGGTGACGTCGGCCGGTTCAGCCAGGTCCCGGCCACCTAGCTGGGCATCGGCCCACAGTGTGACGGAGACCTCGTAGAACCAGATGTCGGTGTTGCCCTGCCAGCGACGGTGCAGCCGGCCGAGCAGCTCTTGCCCGTCATACAGAAGGATTCGGATCGGCGGCGTGGGAGGTTCGGACGGCAGCTCTCCGTCCGTGAGCGGTCCGGTCTCCTCATCCATGGCGCTACGCCGCGTCCCCATCGTTCGCCGGGGCATCGTGGACGTGCTTCAGGGCACTGCGGGCGGCGACGACGTCGCCGCCGGAGAGCGTGCCCCAGTACGGGTGCGTGCCGATCTGAATGGACAGCTCCAGCATCCGGGCGCGCAGCTGCTCCTCCCGCTCGGCCTGCTCCTCGGTGTAGCCGGGAGAGTCCTCCCGGCGGAAGGGATACCAGTAGCCCTCGGGGCGCTCGTATCCAGGCTGCGGCGTCGCCGACCACGGCAGGGTGGCGCACAGCGCGCGGTACTCGGCACGCGCCTGGTGCATCTCCAGCTGGGCGGCAATCAGGTCCTCGGGGAAGTCGTACTTGGGCACGCCAGAATGATACGTCCGTTCGATTCCCGACGATGGTGGACGCGCCGCCCCACCTCAGCCCCCACCGCCACCTATGCCCGAACGGCGGATCTAGACGCACGGGCACCCCCGCCAGCAGACACCGCAAGCACGTGGCGCAGAGGATCGAGCGACGCGCGCAGGGGAGACGCCATCCAGCGCCCCCGACCGGCGGGCTTACGGCGGGCCGGGCTTGCCGGTGCCAGCCTCGCTGCGGAGCCCCTGGGGGCCACGCCAACGACTCCACCACTCCTTCCTGCAGTTGCCCCTGCACTGCCGCTCGATCCATTGATCACTAGCGGCGCCCGATCCAGGAGCACGTAATAGATCGTACGTTCGATTCGACTGCATCGACGATCCCCGGCGTTGTCAGTGGCACTGTGTACCCTCCCCTTATAGATTTGAGCCCACATCCGAGGGCTCGCATCCATAAGCGCCTCTGGAGGCAGGATGATCAATCTGGAAGCGTCGGGGGAGCCTGACGACTACGCGGCAGAGCTGGCCAGACTCGGGCTTCGCACCGAGACTCTCCGTCAAGCGCTTGGCGCGAGCAACACTGAACGCAGCCTCTGCTCGAAGAGGCATGCAGCACCCATCGCCCCCGGCATCTACGCCTACAACGGCCTAGTGACCAGCCTGAGCAGCCAGCTCGAAGAGGATGACTGGGAGCGGGTCAATCTGGCTGGCGTGCTTCCGATCCTGCTGAATCCGCGCACGCACGTGGCCCTCGGCGTGACGAGCGGCAACCATCTAACCGGCCTGCGGGAGGGACGCCAGCAGCCCAGCTCTCGCTACCCGAAGGGAGAGCTGACAAGAAAGCTGGTCGGACGGAACGAGCCCCAGGGGCAGATCGAACTGCTCAAGCGCTCCGCCTTCCAGGTGGAGGAGCCGAAGGATGAGCTGGCCGGCTACAACCTCTGGCTGATGCTGGTCTACTTTGATCAGGTACGGAAGGAGATCCGACACGAGGTCTCCCTCCCAGAGCGGCTGAACGTCAAGGGCTACATGAAGGACTGGTATGCCCGGATCACGCCGCCAGAGTTCTACTCCGTCGACAGCGACGACTTCGAGGTTCACGAGAAAGACCCCAACGAGGGCTTTGGGCCGCCCGACGTCGTTCCGGTTGAGCGACGAAAGTAGTCAAACCGGGCGATACACAGAAAGACGAGGTTATGTTCACTCCATCCCGATTGACTCTAGCTCGAAAACGCCGGGGGATGACCCTCGTAGAGCTGGGGAGCCGGGTTGGAGTGAGCAGCCAAAGCATCTCCAACTACGAGTGCGGCCGTCAGCAACCATCACTAACTACGTTGCGAGATCTCGCAACGGAACTAGACTTCCCTCTCTCATTCTTCTCTGCTTCAGAAATAGACGAGATCGACGCCAAATCCGTCAATTTCCGAGCACGGAGCAAGCTCTCGGCCTCTACGCGTGATGCAGCCCTAGCGGAATCTAGGCTGGCCGTGGAACTGAGCCACTGGATCGATGAGCGCTTCAAGCTGCCCTCTGTCGATATTCCGACACCAGGTCGGAAGATGAAACCTGCTCTCGCGGTGGCGGACGTGCGATCCGCGTGGAGACTTGGAGAAGAAACCTCCATAAGGAACATGATTCACCTAGTCGAAGCTCACGGCGTGAGGGTATTTTCTCTCGCCCCGGAGTACCCAGAGGTGGATGCGTTTTCCTTTTGGAGGGATGGCCGACCGTTCATCTTTCTGAACACTCACAAATCAGCGGCTCGCAGTCGTTTTGACACAGCTCACGAGCTTGGCCACCTGATCATGCACTCTGACGACGAAGCAGGTGTTCGGACCAGAGCTGCAGAGAAGGAGGCTGACGAGTTCGCGTCCGAGCTGCTGATGCCAAAGCGTAGCGTGGCATCCCGCGCCCCCGAGAGCCCGACCACAGACCAGATCATCAGGCTGAAGAAGTACTGGAATGTGTCAGCCATGGCCCTCACCTACCGCCTTCATGCCCTCGGGAAGATTTCAGATTGGCAGTACAGGCAGACAGTCATTGAGCTAGGACGACTTGGGTACAGGAGAGGCGAGCCGAATGACGAGCCACACGAATACTCAATGGCCCTCAAGAAGGTATTTGCCTTTTTGCGCGAAGATGGAACACTTCCTCGCCATGTCGCAAGTGAACTCGACGCGAACCTTCGAGAGTTGAATAGTTGGGTATTCGGCTTGATGGTCACTGCGGAAACTGGCGGAGGTCACGGCTCGAATTCTGCCCACAAGCGACCTCATCTACAGGTCGTCAAGTAGGAATCAACCTCGCATCGACCATACTAGTCGTGCTGGGTACCGTCAGAACTGTTGGGCGGGCTTCAACGTCAGCAGTCCACTATGGAGAACACCTGGGAGATTAAGAAGCGGTCCACACGGTACCGACACCGCATCTAGGCTGCGTTCATGCAGTGGTCAACAATGGCGGCAACGGCTTTAGGTGCGATCCTCGGCGTGGTCAGCACCCTACTCGCAGACCGTGTTAGGTGGCGCCGCGAGCTTTCTGAGCGCGACCGCGATGCGCTACGAGCTTCGTTCGCGGAGTATATGGCTGCCCTGGCCAAGGCCCGAGACACCTTTTCCCGCGCTGAACCTGCTCAGGAACGCATCGGCAAGGGGCACATCGCCCTAGGCGAGCATGGCGTGTACGCCGCGCAGCACTGGATGGAGTTGGTGGCATCCCAGTCAGTCGTCGAGAAGGCGCACGAGGCCACCAGCGCGGTGCTCGACTTCTACGACGTCGTGGTCACCGGTCACGACGTGGATTCGACTGAGTACCGCCAAGCATGGCGGGCCGCCCGTGATGCGCGTCGCGCCGTACTGGAGGCGATGCGGGCGGCCCTGGGGCGGCCCTGAGCAACGGTTTTCCAGCGCCTACCCCTGACATGCGACTTGTCAGTAGCGCACTCGGGCCCCGGAGGGGTCACCGCCTGCCCCGGTCTTGCGCTTGCGGGGGCGTCGGCCCGCGCGCTGCTTCACGGCCGACTTGTGATCCACCGAGTTGGGGAAACGCAGTCCCCTCGTATCGGGGTTGGCGGGGCCGCCTTCGGGAGGCATGCAGCCGACGCACTGCGTGAGGCTGGCCCAGACGCCCGCGGTCGGGTAGTAGAGGTCACCGGGTGGCAGGTAGACGGCGCCGCACTGATGACAGCACAGGATCGGGCGCATCTCTCTACCTCTCCGGTGCCGCCGCAGAAGTCGCACTGCTGAGTGCTGTGGCGCTCTACGGGCACCTGATTGCCGTTCTCGTCTAGCTCGACGGTGTACTCGGTGCGATCGATGACGCCGTCACCATGGCACTTCGGGCACGTCTGGCCGGGCATGTGCCCATGCTGGCACTGGCTCTGCGGTCGTGTCAGTGCCTGTGTCCTGATACCCCTCGAAGGAGGCCGCTCCACGGGCCGTGTCAGGCACGCCCGCTGCCACACGTCGCACTCAACGAAAGGGGCGGGTAGATGCCTCTGTCGAGGTCGAATGCCCACGGATACGCTGGTACGCGCCAGCCGACGAACCAGGAGAGTGCTCTGAGGATGGGACCGAAGTCGACCAAGGTCTACTCAACGATCCGTGAGTGGATCACTTCGGGGAAGCTGCAGCCAGGGGACAAGCTGCCTTCCGAGCGGACGCTGAGCGAGGACCTGGAGATCGGCCGCACGGCCCTCCGGCAAGTGCTGGCACGTCTGGCCGCTGAGCGGCTGATCCGGGCCCACGGACGCAGTGCTTACCGGGTGGCCGGCGGAGTGAGCGTCGAACCGCCCGAGGGACTGGAGCCCTGGAAGATCCACGGTGAGCGGAACCTCTACGACAACCGCTGGGTGAAGCTGGATCTGGTCGACGTCGAACCGCCCGGTGTGGAGCGCTTCGAGCACCACGTCGTCACGCTGCACCACGTTGCGATCTCAGCGGTACTGGACGACGAGGACCGCGTGCTCATGCTCTGGCGATACCGCTTCGTGCCGCAGCAGTGGGGCTGGGAGCTTCCCGGTGGAATCGTCGACCCCGGCGAGGATGCCCAGACGACGGCACTCCGCGAGGTTGAGGAGGAGACCGGCTGGCGCCCGGACAGCCTGGAGCACGTGGTTACGTACCAGCCGATGGTGGGCATGGTCGACAGCCCGCACGAGATCTACGTCGGGCGCGGCGCTCAGCGAATCGGCGAACCGACTGATCTCGAAGAGGCTGGCCACGTCGCCTGGGTGCCGCTCGCCGACATCCCGGGTCTGATGGCCAAGGGGCAGCTCATGGGGTCGGGGACGCTCGTCGCCCTCCTCCACCTGCTCGCCAGCTCTCCTACATCTGCCCCGTGAGCAGATCGATCCGGCGGCGATGACGCACTGAGCCCGTACGGTTCGCCAGCAGCCGTGCGTGCCGCAGATGCTCACGTGCCTGGTCGACCTCGCCGCGCGCCTGATGAGCCTGCGCCAGGTCGCACCGCAGGCCGGCTTGGGCACGAACGAAGGTCGGGTCCATCGCGTCGAGGGCCTCGTACAGGCTGCCCACTGCATCGTCGTCGCCGAGTAGAGCAAGGGCGTTACCTCGCCACCGGGACAGATGTCCGTGGTTCAGGAAGACGCTCAGCATGTCTGGGTCGCGTGCCTCTTCCCCGTCCGGGAGGCACGTGACTGCCCTTTCCAGCGCCTCCCGGCAGTCATCGTCTTTACCTGCCTTCGCGCAGATTTCGGCCTCCGCGGCATGAAGCCACGCCTGCAAGCGGGGAGAGAGTCTGTCTCCGCCTGTGCTCCGCGCGTTGCGCACCAGCTCAACGGCAAGTTCCGGGCGCCCGGCATCGCACAGGACGTACGCCTGCTCCCCCATGGCGTGAGCCGCGTACATAGGCGCGTCCGCCTCTTGGGCGGCGCGTTTGCCCAGCTCGTAGTGCCGCCACGCTCTCTCGACGGCACCAGCATCCAACGCCTGCCACGCCGCAAGAGTCGCTGCACCCGTGAGGGCGAGCGCGATCGGCTTCCGCGCATCAGGAAGCACCGCGAAGGTGAGCGCGTCTTCGAGGGCGGAGAGGTGACCGTTCATCTGGTCCACCAGGCTCGCGGCGCCCATCTGCCGATCCATGGTCCGGAACAGTTCCGTCTGATCCATGAACGTGCTCACCATGGACTTGCTGACGCTGCGCGCTGAGTCGACCCGTTCGATCAGTTCGTCATAGCCGCCGACGGCTGGTGGCGCTGCGATGGTGGCCGGCACGCCACGCAGCTCGTCATCGGTGACGCCGAGCAGCGGACGGAGGATTGCGGCGTAGCGGTCCGAGAGCGGCCGTCGGCCGTTCTCCCACTCGGATACGTAGACGCGCAGGCTCGCGGTCGACGCCACGTCGATCAGGTGCTGACGCGCGTACCGCTCGACCTCACGGATCAGTCGCTCCTGCGACCAACCGCGCGCCGCCCGCGCTTTTTTCAGCCCGTCACTCATGCGCCTCCTCCACTGGGTCGGTCAGACGTCCCGTCTCAGCATGCCGCACATCGCCGCAGGTCGGCAGGGGTTAACACCAACTGAGTTAAGGGCTGTTGGCTACCGACGCCTCTCCTCTTCGCCGCACCTTGGTTGCGCAGGGAGACGCGCTTCAAAGGCAAATCTTCCGTAGGCGCTTGACGACTGGTGCGCACCAGATGCAATCTACTGGTGCGCACCAGATGGGGCGCAAGGAACGCCCGGAGGGTGCCGTGAAACGCGCCCAAAGGAAGCGGCAGTGCCTTGAAAACTCAACAGCGTGAGAACTGAACGGGGTTCGATTCCCCGTCCCCGCAACGGCCCGGGTGATGGCCGCCGGCGGCCACTTACCGCGTGTCAGCTCTGGAGAACAGCCAGCGGGATCATCCCTCCATCACTGGAGGTCAGCCCCTTGGTTGCCACCTGATACGCGCCGCCCTGCTGGCGTCAGAGCAGTGACGATGACGCACCCGATTTACCCGGCTCGGGACCGGTGCTCCGTGGCAACGGCGCGCCGGTGAAGCCGTGTCCACTCTCGCTTTGGGAGGTCGGTGTGAACCGACGACATACCTGGGCGCCGCCGCGATGGACCGGCTGGCGGCGCCTGTAGGACTTCCGGTCCGCCTCCGCCTGGCATCGCAGCGGCTAGCGCTGCGGCCGGTTGCCTCCTCCGCCCGTCCGGCCCGCATTCGTGCGTCTCCGTACGGGCGGGGCTGAGGGGAGCCGGACAGCTCCACAAACCAGTGCGACCCCCGGTGCGGGAACACCGGAGGCCGCGTGCAGGCACCTGTATGGGAGGCACCTGTGATCACCAGCATGGCATGCCGCGCCTTAGCGGCGTACCCGGCTGACAGCGACCCGGACATGGACGAGGCCCTGCGTCGCGTCCGCGCCGGGGGTGGTCGGTGATGAGCACCGGCATCTGCGGCAACTGCCAGCAGGCCGTGGTGGTCATCAACGGCCACTACGCCTGCTCCACGTGCGGCCACAACGGCAACGCCTGATCGATCTACCGCCCCGATGGTCGCAGGCCGGGTTCGACTCCCGGCCGGGGCACCGCTGCCACATGCCGGCAGCCGAGCCGCCTGCTTTCTGCGGGCGGCTCTTCTCTCAACGGCGCGCGCCCTCGGAGCGGCTACTCCGAGGGCGCTTTCGGGCCGTTCCATCTGTGAGAGGACCACGACCCATGAAGTACATCGGTGCTGTTCAGGCGGTTGTTACCGCCCCGGCGCTCGACGGTGAGCCGTCGGCCGCGGAACTGGACGCGATCGAGCGCGAGATGCCCGTCATTCAGGCGGAGGTCGAGCTGCTGGACGTGCAGATCAGCCTGCTGGACCAGACGCCGTCCGAGCTGGGCGTGCAGCGTCTGCGCCGGGCCCGCCGCAAGGTGCTGACCGCCCGCCGCGACCTGACCAACCGCGCCGCCGTGGCGCAGGCGGGCGGTGCGGCATGACGCACAGCGCGCGCCTGGCCAACACGACGCCCCGCGGCGAGTGGGAGCTGTACGTCGTCACTGACAGCCCCGACGTCGCGGACTGGCCGGCCCACGAGTTCAAGGACTCTGCTGCGATTCCGACGCTGTCCGAGCGGATCAAGACGCTGGCGGCTCTCGGTTACGAGCCCGTCCCGGGTGCCGAGTGGGAGTGGCAGGAGCTGGCCAACGGCGTCATGGACTACGTGGAGCTGCTGGCCGCGCTCGACGTCCGGCCCGCTGGGACGGGGGATGCCGCGTGAACGGCGTTCCGCCCGAGTACCGGGACTGGTTCGTGGACCACGAGGGCAAGCCCCGCCCGTGGCTGCGGGACCGGTCGACGCCGGAGGAGGCCCGCTGGGCCCTGGCCTTCCATGAGGCCGGGCACGCGGTCACCGCCTTGGCCTACGGCATGCACCTGGTGTCCACCGGCCTGATCACCGTGACCACGCAGGACGGTGACTGGGCCACGACCGGCCGCACCCGCGTGGTCACCAACGCCGTCTCCGCCCAGCACTTCGCCATCCACATGGCGGCCGGCGAACGAGCGGACCTGCACCACCGCAGCCGCACCGGCCCAGTGACCTCCGAGACGGTGGAGCTGGCGCTCTCCGAGCACGACCGGGAAGACGCCATCGCCTTCCTCACCGCCCGCGGCTTCCTGCTGGGGCGGGACCACACCCCGCCCGGCGGCATGTCCTGGAAGAGCGTCCAGTACGCCGCTGACTTCGCGGTCACCGGCCTGTGGGACCCGATCGAGGCCGTCGCCGACGGCATCCACGCCCGCAACTCCCTCACCGGGGACGAGGCCGCCGCCTTGGCCGGCATGCCCAACCCGCCCCGCCTGCCCACTGACTCGCCCAAGGAGGCGTCATGATCCGCGTCATCACCACCGGGCGGCTGCAGGCGCTCGAAGCCGACCGGGCCAAGCTGGCCCAGGCCCTCGACGCCGCCGACATCGCCCAGGCCGAGCAGCAGGAGGCCCAGGAGGACTTGGAGCGGGTCCGCAAGGTCGCCGATGATCTGATGAAGGAGGTCGCGACGCTGTCCGTGGCCGCCCTGCGGGAGCGCTGGGCGTACGTCCTGTTCCATCGCACTCAGATCCACGGCATCTACACCACGCTGGAGGCCGCCGAGGCCGCAGCTGAGCAGCAGGGCGCCGCCCCCAGCGGCTGGGTGGACACCCCCGCCGACGCACCGAAGGGTGGCAGCCCCGAGACGCTGTGGCGGATCATCGGCATGCCCGTGCAGCCGGAGGACGGTGACGCCGGATGATCCCCGACCTGCACACCCTCCTCCCCACCGGTCCCGGCTGGCTGTCCTGGGCCGCACCGGTGCTGCTGGCGCTGACCGCGGTGGCCGTGGCCCTGCTGGCGGTGGGGCGGTTGCGGAAGTCGGCATGGCTCTCGGGCATCGGCCCGCAGGCGATCGTGGCGCTGGGCGGCGTGGCCGTCAGCGTCTATGGCCTGTGGGGCTTCGCCACCGAGACCGTGCACCTGCCCACCCCGCTGGCCGTCGCGTTCATCAGCGTCTTTGACGCGGCGGAGATGACGCTGCTGGTGATGCTCTACCGCACCGCCGACCCGGAGGTGGGGTGGACGCGGGAGCTGCGGCTGATGCACCGCACCGCTTGGACCCTGGTGGGGTTCTCCGGTGCGATGAACGCCGTGCACGCCCCCAACTGGTGGGCCCGCCCGGTCCTCGCCGCGGTGCCGGCGCTGGCGGCGTGGCTGATCGAGCTGCAGCTGCGCAGCAAGCTCCACACCCCAAGCAGGGATGAGGAGGAGGACGTCCGGCCGGGCCCGGCCAGGTTGGTGGCGCTGCTGTGGCAGCACGCCTGGTCCGGCCTGTTCGCCCTGCTCGGGCTGGACGCCCGCACCTCCTCCTCCACCATCGCCCGCGCCGCCCTGGCCCAGCGAGCCGCACTGCGCGTCTACCGCCTCCGCCTCGCCCTCGCCGCCCCCGCACCTGCCCCCGACCGGCCCCGCGCCGCCCGGCGCGGACAGCGACGGATCGTGCGGCTGCGCGGCAAGGCGCAGAAGGCGCTGGACCGGGCGGACGTGGCCACCGACCGCGAGCAGTCCCTCGCCCTGGTCCGCCGCCTGGCGGCGCTGACGCGGGCGGAGGAGGTGGCGCGGCTGGACTACTCCGACACCACCGCCGTCCTCACCCTCATCGAGGACCTGGCCGTCACCCCCGGCGTCCAACGTCTCGAAGCCTCACAGCTCGCCCAGCGCGCGGAAGAAGATCGGGAGCGCGCGGAAGGCGCGCGGCAAGAAGCCGAGCGCGCGCGGCAGGAGGCCGAGGCCGCGCGGCAGCGCGCGGAAGAGGAACTGACCGCCGCGCAGGAAGAGCTGCAGCGCGTGCAGGAGGCCACCGACGCGGCCCGGGAGAACCAGGACGGGGCGGCGGCTGAGATCGAGGCTGCGCGGCAGCGCGCGGCAGCCGCGCGGCAGGAAGAAGAGACCGCGCGGCAGCGCGCGGAAGAGATCGTGGCCGCCGCGCGCGAGGAGGCCGGCCGATTGCGGCGGGACGCTGAGCAGGCCCTGACCGAGGTTCGTGGGGCTACTGCTGAGGAGCGGAACCGGCTCACGGACCTCACCGAGCACGCTGAGCGTGCGGAGAGCCGTCTGCTCAGTGGTCAGTCGGAGTTGCAGCAGGTCAGGCAGGAAATTGAGGAAGCCTCGCTGCTGCGGGACCGGCTCCGTGGCGACCTGGCCGCCCTCGACCCGCAGGCCCCCGACGCCGCGACGAGCGGTGAGGGGCAGGTGTGGAAGTCGGCGGCCAAGCAAGAGGGCTGGGAGCACTACCTGCACACCCTCACCACCTCCCAGGGCAAGGAAGAGCCGACCGCGGCCGAACTGGCGGACCGGTTCGGCGTGGACGGGGGAAACGCGCGGAACTGGCTGCGGGACTTCCGTGCCGCGCGCGCCGCGCAGCTCGCCGCGCACCAACCGCGCGCTGCCGCGCACCCCACCCTCACGGCCGTTAACGGCCACCACCCGGCCGGCGTCTCCTGATGCCCGGGGGGCGCTTCTTCGACCCCGAAGGCGCGCGGTACGGCCTCCCCACCTACCCCTTCCGGCTCGCCCCGGACGGGCTGGCCACCCGCCGCCAGCTCCGTGCGAAAGGGCTGCGGCCGGGTGGCCAGGAGGTGGCCGCGCAGATCCTGTGGCGCTCGCGCCGCTACCGCGCCGGCGTCCGCGTCGCCTACCTCTACCGCCTCGATCTGGCGCTGCCGGTCCGGCCGATGACGCCCGCGAGATGGACGGCGCTGGCCAAAGCGAACGCCGCCCGCCGCACCTGCCCCGCATGCGGGCGGGACGCGGGCTACACCCTCCCCACCTCACTCGGCACCTGCCTGGCCTGCGCGGACGCTCCCGTGCTGGCCGCTTGATCCGTAAGGGAGTTCGTACGTGAACAGCACCGAACGCATCCGCCGCTTCTCCTTCCCCGTTTCGGTCTTTCTCGGCGGGGCCGTGGCCGTCGGCAACGGGGCGGAGCTGGCGTCCTACGACGTGCCGACGACGCTCCTGGTGGCCTGCACCGCGAGCATCTGAGTGGCGGGCACCGCCTGTTGCCAGCGCCTCGCGGACGCCTGGACCACCACCACCCACCGTTGCAAGGCCGCCAGCTGCGACTTCACCGTCCAGATCTCTCGCGTCGACGCCGCGGACAACCGCCGGTGGCAGGAGATCGCCGCCGCCCACCCCCACCACATCTGACCTGCGCCGACTCCGGACGCAGCGCGCCCCCGGCCTCGCTTCCTAGGGCCCGGCCGGGGGCGCTTTCCCCCTCAAAGGAGGTCCCTTCAGCATGCCCGAGATCTTCGCGGCGGCCTACCGGGCCATCTCACCGCACCGGATGGGAGGGCTGAGCGATGGCTGACACCGCCACTCAGACCACACCGACCACCGAAACCCCCACCGTCGATGCCTCGTCGACCACCACGTCGGCGGGGAAAGAGACCACCCCGGCCTCGCAGGCTGCGGTGGCGCACACGCCCGGCGGGCTGCCGGTGCTGCCGCTGGCGGTCACCGCCGGCAACACCACCATCGGCGCCCTGTCCGCCGCGGCCCTTGCCGGCGGTCCGCTCACCGCGGCCGCGGTCGCCGGGACGGCCGCCGTCGTCGGCGCCCTGGCCGTCGGCGCCGCGCACCGCAAGAACGACAGGAAGACGCCCGGCTCCGGCGGCCGGTCCGGTACCGGCTCGGCCGGAACGGGCTCGATGCAGCGCGGCGGGGCAGGTTCCCGCCGGGGCGGAGGCGCGGGGGTGGGATCTTCCTCCCTCACCCGCCGCGGCTCCGGCGGAGGCGGCGCCCGCTCAGGCGGCGGGCGCTCCGGCCTGCTGCACAAGTCCTCCTCGGCTGCCGGCGGCATCCCCCGGCAGCCCCGCACGGGCCCGGCCGCGGGGGCGCGTTCGGGGCCGAGCCTCACCAAGCCGTCCGCGGGCGGCTCGTCGGCAGGTTCCCGCTCGCACCGTACGTCCCCCTCCGCCGGTGCAGGCGGGCGCCGTTCCGGTGGCCTCTCGCCACGGCAGGCGCTGGCCGGGGCCGGAGCGCGGGCCAATGAGGTCAAGGCCCTGCGCAAGGCCCGCCAGGACAGCGCCCCCTCCCGCTCGGAGCGGCGGCGCCAGGACCGGGCCGACCGCCGGCAGGCCGCCGATGCCCGCCGGGCGGACCGCGCCGCGCGCCGCCAGGCCCGCACCGAAAACCGCGGACAGGGCCGGGCCGGCCGGGCGCTGAGCACGGCCTCGGAGCGGATGCGCCAGGCCCGCACGAACGCCCGGGAGAAGGCCCGGGCCGGATGGGAGCGGCGTGCGGAGGAGCGACGCGGCCGGATCGCCTACGCGAGGCAACGGGCGGCGGCGCGGATGCGGCTGCACCGGGCCCTGTTCACCTCCCGGCTGCGCTACTGGGGCCGCTGCGCCCTGGCCGCCATCGTGGCCGCCCCGGTCGGCGTACTGGGCCTGCTCACCAGCCCCATCGGCCGGAAGCTCGGCTGGTCCTGGCTGATCCACCCCGGCCGCCGCCTGTACCGCCTGCTCGCGGACAAGGCCCTGGCGGACCGGCTGGACCGCGACGCCGCCATCTACGAGCACAGCGCAACCGAGACCGACGAGGACGAGGCGCTGCTGGCGAAGGTGCCGCGCGCCCCGCGCAACCACACCACCGCATCGAACACGGGAGATGACATGGCACGCAGCCGCAGGGGTCCGGGCTTCCTCTTCGACGAGGCCGCCTCGGAGATGGAGGACGCCGCCAAGAAGTACGACCCGGACGGGATGATGCACGTCCTGGCCACGATCGAGGGCATGCCGGACGCGCTGGAGTCGATCGCCAACACCTTCGCCATCCTCGCCGAGAAGTCCGACGCGGAGTTCCCGGTGGAGAAGGAGGTCGGGGAGGCGCTGGAGGAGGTCTACAAGCACCTCCGGCACGCCATGGACGCCGCCGAGGACGTCGGCAAGGTCTTCCACGTCGTCCACGAGCAGGACATCAAGCGGCACAACGACCCGCGCCACGGCGAAGCGATGTGGGACACCACCAACAACGACGACTGACCACCCCAGTGGACCGGGGCCGCACACCAGCTGGTGCGCGGCCCCGGCGCTTTGAGGAGCGGACACCGCATGGCAGAGCACACCCTGAACCTCACCAACACCTCCAAGAAGACCGGCAAGAAGGCCAAGGAGCCGTCCGGGGTGCCGCTGGACTGGGCCGCCACCCATGGTCCGATCACCGGGGCCCTGTCGGCGACCACCGGCGCGGGCGCGGTCGCCCTGCTGGGTGCGGCCTCCCACATGCCGCCCGGCTGGCCGCTGGCCATCGGCGCCGCCGGGGCGATCGGGCACGGCATCGGGCACAGCATCTACCGTCGCCTGACGGGCCGGAGCATCGTCACCCGCGCCGCGTCCTGGCTGCTGGCGGGGGGCTGGACCACCTGGGCCATGACCACCGGCCCCCTCTCCTGGGCCGCGGGCGGCACCCTGGCCGCCCTGGGCGTCGGCATCGGCGCCATGGCCTCCAACGCCGCCATCCACGAAGAGGCCGCCGAGGAAGAGCGGCTGTCGGCCGCGGCCAAGGCCGCCACCGCGGAGATGGACAACAGGCGCCGCGAGATCGCTGCGGAGTGGAACGAGCGGATCAAGCGGGTGTGCGGGGTGGAGGTGGCCATCTTCGCGGTGGAGTTCTGGAAGACCGGCACCGGCTTCAGCCTGGCCGCCGAACTGGCCTCCGGCGGCGCCACCTGGGACAAGGTCGCCGCCGGCGCCCGGGGACTTGCCACCGACGCCCGCCTGCCGCTGGGCTGCGCGATCAACGTGGAGGAGGGCGACGTCCAGGGCCGCGTGGTCCTGGACATCCCCACCGAGAATGTCATCGACCGCGACTACAGCTACCCCACCGACTACACCGCCCTGTCCATCCTCACCGGCATCCCCTGGGGCCTCCTCGCCCACGGCGAGAACGTACAGGTCTTCCTCCGCGAAGCCTGCGCGCTGGTCCTGGGCCCGCCCGGGTCGGGCAAGTCCACGTTCCTGGACGTGGTGCTGGCCGGGTTCGCCCGCTGCACCGACGTGGTCACCTGGGTCATCGACCTCAAGGCCGGCGCCTGCGGCCGCCCCTGGGTCCGGCCCTGGCTGGAAGCCCAGGGCTACAAGGCGCCGAAGGCCGGGGCGGTCCGGCCGCCGGAGGACACCCGGCCCGGCGTGGACTGGCTGGCCTCCACCCCGAAGGAAGCGCTGCGGATGCTGCAGGCAGCACTCGCCGTCAACGCCGCCCGGCAGGCCGAGTACCAGGACCTGCTGGACGAGCGGGACACCACGCTGCTGCCGGTCTCACCTGGGCTGCCGCAGATCGAGATCGTGGTGGACGAGGGCGCCGAACTCCTCTCCGCCGCCAACTTCCGCGACCCCACCATGAAGCAGGTCCAGCAGGCGGTGAAGAAGCTCATGCGCACCACCCGCGCCATGGCCCTCCGCCTGGTCCTCACCGCCGTGGACGGCAACGTCTCCGCCATCGGCGACACCGAGGTCCGCAAGTTCTCCCCCGTCGGCGTCGCGCTGACCTCCGGGGAGGGAGCGGGCAACAACGCGGGCAAGCTGTTCGGCCGCGTGAAGATCGACGCCTCCCAGCTCAACGCCAAGGGCGCCGGCGTCATCGGCGCCTCCGGCGCCAACGGCTTCGCCCCCACCGGGTTCAAGGGCTGGAAGACCGCCCCCAGCATGGCCCGCGAAGTCACCCTGGCCACCAACGCCCGCCGCCCGGTCCTCGATGAGGTCTCCGCCCGCGCGGCCGGAGAGGACTACGCCCGCCGCTGGGACGCCGACCGCGCCGGATGGCTCTGGAACGACACCAACCCCACCGCTCCGGCCGCCGGGAGCCCCGAAGCGCGGGCCACCAGTACGAGGACCGGGGAACGGCCGGGTGGACTGAACCTCCGCTACACCCGCCGCGGGGACGACGCCGACGCGCTCACGGCGAAGCTGATGAAGGCGATCGACGAGACGTACGGCACCACGGACGAGCCCGACCGCCGGCGCTCGGAGCGCTCCGGCGGGCTCAACCTCCGCTACAACCGCCAGGCCGAACCGGCCGAAGTACCTGCGGAGAGCGAGGAGCCGACCGAGGCCCAGCGCGCCGCCCTGCAGTTGCTCGTCGCCGCCGGGCCGGAGGGCACCGGGGCCTCCGCGCTGGAGCGGGAGCTGAAACCGGAGTTCGGCACCAGCCGCCAGACCATCGTCCAGTGGCTCAAGGCATGGGCCGAGAGCGGCGAGGTGGTCAAGGTCGGAGAGGCCACCAAGGCCCGCTACGTCCACCACACCCACGCCCCCAAGGGCGACTTCGACAACTGAGCTGAGCACTTGTCTTGTCGCTTGTCGCGACACCTCCGAGAAGGGGCCTATACGGCCGCCTGAGGGCCGAAAAGCGGCTTTGACCTGCGAGGCGACAAGCGACAAGACAAGCCCGCGACAAGACAAGCGACAAGCTGCGCGACAAGCCAGACGACAAGCCGGGCCCCCGCCACCCCACCCCGCGGCGGGGGCCCGACACGTACCCCGAACCCCTCTGCAACAGGAGTACGCCCGTGGCTATGACCATCTCCGCCGCCGTCCTCTTCGGCATCCTCACCTTCGCCCTGCTCCGCGGCAGATCCGTCAGCGGCGGCAGCGCGATAGTGCTGTTCCTCTTCGGCTTCTTCGTCGCCGGCACCGGCGCCTACGGCCCCATCCACGACCTGTGCCAGGCCATAGCCGACGCCCTCACCCACCTCACCGCCTGATCCGCCCCACACCAGGAGGAGGACTTGTGGACCCCCGCCCCACGCACCCGATCACCACCGCCGAAGCCCACCAGGCGCCCGCCTACCTCCCGCACCGGCCCACGCCGATGCCGCTGAACGAGATCCCGCCCGGCGTCCGGGTTGTCACCCTGCCCGGCGGCATCCGCACCCTCGCCTACACCGAACCGGCCGCCCCGCCGCCGATGCCCGCGGCCCCGACCGCGCAGCCGATCCCGGCCTGGGCCAAGACCACCGCGCTGCTCGTGCCCACCACCGGCTTCGGCATCGGCATCGCCGGAGTCGGCCTCTCCTACGCCGCACCGGGACTGATCGCCATGACCGATGCCCTGTGGGCCGCCGTCACCGTCATCGCGGCCGGCGGCACCGCGGCGCTGGCACTGCTCAAGCGCTGCCGCCGCCCCGCTCCTGCTCCCGCCCCGATCACGCAGAACATCACCGCCACCGGCCTGTTCGGCCGCGCCAGCGGAACCATCAACCACCACTGACCAGCCCAGGGCACACCAAAGGCGACCGCTCCATCTCGCCAAAGAAGCGCGGTCGCCCTGGTCTCCAGCCCTTCCACAGACATGGAGGACTCCAGCATGACCCAACCCACCGACATTCGGCGACCCTCCGGGCCGCTGAGGACCGCACTGCAGCTGGCGGAAGCCGGTGTGCCGGTGCTGCCGCTGCGGAAGGGCAAGATCCCGTTCGGGAACTGCCCGAGCTGCGTGCGCCTGTCCTACGCACGCTTGGCCTGCGGCGGTCGGCCGAACATGCTGACCGCCGGCCCCTGCCACTGCCCGACGGTGTGCCATGCCTGGGCCGCCGCCACCACCGACACCACCGTTCTCACGTCCCCGGCCTGGGCCTGGGCGTGGCGGCAGGCCGTGGCCGTTGCCTACCACCCGGCCGGGGTCGGATTGACAGTGGTCGACTTGGACAACGCCGCCGCTGTCGCCTGGGCCCGCCAGTCCCTGCCCGCCACCAGGACGGTGCCCACCACCCGCGGAGAGCACTGGATCTACCAAGGCACGATGCAGTCGGCCAACGCGGTACGGCCCGGCGTGGACATCAAGTCCTCCATGTCCTACGCCCGCTGGCTCGGCCCCGGCACCGGCACCATGACCGCCCTGCCGCCGGCCGTCCTCGCGCTGGTTGAGAAGGAAGAGACCACCCCGTCCCGCCCGGGGGTGGTCTCTTCCGTCCCCGGCCGCGCCGAGTGGGACCGCACCGTGGCCACCGGCTGCCGCCACACCGAACGGTTCGTACGGACCGGCCTGGAGCGAGGCCGGGCCCTCGTGCGTGCCCGCACCGACTCCGGCGCCGGATCGCAGGCATTCGGAGTGGCCCAGTTCCTCGCCTCCCGGCACGCCCAGTGCCCCGGACCCTGCGGCCTGGAACTCATCGGACAGCAGATCATCGACGCGGCCGTCTCCGTCGGCGTGCCCGAGGCGTACGCAGCACGCGCTGTGGCCAACGGCTTCCACACCGCGCTGGGGAGGGCCGCATGACGCGCCCCGGCCCCGCCGACAAGCCGCAGGACGCCACACCGGCCCCGGCCAGAGACGGCCGTTGCGCGCCGAAGAACGCCGCCCGTCAGGGCGTCCTTTCAGCTCTTCGCCCTGGCCTGGACGATCTCCTCCCGGCCGAGCCGGAGCGGGTCTTCTTCGGCCTGCACATCGTCGCCCCGCCGGAGTGGAGCGGCCTGTGCCGGGCGGCGGCCACCTGTCGCTGCGGCTACGAGCGCCAGGCCAAGGGCCGCGCCGCCGTCCAGCGGCTGGTCGAGGACTGGACCGACCACCCCCAGCGCTGCCGGCTGCAGACCGTGGAGAGGAGGAAGGCAGCATGACCACACAGTCTGTGGACCGCACCGATCTGTGGGCCGGACTGGAGGCCCTGGACGCCCCGCCGGCCAAGGCCGCGGGGTGGGAGGAGCCGTTGCCGCTTTCCGGCCCCCGTGACCTGCCCGCCTTCCCCGCCCACACCCTGCCGGGCTGGCTGCGGCAGTACGTGGAGGCGGTCGCGGAGGAGACCCAGACCCCCGTGGACTTGCCCGGCTGCTTCGCCCTGGCGGGGCTGGCCACCGCCGCCGGCGGCCGCGCGGTCGTCCATATCCGTGGGAACTGGCGCGAGCCCACCAACCTCTACGTCGTGGTCGCCCTGCCGCCGGGCAACCGCAAGACCGCCGTGGTCTCCGCGCTCACCGACCCGCTGTTCGAGGCGGAGGAGTTGCTGAAGACCGCGATGCAGCCCGCCATCGTCGAAGCCCAGCTCACCGCCAAGCTCGCCAAGGAAGCCGCCGACAAGGCCGCCGCCAAAGCCTCCGGCGCCGACCCCGAGGAGCGCGACGAACTGCTGAGCACCGCCATCGGACTGGCCCAGACCGCCGAGGCCGTCACCGTGCCGGCCGAGCCGCAGTTGCTCGCCGACGACGCCACCGCCGAGACGGTCACCAGCCTCCTGCACGAGCAGGGCGGGCGGATTTCCGTGCTCAGCGCCGAGGGCGACATCTTCGACATCATCGCCGGCCGCTACTCCGGCGCCCCCAACCTGGGCGTCTTCCTCAAGGGCCACGCCGGGGACCGGCTGCGCGTGAACCGCCAGACCCGCAAGGAGTACATCGACAAGCCCGCGCTGACCATGGGCCTGTCGGTGCAGCCCTCGGTGCTGGACGACATCGGCCGGCAGCGCACCTTCAAGGGCCGCGGCCTGCTGGGCCGCTTCCTGTACTCCATGCCCACGTCCCTGGTGGGTGAGCGGGAGGTCCTGCCCGAGCCGGTGCCGCAGGAGGTGGCCGCCGCCTACCGGCGCAACGTCATCGACCTGACGCTGGCGCTGGCGGAGTGGACCGACCCCGCCGTCCTGCAGCTCTCCCCGGAGGCCGACGCCGCCCTGGTCGCCTACCAGCGCCGCGTCGAACCCCAGCTCGCCGCCCGCGGCGGCGCGCTGGGCCACATCACCGATTGGGCAGGGAAGCTGGCCGGCGCGGTCGCCCGCCTGGCCGGGCTGCTCCACCTCGCCCAGCACCTCACCGACGGCCACGCCACCCCGGTGGCCGAGGAGACCATGCAGGCCGCCATCGAACTGGGCGACTACTTCACCGGCCACGCCCTGGCCGTCTTCGACGCCATGGGCGCCGACCCCACCCTGGCCCGCGCCCGCAGCCTGCTGGAAACCCTGCGGGCCAATGGTTGGAGCGAGGTCAGCCGCCGCGACTTGTTCGCCAAGCTCTCCCGCTCCGAGTTCCCCACCGTCGATGACCTGGAGCCCGCCGCCGCGCTGCTGGAGGAACACGGCTACCTCCGCATGTACACCCCCGAACGCACCGGCAACCGTGGCAGGCCACCCGCACCCCGCTTCCACCTCCACCCCACCCTCCGGCAGCCCACTCGCTGACCGGCCCCGCACACCTATCGCTCCCCGCACAAACCGCAAAATCGCAGAAACCCCCGGCCACGCCCGCTGACCTGCGGCAACGCCCCGCCGCCCGCCGCGTCAGGGTGCTGCCGCAGAAACCCCGGAAATTCCGCAAAAATCAGCGCGCCCATGCCCGCCGAGGCCGGCCGCTGAATATTGCGGAATTTCGCGGAATTCTGCGGTGGCCCCTCATCGCAGGGGCGGCCACCGCATCACCGCAGGTCAGCGGCCCCGTAGCAGGTTTCTGCGGATATTGCGGTTTCTGCGGGACCACCCCAGGACGTCCACGACCTCTCCAGGAGGAGAACGAGCCATGCCCCGCCCGAAGCCGCTCAAGCTCCGCGAAGTCCTCGAAGAGATCAACATGAGCCGCGCCGCCTTCTACCGCATGCGCGCCCGAGGCAAGGCCCCGAAGCTCTACAAGCTCCCCAACGGCCAGCTCCGCTGCCGCCGCAGCGACCTGGACGCCTGGTGGGAGCAGAACGAGCAGGCCGCCGCCTGACCCTCCCGCCGTCTCACCCGGGGCCTGCCGACGAACGTCGGCAGGCCCCTCTCAGTACGGAGCCTCATGCCCCTGACCTACGACGTAGAGTTTTGGACCATCCGCAAGCGGAAGAACCGTCCGAAGCCGTTCGAGCTGCGCTGGCGCGTCGGCGAACGCGCTCACTCAAAGAGCTACAAGACCAAGACTCAAGCCGAGGGCCGGCAATCCCAGCTTCTCGCGGCCCTACGGAATCGCCAGCAATTCGACGAGGCCACAGGGCTGCCCGCGGATGAGCTGGCAGCCCTGAACTGCCCTACCTGGTTCGAGCATGCAACCGCGTACGCCCTGATGAAGTGGCCAAAGGCAGCCGCGAAGCAACGGGCCAACATCGCGGAATCTCTCGCAGTCGTCACGCCCGTGTTCGTCTCCACCTCACACGGCGTTCCTGACGCGAAGGTGATGCGCCGGGCCCTGCACGCCTGGGCATTTCGCGCTGTCCGTACACCCGACGGGGAGCTGGTCAGCAGGACCGCTGCCGAGACACCTCCGAACGAAATCACAGCGGCTCTTACCTGGCTCGCCAAGCACTCACTGAAGGTTTCCGAAGCGGCGCAGCCTGATCACTTGCGGAAGGCGCTGGATGCCCTGTCGCTCAAGCTCAACGGCGAGGCGGCAGCCGAAACCACGATCCACCGGAAGCGCATGGTCTTGAGCAATGCGATGCGTTTCGCTGTCGAAAGAGAGGTTCTGCCGACCAACCCGCTCGCGCGCGTGGACTGGGCCGCACCGAAGACAGAAGACGAAGTCGATTTCCGGTACGTCCCCGCGCCAGCGCAAGCACGCGCCTTGATCCAGGCCGTGAAGGAGCAAGGCCCACGGGGTGAGCACCTTGAGGCGTTCTTCGGGTGCATCTACTACGCAGCCATGAGGCCGTCGGAGATCGCCGCGCTCAAGCTGTCCGACTGCTCTCTGCCGAATGCCGGCTGGGGGGAGTTGGTTCTTGAGGGCAGCCGGCCGGAGGTGGGCTCGGGCTGGACCGACGACGGGAAACCGTACGAGTCCAGGGGACTGAAGCGCCGAGCCCGGCGGGCCACCAGGACGGTTCCGATACCTCCTGTGCTTGTGGAGATGCTGCGGGCCCACGCGGAGCGCTACGGAGTCGCCTCCGACGGTCGGCTCTTTCGGGCCGCCCAAGGAGGGCGGGTGCGGTCCACGGAGTACTGCGAGGTGTGGGACGCAGCGCGCAAGAGGGGGCTGACCGCGAGCGAGGCGAGGACGCCACTGGCTGACGTGCCTTACTCGCTCCGGCACGCGGGGGTCTCGCTGTGGATCAAGGCAGGGGTGGACCCCGTGGAGGTCGCTCACCGTGCCGGACACAGCATCGCCGTGCTCTATCGCTTCTATGCCAAGTTGCTGCGCGGCATGCAGTTCCGTGCCAACCAGCTCATCGACGAGGAGCTGAGCGGGAGGCACGAGGACTCGGCCGAAGGGCCGACCTAGGGCCATTCTTTTGGATCACCTCGGGGCCAGAAGGAAGATGTCAGGCACTGACGCCGATGTGCTGGAAGTGCGCTTCTGAGCTGGGCACTTGGCTTTCTTAGTCGCGCCGAAGTGCGCAAAAATTGTGAGTGAAGGTGCCGCTTGCAGTGCCCGGCGTCGATGCAGATTCAGGACGGCACGCCTCCGTCGGATCTCTGCTAGCCCGACGCCGGCAACCAGAAGTTACCTGGGCACTTCAAGACCCCCCGACCGCAACATCAGTCGGGGGAGGTGCACTCCGCCCAGGCCGGGTCACTGGCCTCGAACAGAAGGGTTTGCGTGTGATGGCGAACACCGTTGGCCCGTGAGCCGAGGGCTGCCGATCGCCCTTGGAGTCGGAACCATCTCCGTGTGGTCGATCGGAGCCTCCCCATGGACCAGCGTTGCACTGGTGGCCCTGGTGCTTGTTGTGGTCGCGGGCATCTTCTTGCCCGCGGTCTGGTCCAGCAGGCCTACCCGGCGACGCGACGCCCGACTGCTAGCAGGACGCATCCTGCGCCTGTTTGAGCGGAGGCGCTGATGCCTAGCTCACGACTAGCTCGGGCGCCGCCGCTTCCGGTGCGTGCCCCGCTGCCGATCGCGGCAGCGGGGCACTCCCTTTCATCGAGCCGTTGGCCGAGGCGGGGTCGTCGCTGGCACGATCGCTGAGAGGTGATCGACGCGATCGCCCTCAAGTTGTCCGCGAGGTTGATCCAGACGAAAGTTCCTAGCTACCCGATCCTGGCCCACGGCTGGCCCACACGTGCTGGTCAAAGCTGGGATACGGGCGGCTCAGGGTGAGACACGTTGAACGCAAGAGGGGTGCCCCGCATCGGCCGGGCACCCCTTCTGAGCAGCTACTTTGCTGACCTGGGCGGAGGCTGTGGGATTTGAACCCACGGTGACGTTGCCGCCACGACAGTTTTCAAGACTGTTCCCTTAGGCCGCTCGGGCAAGCCTCCCTGCGGCACCGGTCGGCGGCGGGCCGATGGTGACGCGGGGATCAGGGTAGCGCGTCCGCCGTTTCCGTGCGCTGTTCGCGCGGGTCAGGCGTGCGCCGAGCGGGCTGGTCGCACGGGGGCGCCCTGCAAACGCGGTGGGGGGGGGGGGCGGGGGGGGGGGGGGGCGCCGCGGGGGGGGGGGGGGGGGGCGGGGGGGGGTGGGGGGGGCCCCCCCGGGGGCCGGGGCCGCGGGGGTGGGGTTGGGGT